>JADZEY010000010.1 GCA_020850315.1 Armatimonadota bacterium | reverse complement strand
GGAAGTTCCGTCGGTCGGTAGAATCGTTCCCAGAGCTTCGCAAATCGGCCATGGTCGGATGTCCACCATACTGATAGACAAAATCCATGTTGAAGCTATCCTTGCCGATGCTGGGATAGGCAAGCATCTCCCCACCGATGTGAAATTCATCGAACCCCCAGCCGATGATCGGCGGTGGCGTGGGTTGTTGTTGTGCATAGGTTGTTGCCATGCAGAACATGGCGATGATGATCGAAAGCGAGTATTGGACTGCTCTGTCTTGGCGGTTCTTCATGGTCGTACTCTCCTTAACGATGATGATAGAATGAATGAGTGCCAGGGAACAGAAGTCCCTGTTGAGTAAGGTCTAACGTGGTTGGTACTGCTGGTTGTTCCTGAACTGAAGAAGCCTGCTCGCAGCGGAAGTCGCGTGGATGCGGCAGCGAGCGAATGCGGCCACCATAGGTCGGTATCTCATCCTTCGGTGGGGCTTTTAAGAAGTGAATCTTCTCAGCAAAATTCACAGCATAGGAGACTTTCCCACTACCGTCAACATCGCCCATGCGTCGGATCGTTGCCCAGCTATCGCTGGGGACTTGGAACATGATATCAATAAGGGAATCGAGGGTGTTGCCTGTGGTATAGAACAGAAGGAACGGCTTGCTAAAGGCAACGATCTCACTGGTTCCGTCGTCGTTCACGTCACCGAGATCGAAGAGGAAATTCTCCCAATCGAACCATCCTTCGTGGAGGGCATTGGGACTCATAATTTGCGCCCAGGGGCGAAGGGGGAATCGGTTGTTGGCACGGTCGGCACTGTCGCTGCCGCTGCCGTACTGTTCTTTCAGCCGTTGCCCCGGCGCACCAGCAAAAATGCGGATGCGGCCTTGCTCGAAATTCCCACCAAGTGTGATAAGCTCCGGAACCTTGTCTCCGGTCACGTCTTGGAACAGCGCTGCGTGTCCTTGCACTGCTGCAAGGGTAATTGTCTCTACCTCACTGGTATCTAAGGTTGGTGTCATGCTGTTCTGGTAAGCAACCATGATGGTATATGGATCGCTGCTTTGATAGTACAAAAGGTCTTTTGTCCCATCACAATCTTGGTCAAGCAGGACAAATGTATTGACCGAAGGCGCATTCCACCAGCGGTCACGACGGGGTGGTGAGGGCTTATGCCATTTGGTTCCTGCTTCCCCGTAAAAAATATAGACCCGTGGAATTTTTACTAATTCACCAGCAGCAAACCCTGATCCTGTTCCCTTGACCAGGAGGTCTTGGATCGCATCATTGTTCAGATCAAGGGCAATTCCTCGACTTGTCATCAGCCATAAAGGAGCATCACACTGAAGGTGACTGGTATCATCCACAGAGTAGTTTGCCGTAGCGTTTCCCCAAAAGACAACGACATAACCGATGGTTCGTCCGGTTGGCCCTTGTGATGTATCATTAAACATATGGATGCTACAGACAAGGTCAACATAGCGGTCGTTGTTAAAATCCCCGGAACAGAGGAACTGAGTAATGGATCCCAGTTCTGTATTACCGAGGCGTTTTCCAGAGGAAGAAGCTGGCAAGCGACCTTTGGTTCCATAATAGAGGAGCAACTCGTTAGCACGAGTAGCCTGGTTCGGCCCAAACCCAGTATCACAGCGTGAGCGTTCAAGGATGAAATCGGCAATCGCGTCTCCGTTCACGTCCCCAAGTGGGATGATGCTTCTGCCAAATTCTTCTCCCCAATGCGCTTTGCATGGCAAGCCAGTGCCGCTCATGTAGCCCCATTCTTGGAGCCACGCAACCGAGGGGTGTCGTGGGTCTATCCAAGTGTTCGGTTGGGCATGGCCAAGCTCAACCGAGCAAAGCAGAGCGAGCAATGAACACCATGTAAGCATGTTCCTGTTCATACGAACCTCCTTAACGATGATGATAGAATGAATGAGTGCCAGGGAACAGAAGTCCCTGTTGAGTAAGGTCTAACGTGGTTGGTACTGCTGGTTGCTCCTGAATCGAAGAAGCCTGCTCGCAGCGGAAATCCCGTGGATGCGGCAGCGAACGGATGCGCCCACCATAGGTCGGTATCTCATCCTTTGGTGGAGCTTTCAAAAAATGAACTCTTCCATTAAAGGTGACAGCATAGGAAGTCTTGCCGCTGGCATCAACATCGCCAACACGGCAGAGTGTGGAGTTCCAAGGACCATTGGATGGGTCGAACATGATGTCAATCAAGGAATCGAGAGTGTTGCCCGTAGTGTAGAAGAGGATGAAGGGATGGCTGAAGGCAACGATCTCGCTGGTGCCATCATCGTTCACGTCACCGAGATCGAAGAGGCCATAATCCCATCCGAACCATCCTTCGTGCAAGGCATTGGGGCTGATAATCTGTGCCCAGGGGCGAAGCGGGAATCGGTTGTTGGCACGGTCGGCACTGTCGCTGCCGCTGCCGTACTGTTCTTTCAGCCGTTGCCCCGGCGCGCCAGCAAAAATGCGGATGCGGCCTTGCTCGAAATTCCCACCAAGTGTGATAAGCTCCGGAACCTTGTCTCCGGTCACGTCTTGGAAGAGTGCTGCATGGCCTTGCACTGCTGTAAGGGTAATCGTCTCTACGTCACTGGTATCTAAAGTTGGTGTCATGCTGTTCTGGTAAGCAACCATGATGGTATATGGATCGCTGCTTTGATAGTACAAAAGGTCTTTTGTCCCATCACAATCTTGGTCAAGCAGGACAAACGTATTGACCGAAGGCGCATTCCACCAGCGGTCACGACGGGGGGGGGATGGTTTGCTCCACTTTACACCATCTTCTCCATAGTACATATTCATTCGTGCAATGCGGATTACAGCTCCATCACCAAATCCAGAGCTTGGTCCTACGAGCAGATCATCAATAGCGTCACCATTAAGATCCAATGCCAAGCCCCTGCTAGGAAATATCCACCATGGTGCATCGCACGGCAAACGGCTGGTATCAGCGACCGAGTAGTTTGCATTGGCATTGCCCCAAAAGACCACAACATAGCCGATGTATCTTCCATCACTGTTATAGGCAGTATCACTGAACAAATGCGTGCTACACACCAGATCGGTGAACTGGTCGTTGTTAAAATCACCAGTGCACAGAAAATTGGTAATGGAGCCAAATTCGCTATTGCCAATTCTCATACCCGATGCAGAAGTCGGCAATCGCCCTTTGGTTCCATAGTAGAGGAGGAGTTCGTTCGGACGTACTCCTTCAAACAGGGTATCACAGCGTGAGCGCTCAAGGATGAAATCGGCGATTGCGTCCCCGTTCACATCACCCAGAGGGATGATGCCTTTGCCGAACTCTTCCCCCCAGTGCGCTTTGCATGGCAAGCCTGTGCCGCTCATGTAGCCCCATTCTTGGAGCCACGCAACCGAGGGGTGTCGTGGGTCTATCCAAGTATTCGGTTGGGCATGGCTTCCGGTGTGGGCAAGCAGTAGTGCTGCTGTTGTTAGCAGCAGCACAACGGTGTTGTTTTGGGTTCTGTGCATTGTTTGGTACTCCAATAATCTTCTACCACCGTCAACATCTTGCTGCATCAATGCAGCCTACTATTCTGCTAACACAGCGAATATGCGGTTTGTTAGCAGCTATCTCAGTTTTCCTTTCATGACGGCAGAGTTCGTATATCCCCCGTATCTGTGTGCCCGAACTTCCGATTCTCCATGGAGATAGGCAAAGGGGGCAATCGGGTGGGTTGCTGGCTTGCGCACTCCCCTGCGCTCGCTGGGCTATTCTTCTGTTGCGTGGCTCTTTGTGCTTCGCGTATCTTGCGCCGCATTCTCACGACCATTCGCACGCACGCACACACAACCGATGTCCCAACCCAAACGCTTGTTCCTGCTTGATGGCATGGCTATCCTGTTCCGTGGATACTTTGCCTTGATGAACGCCCACCTTACCGCACGCAACGGCGAACCAACCGGCGGAACGTTCGCATTTGTCACCGCGCTTATCAGCCTGCTGGAAGAGGAGGAGCCGGACCTGATTGCTGTTGCTTGGGACACCGCCGAGCCGACCTTCCGCCATATCCAATTTGCCGACTACAAAGCGCACCGCCCCGAGTTCCCCCCCGAAATGATCCCGCAGCTTGCCCGCGTGAAGGAGATCGTCAAGCTGTTCCATATCCCCTGCCTTGAGATGCCCGGTTTCGAGGCTGACGACATCATCGGGACCCTTGCCCGCCGCGCCGAGGCCGACGGCTACCAGGTCTATTGCGTCACCCCCGATAAGGACTACCTTCAACTGGTGAGTGACCGCGTGGTTGTGTACAAACCAACCCGCCCCGGCGGCGATCCGGAAGTGGTGGGGATTGATGGCGTTATCGCAAAATTTGGAGTGCCGCCCGAACGGGTGATTGATGTGCTTGCGTTGATGGGCGACAGCAGCGACAACGTCCCAGGGGTGAAAGGCATCGGCGAGAAAACTGCCATTCCGCTTATCCAACAGTACGGCACGATTGAGGGGCTGTACGAGGCTATTGAGACGGTCGAGAAGGCTGGAACAAAAAAGAAGCTGATAGAGAACCGCGACAACGCTTTCCTCTCCAAGGAGCTTGTCACCATCCACACCTCCGTTCCGGTGGAAGTCAGCTACCAGGACCTCCATCTTGATCCCCCCGACACCCCGGCATTGATCGCGCTTTTTACCGAGTTAGGATTCAAGTCGCTGGCAAAACGATTCCAGGAGCAGCAAGCCGCCTTGGAGTCCGAATCGGAGTCGGGAACGGGAACGCCAGCCGCTGCACCGGTCGCAGCCGACAGATCGGCAGCAGAAGCATCACCGACCAAAGAATCGGCAGCGGCCAGCCCAGAAAAGAATGGTGTGACGGCAGAAACATCTGCGGCTTCCGCAACCGCTCAGCAACCGCCAATCGCCGATCACCAAGCCCCCCAGACCATCGCCAGCGTACCACACACCTACCACATTGTGCGGACGATGGAGGAGCTTGGCGCGATGGTTACGGAGCTTGCTTCCGGCCCAATGGTTGCGTTCGATCTGGAGACCGACAGCCTTGATTGGGCGAAGGCCAGCATCCTTGGACTCTCCTTCTCGGCCACGCCTCACCACGCCTTCTACGTGCCGATAGCGCAAAGCGAAATCACCCACCCTGCCACGGGGAAAAACCTGTTCGATCTTGACGAAAAACGTGGCTCGGCAACCGAAGGGATACCGTTGGATGACGCGCTTGGGGTGATTGGCCCGTTGCTGGAAAATCCCTCCATCCCGAAGTGTGGCCAGAACGCAAAGTTCGACATGGCAATGCTGCAACGGCATGGGGTTGTGGTGGCAAATCTTGCGGTGGATTCGATGGTGGCCAGCTACGTTCTGGACAGCACGCAATCGCACGGGATGGATGCCCTTTCGGAGCGGTTCCTCCGGTATCGTCCCGTCCCCATCACCGATCTGATCGGGACCGGGCGGGACCAAACTACACTGCGCGAAGTCCCGATGGAAGCAGTGGCCGAATACGCCGCCGAAGATGCCGACATCACCCTGCAACTCTGCAACCGGCTTACCCACGAACTGCGCCAGCAGAACCTTGAGGAAGTGGCCACAAGGTTCGACTTCCCGTTGGTGACGGTGCTGACCGCAATGGAAACGCAAGGCGTGTTCATTGATGTTCCGGCACTGAAGGAAATCAGTTCCAGCTTGGATCAAATTATGGAGCGGTTGCAAGGGGAAATTTTCGAGATGGCCGGCCACCCGTTCACCATCAACTCACCCAAACAGCTTGCCGACATCCTGTTTGTTGAGCTGAAGCTGCCAACCAAAAAGAAAACCAAAACCGGATACAGCACCGACCAATTTGTGATGGAGGAGCTTGCCGCGCTCCATCCCCTGCCGGAAAAAGTACTGGAATACCGCCAGGCTGCCAAGCTGAAAGGAACCTACGTTGACGCGCTCCCAAGCCTTATCAACCCACGCACCGGAAGGATTCACACCAGCTACCACCAAGCCGTCACCAGCACGGGGCGGTTAAGCTCGAACAATCCCAACGTCCAGAACATCCCGATCCGTTCGGAGATGGGGCAGGAGATCAGGAAGGCGTTCACAACGGATATGCCCGACGGGGTGATGATTTCCGCCGACTACTCGCAGATTGAGCTGCGGATCATGGCGCACATCTGCGGCGACGAAGCATTGGTGCGGGCGTTCCAGGAGAACTTCGATATCCACACTGCCACCGCCAGCAACGTCTTCAATGTTGCGCCCAGCGAAGTCACGCCAAACATGAGGCGGCGCGCAAAGGAGGTGAACTTTGGGATCATGTACGGCATCGGTCCGTTCGGGCTGGCGCGGCGGCTGAAGATCAGCAAGACCGAAGCAGCTGAGTTAATCCGAACCTATTTTGAGAAATACCCCGGCGTGCAGGGCTACATCGGCAGCACGCTGGAGAAGGCGCGGACGCTGGGATATGTTGAGACGCTAAGCGGGCGGCGCAGGCACTACCCGAACATCAACAGCAGCAACCCAACAACACGCGGGGCGGAAGAGCGCGCGGCGATCAATATGCCGATTCAGGGGTGCGCAAGCGACATCATTAAGCTGGCGATGATTGACATCCACCGCCAGCTTCCGGCGGCCTTCCCCGATGCAGCGATGCTTCTGCAAGTTCACGACGAATTGGTGTTTGAAGCCCCCGCCAGCCAAGCCGAAGCGGTGGCCGCATTCGTCAAAGAAACAATGGAGACCTGCTTCCCCCTTGACCCCGTGCCAATGGTGGTGGAAACGGGGATTGGGAAGAATTGGTATCAGGCGCATTAGGCAGTGGGCATTAGTCCTTGGTCCTTGGTCCTTGGTCATTCGGCGACGGTGATTGGGATTCAGAGAAGTCCCGCACTTTCATTCGACATTCGACACTCGATACCTCTTTCCCCCCACGCTTGGGGGGACGCGAAGCTGCTTGCAGCGTAGCAGGGGGGCGCGGGGGGGGGGGGGATGAAGTATGAAAAAAATCAGAGCTTCACCTTTCAGCATTCGATATTCCCACTAATCTTTTGGTCAGTGGCTATTCGACATTCGACATTCGACATTTCCATCATATCCCATGCAACGCCGTTCCTTCCTGAAACAGACAGCCCTTGCCACTGCTGGGCTTTTTGCGGCAACCTCCGTTGCCTTCCACGAAAAACTTTTTGCCCTGTGGTCTACGCTTGGGGGGAAATCGGAAGTGAAAGGGGCAAAGGCGATTCCCCCGTTCACTCCGTTCGCTCTTCCAAAAGATCAGGGGATGCGGTTTCTGGTGATTGGCGATTGGGGAACCGGTGCCAGCGGCCAGGCGCGGGTGGCGACTTCGATGCTGCAAACCGCAAAGGAGTACGGGTGCGATTACGTGATTTCCACGGGGGATAATATCTACCCGAAAGGGGTGCAATCGGCCCAGGACCCGCAGTGGGAGCGGAAGTTCGTGAAGATGTACCACGACCGCGGATTGACGCAACCCTTCTTCCCTACCCTGGGCAACCACGACTACGGATTTGTGCCGGAAGCACAGGTGGAGTACAGCAAGCTAAACCCACAATGGCGGATGCCGGCACGCTACTACACCCAAAAACTCACAGCCCCCGATGGCACAACGGTGCAGCTGTTTTCGCTGGATACCCAACGGGTGCAAACCGCCGTTGAAGGTGCCGCCGCCGAACAGAGCGCGTGGCTGGATAGTGAGCTGGGAAAATCCGACGCACAGTGGAAGATTGTTTTTGGCCACCATATGCTCTACTCCAACGGCATTTACGGCAACCTGAAGCGGATGCGCGATGCGTTCGAGAAGGTGTTGGTGAAACATAATGTCCCGCTCTATCTGTGCGGCCACGACCACGATATCCAACTGCTGAAGCCTGTTGATGGAGTTAGCTACGTGGTTTCTGGCGGCGGCGGCGGGCATCGGGACACGTCGTGGAAGGAGAACAGCATCTACGCGGCAACCAACATGGGCTACGTCTGGATGGCGATCAACAGCAATGGCATCTACCTCCATTTTCACGACGCAGATGGAGCCGTGAAATACGCGCATCGGCTGGGGTGATGATGCACGCCCGAGCCGCAGAAACCGCTCACCTTCTTCCAACCCCAACGCTCAATGTTGCCAGCCCTTCGATTTCAGCAACAAGCATATCGCCCGGCTGCACACGGCTTACTCCTTCTGGAGTTCCTGTGAAAATGCAGTCCCCCGGCTCCAGCGTGTAAATGCGGGAAAGGTAGCTGATGATGTAGGGGATTTTCAGAATCATCGCAGCGGTGGCCCCATGCTGGCGCACCTGGCCGTTGACGGTCAGCTTCAGCATCAGGTTGTGTGGGTCGGGGACGCGCTCTTTCGGCACAATATCACCAATCGGTGCCGAGGTATCGAACCCCTTGGCCACGGCCCACGGCTCCCCCCGTTGTTTGGCCACCGACTGCACGTCGCGCAAGGTCATATCCAACCCGACGGCATAGCCCAGGATGTGATCCATTGCCTGCTCCGGCGCAACATCGCGTGCTGTTGATCCAACCACCACCACCAACTCCACCTCATGGTGAAGGTCATCGCTGATTGCGGGGATCAGTACTGTTCCGCCATTGCCAACCAGCGCAGTGGAGGGCTTCAGAAAAATCACTGGATCGGGGGGAACTTCCCCCCCCATCTCCTTTGCGTGCTTTTCGTAATTCTTCCCCAAGCAAAGCATCTTGCCAACGGGAATTGTTCCGGTTGTTGACTGAATTTTTAATTGGCGCATATTTTTTTGACTGGATTTTGCATTCGCTATTCTCCATTCACTCTTCACCATTCACTCTTCACTCTTCTCCATTCGACATTTCGCATAAGCGTCATTATTTCATGGTTGGGCTTTTCCCCGAATCATGCTTCATCCCGGTGTCGTGCTGGTGCGCAGCCGGCGCGGCGGCTGGCGTTGTTGGGTTGATGCGAATTTTTCTTTCCGGCGAGTTGAACGCCCCAGGAACCGGCTGGCCCGCAGGATCAATCAACTGCAATTTTACGGTGTGTTCACCATCGCTTAACCCTTCGATGAAGTACGGAACCCACTCGGTCAGGGTGTCCTTCGCTTGGCCATCAACCGAGGCAATCACCTTGTAGGCATCCTTTCCTAACTGGCAGTTGCTGATGTAGAAATCCAGCAACACTTTCTGCGCATCCTTCTCCTTGTAATCCCCTTTTGGGCGGCTGTAGGTCAGCAGCGGCGCGCCCTCCTTCAGTGCTGGCTCACCTTCTTTTTTGCCAACGTAGAAGGTGTGGGCAACGAACGCGCCTGGCAATTTCAGGCTTTCGTGCCAGGAGCGGCTTGGGAAAGCGCGAATCGTGTGGGGGCCTTCCGGCAACGGCGGGGTCATAAATCCTTCGGGGTCGTACATCGCCATGTAGGGCTTGTCATCAATGATGATATGGATGTGCTGCCCCTCCTTGGAGTAGTTGATCCCCTGCGATTGCTCCCCTTCGGTTGGCAATCCGGCCATGTACCCTTGCAGGTCAACAATAATTTTCAGGCTGTCCTTGCCAACAACTTCATCCTTTGCGGGTGTCTTCACTGTCAGCGTCACACTTTCCGGGGCGCGGCCATGCTCCCCTTTTGTGATTGTGACAATCTTCGGTTTGGTGGAATCTGTATTGGCGGCGTTCTCATCTTCGGGGACGGTATCTTTGCAGGCAGTCAGAAGGCAAAGCGTGGTTCCAAGAAGAAGAAATGGTTTGAAGGTCCTCATGGCAGTTGTGAGAATTGGTTTGGTTAGATGGTTCGGCTACGGCCAGAATATAACTTTCGCGAAGCAAAATAGACCCCGCCGAACAGAATCATTCATTGTAGTGCGTAAGCTGAGCACAACTTCATTGTTATTTCAACATGACAAAAGCGGACATCGTTGATGCGATTGCCCAGGGGACTGGGCTCACCAAAATGGAAACCGAAGCCGTGGTAGATGGCTTCCTGAAAACCGTAGCCGACGGCCTTTGCCGTGGCGAAACTATCGAGCTGCGGAACTTTGGCGTGTTCCGCGTGAAGGAGCGCGCACCACGCACCGGACGGAACCCCCGCACCGGCGAAGTTGTGGAGCTGGACACCCAGTACGTCCCCCACTTCAAGGTCTCGCGCGAGTTGCGCCAGTTTGTGGATCGGGAGGTGAAACGGGGGAAGGAAGGAGGGAACAATGGAGAATAACAAACGCGCCTGCACGGCTTGCGGAGCAATCAACACCGCAGCGGCGGTGGAATGCTCAACCTGTGGCGAACTCTTGTCGCCAATCGTTGACGATTCCTCCAGCGTGGGAATACCTCAACAGACCTCACAACCAGCAACTCCCCCCTCCCAAAAACAACGCTCGATGGGAAGAAACTACATGGCAATGGGGATACTTGCCATTGGGCTGACCTTTGTTCTGTACGTGATTGCTGCCCCGGTTGAGAAACCTGCGCCCGGCGCGCCAGCACCACCCCAGGGGGGGAACGCGGCAACGGGAGAAGAGCTTCCGGCAGGACACCCACCAACGGAGCAAGCGGCTTCGCCACAGTTGCTGAAGCTGATTGACTCCCTGATAACCGTCACCAAACAGAACCCGAACGATCCCAAAGTACAGCTGATGCTTGCCAACGCCCAGTACGATGCCAAGCTGTTCGGCGATGCCGTGCCGAACTACCGCGATTATCTGAAAACCGACCCAAAAAACCCCGATGTCCGCACCGATATGGCAACGGCAATGTTTGAATTGGGGCTAGTGGATGAGGCAATCGCAGTGCTGCAACAGGTGGCAAAGGAGTTCGACGACCACGTCAACGCTGCGTACAACCTTGCCATGTTCTACATCAGCAAGCGGGATCGCGACAGTACCCGGTTGTGGTTGCAGGAGGTTATCACCACCGCGCCCAACTCGCCGCAAGCCGAGCGTGCCAAGCAGGTGATAGAGATGTTGAAAAGCGGGCATCCTCCAGTTGGGCAATCGCAAGGGGCCACCAAGTAGCAGTTTGTAGCGGCAACAAGAAATTCACGGGAAGGGGCGGCATTTTGGATTGAGCGACCTATATTTGCAGTCCCATTTTTGGAATCAGTCAGAACAAACACACATACATTCAACGTTTTTCGGAGCGACAACCATGCCCTGCGGAAAAAAGCGGAAACGCCATAAAATGGCAACCCACAAACGGAAAAAGAGACTGCGCAAGAATCGCCACAAGAAGAAGAACCGTTAGTGGCGGATACCGGTGGTAGCCCCCTGTCAAACGGGGATAAATTTTTGGCCGCCGGAATCAGCAACGCACAGAATCTTAGCGCGCAACACACTTGCAGCCTCTGTTCCAGCCAGTTTGGTGAAACAGGGGCTGCGTTCGTTTCCCATCTTCTCAGTTCCATCTTGCCAGAAAAACCCTGAAGCAACCACAGCACACGCAATGACCGCAACACTAACCGAACGCGAACACGAACACTTTCTGCAGACCTACAAACGGCTGGCGTTGGAGGTTGACCATGCCCACGGGATGTATGTCCACACGCTGAACGGCGACCGCTACCTTGATTTCCTGGGTGGGATTGCCGTGAACGCATTGGGCCACAGCCACCCCCGCGTGATTGAAGCCATCGAGCGGCAGTTGCGCCGGTACATGCACCTGTCGAACTACTTCTACCAGGACGCGCAAATCACTTTTGTGGAGAAGCTGTGCCAGCTAAGCGGATACGACCGCGCATTCCTGAGCAACAGCGGAACCGAGGCTGCCGATGGGGCAATCAAATTTGCGCGAGCATGGGGGAACCCGCAGGGGAAGACAACGGTGATCGGGTTCACCGGTGGGTTTCACGGAAGAACCTACGGCGCGCTTTCCATCATGGATAAACCCCGCTACAAAGATGGCATGGGCCCCTTCCTCCCGGATTGCCACATCCTTCCGTTCAACGACCCTGCCGCCTTACGCAGCGCAATGGATGGAACGGTCTGCGGCGTGGTTATCGAACACCTGCAAGGGGAAGGGGGAATCGAGTGGGCAACCGAGGAATTTGTTCGCGAGCTGTTCGCGCTGCGGGAACAGCATGGCTTCTTGGTGATTGCCGACGAAGTACAGGCAGGGGCCGGACGCACCGGAACGTTCTTCGGGTTCGATCGCTTCAACGTTCGCCCCGATGTTGTCACCGTGGCAAAAGGGGTTGGTGGCGGGCTTCCGCTTGGCGCAATCCTGACAACCGAAGCGTTGGCCACTATCTGGGGCGCGGGCCAGCATGGCACAACGTTCGGCGGCAACGCGGTTGCCTGCGCGGCGGGGTTAGTGGTGCTGGAAGAGCTTGAGAATGGATTGATGGAGAACATCAACGCCACAGGGGAATATCTGCGGCAGCAGTTGGAAGGGTTGAAGGAGAAATTTCCGGCGATCATCCGCGACGTTCGCGGGGCAGGGGCAATGATGGGACTTGGGCTGAAGCTCCCCGCCGACCCATTTGTGCAAGCCTTGCTCCGGCGGAAGATCATCGCCAACGCCACCAGCGAAACGGTGATCCGCCTGCTTCCCCCCTACATTTTCCAGCCGGAGCATGTGGATGCGTTGGTGGAGAAATTAACAGAGGTGTTTCAGGAGCAAGTGCCGCCGAATGCGGAATTTGGGGAGTGAAAGATTGCCCGTTCGGTGGCTTGCTTCGACGAGGCTCAGCATGAGCGGAAGATGTGTTCCGCTGGAAGATTGTTTATTCGGCATTCGCCATTTCATTCATCCTGCTGCCCGATCTTCTACTTTCCAATAATCAATCTCCAGCCCCACCATTTCTGGTGTGGCGTGGCGTTCGGCGTGGGTTAGGATGATTTCCCCCTGCATCAGCGGGCTGGCGCAGACGAAGGTGTGATATTCGCCACTTTCGCCGCAGGGGTCATATCCCATTTCCAGCATGTAGTCAATGAACTCACGGTTCACCTCCTTCCCCAAGTAGGATTCGCTGATTTTTCGCTCAAGTTGGATAATCACTGCGCGCATTGTTCGGCGTTGTTCTTCAATCAACAACTGGGTGGGAATGCCCCACAGCGGGAAGAGTGCGCGGATGTCGAAATCCTTCACCACATTCTGGAACCAGTCGCGGTGTTCCCGCAGGTAGATGTCGCCAAAAATGCCACGGGTAAGGCCATCGCTTCGCAGATCGAACAGCAGGTTCCGAAGCTCGCGCTCGTAGGTGGCGTAGGTGGCCCGAATTTTCAGCAGTGGGATACCCACCAGCGCGGCTTGTTCCTCAATCAACTCCGGCGGTAATCGGTGCGACATCACCAACTCTGTCTCGGCATCAACAAACGTCACCAACAACGCGCAACGAACCCCTGCCTGCTGGGCGCGGTGCAGTGCGTAGTGGGAATCCTTCCCGCCGGACCACATTGCGAACGCGGCACTCATCCTCTTCCTCCCACATCGGGAACCCCAGCAGCAGCACGCAACTGCTGCTGCGTTGCGTCATCCAGCACCGGAAGGTCGTCCCGGCCGGTCAGCAACGCAAGCTGCATGTAGGGGATGCACCGCCCACAGTTTGTTCCCAGCGGAGTGAAAGCCTGAAGCTGGGCGACGGTTGCGCAGCTATGCTTCCGCGCCAGCAGCAAGGCTTCGGAAAAAGGGACGTTCTTGCAGATGCAGCGGTCAACAGCCATCAGAATTGAGATAATGATAAAATTTTAGCTGGAAGCACTATCCCCCTACCACCAGAATCTCCCCTTCCCCGCTCACCAGAATCACCTCACTTTTCCCGTCGCCGTTAATATCGGCAGCGATTGGCTGGCCAAGTGTGTAGCCAAGTTTCAGCCGCCATTTCACAATGCCAACGCCGTTGCTGGCAACGCCAATCGCCAGCAGTTCGCCGGCTTGGGTGGATAGCAGGAATTCCGGCATTCCATTCCCATCAATATCACAGGTAGCCACACCGGTTGCTTGGCTTCCAAGATGCACACGCCATTTCTCCAATCCGTCGCTGGCACGCAGGCAAACAAAATCACCGTTGGCGTAGCTTAGGCCAAGCTCTGGGAAGCTGTCCCCATCAACATCGGCAATCCCGGGAAGGCTGCCACAGAGTGATGAAAGGGGCGCAGTGATCCACCAACGCATGGTGTGATCGGGGTTGATAACGCCCCCCCCACCGTAGGCCCCAGCAACCAGATATTCTTCCGCTCCATCCCGATCAACATCGCAGGGGATCAGCGCGCCGTAGGCTGCAAAATCATCCATCGTTAGCCCACGCCGGCGCATATCGGCGGTGTTGAACGGACGCAGCTGCCACGGCGGATGGATGAACTGCCCCGTTGCCGGGTCAACGTGGCACACGGTGTCCTTCGCAAGGAAGAGCAGGCTTGCTCTCCCATCCTTTTCTTTCACTACCGACATGGCATTCCATGGCCCAAAGCCACGCCCTTCTTCACCTTCGCCAATCAGCTGGCGCGCCCAGGTTTGGTGCGCGTTGGCTGGGTCGGTCGCGTCAATCGCCACCATCCGCTCGCTGTTCATCGAGGCCGAAGCGTAGCCAGCAAGCAGCCAAAACGATCGGCCATCAACGTCAACATGGGTGAACTCACTCAGCCCAATTCTACCGGAAGGCTGCGCGGGGGAAGCGGGGAAGGTATCGCAGCCGATGCGCCGCTGGCCAGGGTGGTTGCCGCCGCCAACGTCGTGCAACTCCAACACGCTTCGCCCTTCCCCCACAAGGCTTAACGGCAAGGTCAATCGGCCATCAAGCGTGATGAAATCGGCAGAGTGAAACGTCTCTTCCGGCCCAACGCGCCCGCGGCCAACCAGAATTTTATCGAGGATCAATCCCCCGAACTCAGGCGACCATTGCAGCAGATGGATGTTGTTCCCGCCGTCGGGAACAGCACAGAAACGCTGCTGGTTCTGGCCCGCAACCGTTGGGGTTTGCATCGGTCGCGCAAGGTAGTAGGGGCCAGTTCCGGGGCGAAGCCGCAGGCCCGTTCGCCAGCTGCTGACGGTGGTTCCATCGGCACGAAGTATCCGGCAAGTTCCATCCCAGCAGCTTACCAGAAACTCGGTGCGTTCGTCCCGATCCAAATCGCTGCAGAGTAACAACGCGGCCACGTTGCCAGCCGCGAACGTTGGATGCCAACTCCAGTTATCGCCATCCCTCCCCTGCTGAAACAACCGCAACACGCCATCCCGACCAAGTATTGGAATCGTCAGAACCCCATCCACCGGAACAGCCCAAACCTCGTCCTCGGGGGGAAGCTCCGAGCGAAATACTGAGGTGGTGGAATCATGCCCGCAGAACCGCCCAGCAAACGCCCCATCGGCAACTTCCCACAGCCGATGGAGTTTGGTTCCGTCGTAGCGGTAGGCCCCTATCGTTGCAAACTCACGTGGCTGCCGCTCGGTTTGGTGGCTTGCCAGAATCATCCATCCGCCGCACGAATCTTGCTGAACTCCATGCAGCATCAATCCCTTGCAATCCAGCCGAACAGCCCCGGAGCGCGCATCCAAAATTTCCAGATGCCACGCGCCATCGCCAAGCTCGTTGAACGTGCTGATGATGACCTCCATCCGTTGGTCGCCATCAACGTCGGTGCAGGAGTTGAAGGTGTAGCGAAGCTCGCGGCTATCGGTTGGGTAGATATGTTCGATGAAGCGATCCCAGCCAATGGAAAGCTGGCCGCGCCCGTTGTTGGCCACCACCGCAAGGTGCTTGGAAACACGGTTGGAAAGCACAGCAAAATCAAGCCGCCCGGCTCCGCACAAATCACGCGCCACGAACAGGCCGTAGTTCCGTTTTGGGGTCCCGCCGCTGGACCAGTGGCAGGCCGATTTCAGCGCGCCACTCAGCGGGTCGAAGGTGTAGATTGCCGCGTATTTGGTGACGATTAGCTCGTCGGCTCCGTCGCCGTCAACGTCGCAGGCAAGGAGCGTGGGGTGGAAGAAATCATCCATCCACAGCGTGTGCAGCCGGCGCGGGTTGCTTGCCCCGGGGGTGAAGTCGTACAGGATCACCTCCTTCGAACTCAGCAATCCAACCGCCAACTGCTTCCCGGAACCGAGCTGCGGGAAATGGTGAATCAGCGCGCCGGTGGGCATCACCCCAGCGGAGTACGGTGGGCCAAGATATTCCTGCCACAGCACCGCGCCGCTATCGGCAGCAACCACAGCAATCGTGCGCCCGTTGGTCAGCACCACCTCCAGCCGTCCGTCGTTGTCCAGATCGTCCACGCCAATCACCCCCTCGAAGCCCATCGGGATTGACTTCCAACGGATGGATCCATCCAACCGAAGGCAATGCAGTACCCCGCCCCACAGCATCAGCAGCAGCGGCTGGCCATCCAGCAGGAACGATTCGGCATGGAACACCGGGCCGCCCAGCGGGTAGCGGGCAATCACCGATGGATGCTGGATATTTCCGGCAAGGGGCTGGTGGCCGCTTAGCTGAGAATCGTGCCGGAATCGGAGCCAATCGCCAGTGGTTGCTGTTGGGATCATGGGTTTGGCGGAAGGTGCAGCGATTGTGCTGCGCGTGTTTCGGCAGCGCGGAACGCCGCACGGATCATGGCGGTTGCGCGCAATCCATCGCGCCAACCGGTTGCGGGCCGGCGGCCTTCGGCAATCGCAGAAAGGAACTCGCGGTTCTCCAACTCCATCCCCAGCTCGCACGGCTGCACCAGCGATTCCGACGACTCACCATCGAAATACTCACCCCGTTGCAAACGGTCGTGCAGCAGCACCGAACGCCCAGCACCAACAGCTTGGAAAGCGAATTTGGAGAGGTGCGGGACGGTTCCGCTATCGCCAATCGCCACGCTGGCAAAGCCCCCGTTGGCAAAGCGGATGGTGGCCACCAGTGAGTCTATCACCTCGGTTCCGGTGTGGGAGCGGGTTCCGCATTCGGCAAAAATTTCTGCTGGATCGGAGCCACTCAGGTGGCAAGCAAGATCCATTGCGTGGCACCCTTGCGAAAGCACATTTCCACCACCTTTCACCGGGTCTTGCGCCCAGAAATCATCGGGCCAGCGGGTGTCCATAATCTGCGCCATGACGAACGTTGGGTTCGGCAAAAACTCACGCGATTTCAGCACAACGGGGTTGTAGCGGAGCTTGAATCCTGTCATAAAGATCACCCCGGATTGCTCGGCAGCTTGGCCAATTTCGGCGCACTCCTCCACCGTTAGCGCAAGCGGTTTTTCCATCATCACATTCTTCCCAGCTTGGCAGGCGGCCACAGCAAGCGGGGTGTGGGTGTCGTGGTGGGTGCAGATGTACACGGCGTTGATCGCAGGATCATCCAGCAAGCGATTGGGGGCCGCGGTGGCGTAGCCCCCGCCATACTCACTCAGAAACGATTCGGCACGGTCAGGGTGAACGTCGCAGTAGGCATACGGCTTCAGCCCATCAATGGCTTGGATGGCAATCAGATGCTGGCGTGCAATCGCGCCGCAGCCAATAATGCCGATGTTGAACGGGGGTTGTGCGTTGGCCATGTTCCGGCAGTGTGGTTGTTGTTTTTATCTCAGCCAATCATCAAGATGTTCGTTGACGAAAGGGGCATCGGTAAGATGAGGATAGAGTTGGTAGATGCGGTTAATCTCCCGCAGCTGCCCCGCAGAAAGTTCTTCGTGGGGGTCCAAGCAGAAGCGGTTGGCCAGCAATCCGGATCGCCGCAACGCTTCGTGGATTCCCGGGATGCAGCCGGCAAAACGGTTCGCAGCATCGAAGAACGCCGCGTTGGCTTCGGTGGTTTGCGCGCCAAGCGTCAGCAGGCTTGGGGTGATCGCCCCGCTGGCATACTCGGCATGGCATCGCTCCAGAAGAGTAACGGCCTGGTGGGTCCAGAATGCCCAATGGCCAAGCAGCCCGCCAACAATGCGTTTGCGGTGGATAGTGCCGTTGTGCGGAATCTGGAACTCCGTCAGTAGGTCGCTAACGATAGCGTCGTCGTTTCCGGTGAGCAACGCGATTTCTTCCCCCCTCCCCGACTCAATCACCCCACGGACAACATCGATGGTTTGGTAGCGATTGAACGGGGAGATTTTGATTGCCACCACGTTCGGTATCTGCGCAAACTGCCGCCAAAATTCTGCCGAAAGAATCCGCCCACCAACTGCTGGCTGAAGGTAGAAACCGAACAGCGGAATACGTTCGGCGATTGCGAGGCAATGCTCCAGAGCTTCCCGCTCGGTTGCGCCAGCAAACGCCGAAAGTGAAACCAGCCCGGCATGGTATCCCAGGGTGGCGGCGGTTTCGGCTTCGGCGGCGGCCTGCTTGGTTTGCCCGCAGATTCCGGCAATCAGCAGCGGCGCGTTCTGGCGGAACTCGGCAGCGGTTTCCGCAGCAAGCTCCAGAACAGGCTTGAACAACCCATGCTGCGGCTCACGGATTGCGAACTGCGTGGTGTGCACGCCAACGGCAATCCCCCCCGCCCCCGCCGAAAGGTAGTAGCGGGTAAGGGCGCGCTGGCGGCGTTCGTCAAGTTGGCGCGTGTTGGTAAGCGCAAGCGGGTGTGCAGGAATCACCATGCCATCGGCAAGGCGGCGGGCAAGCGAAGTAGGAATGGAAAAAGGCATATGCGGCACATTGGTAAGAAGTAATCAAGCCGCAGTATCCACGCCGTTGCGGCGCGCAAGCTCTTGCTGGAACAGCGTCGTCAGTTTGTCAACCAGCAACCGGATGTCGTAGTGTTCCTCGGCAAACTTCCTCCCTTTTCTCCCCATCTCTATTCGGGCTTGGTGATCTTCGGCAAGGTAGCGGACGGCATCGGTGAACTCGGGCATGGAGTTCGCCACAATCCCGAATCCTTGATTTTTTATCAGGTTGTCGGGGTCATTCTTCAGGCTAACAATCGGCAGGCCGTGGATGCAGGCTTGCAGCAAGGTGTTTGGCAAGCCTTCGCTGCTTGAGGTGTTCGTAAAAATATCGGCGGACTGGAACAAGGCGTTCGATTGATGAAACGGTACATGGCCAACCAGATTGAACTTTGGCAGCAGCGCGGTTCGTTGTTGGATATCCTCCCGCAATTCCTTGTTGTGCATTGCCCCGGCCATTGTGAAATTCAACAACGTTCCGGACAACGTTTCGGACAGCTCGATAAACAGCAGCGGCTGCTTCACTGGGGTGACGTTCGCAAGCCAAAGGACTGAGATTTCCCCCCCCTGTGTGCGCTCGGCAAGCGGAGGGATGGAATGCCCAGAGCCTGCAATGATCGGCTGCATCCCAAAATTTTTGCGGAGCAGATCGGCCTGGTAGCTGTTCTGGGCAATCACCATTCCGGCAGTGCGGATTGATTGCTCAATTCTTCTATCGGCAACGATTGCCTCGGCAATTCTTCCCGCCTGGCGAATGGGGTTCGATGCTGGATGTTGCCGCCGTTTTGTTAAAAACTTGTGTGGTTTTCCGCTTTCGTCGCTGTTGCTAAGCCACACAAACAGCGCGTTATGTTGTTTGCAGTACGCGCCACAGGCCACTGATTCGGGGAGCTTTCCCCGCTGATACACAATGTCGGGCTGGAATTTGGAGAGGGAATCAAGGATAAATCGCTGCCAAGATTTCCCCAAGTGATTTCGCAGCCCAGAAACAATGGGGGCAGTCTGGATCAGGAGGTTAGGATAGTGGGAGGGAATGGGGTCCACTTGGTGGGTAAGAATCAGCAAGACATCGTGGCCGCGCCGCGCAAATTCTTGCACCAAATAATAGACCTGCACGCTGGATCCGGCGAACTCCACGGTTGCGTTCTCTGGCCACGTTTGCGAAACGAATGCAAGTTTCATGGGAAGATGGATAGTAGCCAGAGAGTATTGCAGGAGATTGTTGAACGAAAAAAGGCCTCACAATCTCTGTGAAGCCTTGTTGAGTGCAACCGTAGGGACTCGAACCCCAAACCTTCTGATCCGTAGTCAGATGCTCTATCCAATTGAGCTACGGTTGCATTGTTGCGTTGCTGCTTACGCGGCCATAGTGGCCAACCTTTGGGCCATTTTGGACTTGCGGTGAGCGGCAAAATTTTTGTGGATCAACCCTTTGGTTGCCAAACGATCAAGGATACGCGTTGCTTGGCGGATTTTTTCGGCCAAATCGTCCTTGGTGGTTGCGGCGGCTACGGCTTTCAAGGCATTGCGCATCATCACTTTGTTGAAGCGATTGCGGGCGCGGCGGCGTTCCGTCTGGCGGACTCGTTTTTCTGCGGATACGTGCTGAGGCATTGGATATAATCTACGTCGGTTGCTTTCAGAGCCTGCGAATATAGGCTTGCGGGCTTGCGGCTTCCAAACGTTTTTATGATTGTTTACAGGATGTGCGTTTCATTGGGGCAGTCTTGGCAAGATTGTAGCTTTGCACTCTTCCGTTTCAGCAAGCCCTGCTTGGCCATGCCATGCGTGATGTTGCTTGTGAAAACGGCAATCTTTTATCACTTGAAGAATACAGGAAACTCAGCCATGCCTATTGCTGCAATCAGATGCCAGGTTGCCCTGCTTCTGTTGTTGGTGGGTGGCTGGGGGGCGTGGGCACAGCCCACTAATCTGGAGCTGGTTCGGGATTGCACCCGCTCGGTTGCCGATTCGGCACTGGCGTTGGCGGCTGCATCAACGTTTTGCTACAAGGTGGCCGTCCACCCCGGGGCGTGGCTTCTTGAAGAAGCCGTGGCCCGAACAGCCGAACAGCGGGGGAACCAATTGCGCGATTGCAGCAGCGGCACACCTGCAATCAACATTGCCTTCACCGAGCTGAATGTGCTGTACCGAAACGGGCCGGAACCGGAAATGCTTGCGCGGGAATGCAGGGTTGGCGTTGCGGTGATGGTTGCCCCAACTGGCGCCGAGCCGCAGCGTCAGCAGGAGTTCACGGCAATCCGCCACGATACCGTTGCAGTATCGGCGGTGGCATTGATTGAGCAGCCCGGGTACGATTATCTTCGTGGTGTCAGTATCGCCCCAAAAACTTCCAACTTTTGGGATAAAGTAATTGAGCCAGCAATTGTGCTGGGGGCAGCCGCCGTTTCGGTGATCCTGCTTTTCACAGTCCGCAGCAACTAATGCGGCATTCCATCTTCAGCCATTTCGTAGAATGCAATTGATGCGTCATCTCCCTCTCTTCTTGTTGCTTGTTGCTGCGGCTGCTGGCATTTCTGGTTGTTCTGGTTCGGGGAATTCGGCCCAAACCATGACAACCGCCGAACGATTCCAGGAAGCCATGCGGTTGCTTGAGGATAAGGAGTATGTGAAAGCTGCCGAGATGTTCGACATCATCGTCACGCAGGACCCCGCCGCCGACGTTGCCGACGATGCCCAGTTCTATCTGGCCGAAACCTACTACCGCGATGAGCAGTTCAAGTTGGCGGCCTTCCACTACAACAAACTGCTCCGCTCCTTCCCAAGCAGCCCTTTCTACAAACGGGGATTGTTCCAAGCGGCGATGTGCTACTTCCAATCATCGCCAAAGTTCGATCGCGACCAGGAGGATACGCAGACGGCAATCCGGCAGTTCAAAATTTTCAGCGACCTGTACCCCACCGACGACAGCCTGAACGCCATTGCCCGCGAACGGGTGGGCGAGCTGCGCGATAAGATGGCGCAGAAGGAGTTCTCGATAGCCGAACAGTACCGCAAGCTGGACGACCCACGCGCCGCGCTGATCTACTACCAGAAGGTGATCGACCTCTATCCCGAAAGCCGCTACCATATCCCCGCCGTGGAAGAAAAAGCCCGCGCACTGAAGCTGTTGGGACGCGACAAGGAAGCAATGGACGCTGTGCAAAAGTTCATTGATGAAAATCCCACAAGCCCGCTTGTTAGCCGAATCCGAGAAGTACAACAAGAACTATCACGCTGACCCCCTTATGAACGACCTTTCGCTGAAAACAACTACCGATACCTCCCGCACCGTTGCCGAATCGCAAGTGGTGATGACCGAGCTGGTGCTGCCGAACGACACCAACCAACTTGGCAATCTGCTGGGTGGGCGGCTGATGCACTGGATTGATATCGCCGCCGCGCTTGTGGCCATGCGCCACTCGCGCCGGGTCTGCGTCACGGCATCGGTGGATGGCATGAGCTTCCACGCGCCAATCAAATTGGGGAACGTGGTGATCTTGAAGGCATCGGTGAACCGTGTCTTCAACACCTCGATGGAGGTTGGGGTGCGCGTGGAAATGGAGAATCCGCAAACCGGAACGCTAGTCCATGCAAACACTGCCTACCTGACGTTTGTTGGGATTGATGAATCGGGGAAACCGCTGCCGGCCCCCCCAGTGATCCCCGAAACGGATGCCGAACGCCGCCGCTACGATGCCGCCGGAATCCGCCGCGCCGGCCGCCTTGAAAACCGCAAGCGGATTGAGGCGTTGTTGTAACGGCACAATCTGTTCTCTGCTTCCATTCTTTTTTTCTCTCTCTGAACCATGCTCCACCACCTTCACACGTTGTTCGGTTGGACCCTCAGGCTGCTTGCTGTGGCAGGTGGATTGATGCTTGGTGCGCAACGGGGTGCCGCGCAAACAACCGCAGACACCGACGATCAACTTGCTGAACCGATCACCCGCCCACGTTGTTTGACCTTCGCGACGCTATCGGATGCCGAGCGGGAGAAAATTTCTGGCCAGCTGCTTGGGGCTTCCTCGGCACTGAATCTGGATGGCTCGCGGCCATTGTTGCCCTTCTCGATCCCCAGCCGCAACAACCATTTCTTGATCCACTACGCCCAAGCCGGGGCCGATGCCGTCAGCATGGTGGACAACAACGCCAACAGCATCCCCGATTACGTTGATTCCGTGGCGTTCTACATGGAGTATGCGTGGCAGATTGAGATTGACGAGTACGGATTCGATGCCCCGCCGCAGGACAACCAAAAATCTGGCGAAGGTGGCCCCGATGCCCGCTTGGATGTCTATATCTGCAATATGCCCAGCACCTTCTACGGCGCAGCGTTTCCCGAAACGCAGAACCAACTTGGCGATGGCCGCGTCCCCTCCTTTTTAGTGGTTGATAACGACTACGACCCCAAAACCTACAAGCAAACCAACGGCATCGCTGCGCTGAAAGTGACCACTGCACACGAGTTCCACCATATGGTGCAGTTCGGCTACCGATGCGCCATTACTCCGCTTTCAGCAATCAGCCAGAAGACGTTGTATGAGGCCACATCGGTCTGGTTCGAGCGGGTCGTCCATCCCGATGTTCGCGACTACGTGCAGTACACCGATGCCTTCCTTGAGGCCCCGCAGAAGTATGGCTTTGCCACCCAGGATGTTGATGATGGCGTGACCGGATACGCCCATGCACTCTACATCGGATATGCAGCAAAACAGTTTGGCAGGGATGTTGTGCGCGCCATGTGGGAGGAGTTCCGCACCCGCGAGAGCCTGAGCGCGATGGATGCCGCACTACGCAAGCGGAACTCCAATCTGCAGAACAGTTGGTGCCAGTTTGCCGAGTGGTGCTACTACACCGGGCGGCGCGCCCGCGACACCCAATACTTCAACGATGCCGCAACACTGAACCGTTCGCGGGGGATGCGGACGGCGGCAACGGCATCGTTAAACAGCGGAACAGCAATGGCCTCCGATCTGCTCTATCCCCTGAGCTTTGGGCTCTACCGTCTTGTGATCCCCACCGACAACCCAAACGTGCGCGACACGGTTGACTACTTAGTGACGAACGCAAAATGGGACATCGCCAACGGAGCCGGGGGGCCGGGGGCAAAGTTGGAGGAGTTCACGTTGGAGTCGGACGCGGAGGAACGCCCCGGCTTTGTGGCGATCACCGCTGGTGCGGACACGATTGTCTTCTACAAATCGGCGGTGCCAAATCAGAATTTCTGCATCAACCCGATTGTCAACGGGGCCAAGACCAATTTCATTGCTGTGCGCCCTTCGCCACAGCCGTTCGTTGCCGATGGCGGGAACCAACTGGTGTTTGCCGTTGACAAAACCAACGAGCTGATTAAAACCATCAAGGTGTGGATTTACTCCAGCGCGATGACACGCGTTCGCGAACTTGAACAGACAGAACTGCAAGTGGCCAACAACCTGTTGGGCGCGATCTGGGACGGGCGCGACAACGCTGGACGATTGGTTCCAACCGGGGTCTATCTGTACGAGGTCTCGGTGAACGACGCCCCCCCCACGCTTGGCAAAGTTGCGGTGATTGCCCCATGAGCGTAACCGTATCGCCCGAACTGAACGTTGCCAGAATCACCAAGCGATTTGGGTTGCGGACGATCTTTTCAAACATCACTTTTCAGCTTGGCGCGGGGGATGCGCTGGCAATCACGGGAAGCAATGGGTCGGGAAAATCAACGCTGGTGAAGGTGCTGGCCAACGTTGCCGAACGAACCGAGGGGAGCGTGGAATGGAGGCTTCAGGGAACCGCGCTGCCGGATGAAGGACTGCCACAACACTTGGGGTTTGTTGCCCCATACCTTCAACTTTATACTGAGTTCACCGCGTGGGAGCATGTGGAGATGGTGCAGAAACTGCGCGGGCTTCCGATGGAGCCGCAGAAAGGAAAGGAATTATTCCAGCAGTTTGGATTGTTAGGAAGGGAGCATGAGTTGCTTCGCACGTTCAGCAGCGGGATGCTTCAGCGGGTAAAATTCATCTGCGCGTTGGTTCACTCCCCGCCCTTTCTAATTCTTGACGAACCAGCCACCAACCTTGACGAGCAAGGTATCCAAGCCATGCGCCAGATGATTGCAGATGGCGCACCGCACCGAATCACCATCATCGCCACCAACGATGCCGACGATTTGACGATGTGTTCGCTCAGGTTGGGATTGGAGTAAAGGATGAAGTATGAATGATGAAGTATGAAAAAGGATCAGCCCTCACTCTTCATACTTTGGTTGATTGCAATCTTTACCACGATTTCGAAGAACGCCAAAAGCCAAGAATAACCTACGATAACGAACCATCTCTCTTCTCCTTTTCACACTTCATCATTCATACTTCATACTTCATACTTCATACTTCATACTTCATACTTTCTATGAATCACGATTTAGCAGAGCGAACGAAGGGCTTTGCATTGTGTGTTGTTAGGGTGGTTGCGGCAAGCCCCAAAACGATGGAAGCCCAAGTGCTGGGCAAACAGTTGCTGCGCTCTGCGACTTCAGTAGGAGCCAATTATCGCGAAGCACGTCGGTCCCGTTCAAGGGCTGAGTTTATTGCTAAAATTGGCGACTGCTTAAAAGAGCTTGACGAAACAGCATACTGGCTTGAATTGCTTACCGAATCTGGAATTATTCCCGAACCGAGAGTGGCTTCCCTGCAAGAGGAATGCAATCAGCTGATTGCAATCTTCACCACAATCTCGAAGAAAGCCAAAAACAATCTACAATAACGAACCATCTCTTCCCCTTTTCATCCTTCATCCTTCATCCTTCATCCTTCATCCTTCATCCTTCATCCTTCATCCTTCATCCTTCATCCTTCCTACCTCCCCGCCCACTCTTTCAGCAACGATTCAACAAGTTCTGGTGGCAGTTGTGGGGTGGCGTACATCCCGGCAACTTGGCGCTGGCGGAAGGCTTCGTACAAGGTGACGGCGCAGGCAACGGAGATGTTCAGGCTTTGAATCAAGCCGGTCATGGGGATCAGAAGGTTGCCATCGGCAAGGCGAGAGGCTTCCGGCGACACGCCATGATGCTCGTTGCCAAACACCAGCGCGGCCGGGCTGGCAAGGTCAATCGTGTAGAGGCTTCGCGCCCGCTCGCTCAGGTCGGTGGCGTAGATTTGGCATCCCTGCTGGCGGAGCGTTCCGTAGCACTCCTCGATGGAATCGTACCGCTGGATGTTCACCCATTTCCACGCGCTGGCCGAGCTTGTCCTTCCGATCTTCGGGAATTTTTCCGTCACATACACCAGATGCACAGTCCCAACGCCCACCGATTCGCAGGTGCGCAACACCGCCGAAACGTTGTGGGGGTCGTGGACATCTTCCAGCACCAAGTGAAGCGTGGGTTGGCGGCGTTCGATTGCCGAGCGCAACCGCGCAAGCCGCTGCTCGGTTCGGAACATCGTTGGGTCGCTCACCAGGGGATCAACGGGAGGTTCCGGGATGGGGTCGTCGTAGTTTTTGCGCATTTGTGGATTGCTACTGTTCTGCGGCTTCGCGTTGGCCCTCACCCTCTCAATGATGCCGATCCTATCGGCACCCCCTCTCCCAGGTTACGGTTGCTACTGTCTCACCTCCATTTCCCGAGCGGGAGAGGGAGCCGGATCGGCTTTTTTCACCCTTCACTTCTCACCCTGCTTCGCGTTGGCCCTCACCCCCCACCCTCTCCCAGATTATGGCTGCTACTGTCTCACCTCCATTCCCCGAGCGAGAGAGGGAGCCGGATCGGCTTTTTTCACCCTTCACCCTTCATCCTTCACTCTTCACTCCGTCTCCTGCTCAAACCGCTGCACATTTTGCACGTTGCGGATTTTGCGGAGGCGTTCCATCAGGCGGTGCAGGTGGTCAATGTTTTTGACGATGACGGTCAGCACCCCTTCGAACAGCGAGTCTTGCGATTCGATGTTGACGCTGCGGATGTTGGTGTTTTGGTAGCTGAGAATGGCGTGGGTAAGGTCGTTCAGGATTCCCGGGCGATCCTCCCCCGTGACCTTGATTGCCGACAGAAACTCGAACCCATCGGCACTGGCAAAGCGCACGTCAATGATGCGGTTGCTCATCTTCGGATTCCGAAGCATTGCCAGCACGTTGCTGCACGTCACCCGATGAATTGTCACCCCTTTCCCGGTTGTCACCACCCCGATCACTTGGTCACCGGGGATTGGGTTGCAGCAGGCTGCGTAGGTGTATTTCATCCCCTGCAACGTGCCGTCAACAATGATTCCCGTGGTGGTTGTGCGGGCATCGTTCACAAACCGGTTGTAGATGGTTTGCCCGTCGCGTCCGGCGGGGTCTTCCTTCGACTGCTGCTGTGTGGCGGAGGCTTTCATCCGGTCGCGAATCATGGAAACGGCAGCTTCTGGGGTGATCCGCTCGTAGCCGATTTCCGCAAAAAACTCCCCACGATTCTCGAATCGAAGCAGGTGCGCCACCCGTTCTAATTCATCGTCGTTGACGTGCAGTTTTTCCTTCTTGGCACGCCGTTCGAACGCCTCGCGCCCGGCTTGGATGCGCTGGCGATGATCCTCGTTCAGCCACTTCCGCACGCCGCTGCGTGCTTTGTGGGTGACGGCGAACTTTTCCCATGCAGCACTGGGGGTTTGGTTTTTAGAGGTGAGAATTTCCACTTGGTCGCCCGATTTTAACTCGGTATCCAGCGGCACAATTCTGCCATTGACTTTTGCGCCGATGCAATGCCATCCAACTTTGGAGTGGATGTCGAAAGCGAAGTCAATCGGGGTTGCCCCTTTCGGCAAGATGCGTAGCTCACCTTTTGGAGTGAACAAGTAAATCTCATCCTGGAAAAGGTTCAGCCGAAAACTTTCCAGCACCTGGCCCGGGGCATCTTCGCCGGAAGTAGTCTCGAACACATCACGGATCCAGTTGACCCATTCCTCCAGTTGGCGATCCTCCTGAATCAGCGGGTTGACGGAGGTTTCCTTGTAGATGAAGTGCGCAGCCACCCCTTTTTCCGCCACCTCGTGCATTTTTCGGGTTCGGATTTGCACTTCAAGTTGCCGCCCATCGGGCCCGATCACGGTGGTGTGGATGGACTGGTAGCCGTTCTTTTTTGGGACGGAGATGTAGTTTTTGAAGCGTTCGGGAACTGGCGTGTAGATTTCGGAGATGATGCCATACACGGTGAAGCAATCGTTCGGGTGGTCGGTCTCCAGTATCACCCGAACCGCGAACAGGTCGTGGATTTCATCAAGGGTCTTCCCCTGAATCAGCATCTTGTTGTAGATGGAGTACAGGTGTTTGGGGCGGCCAATGATCTCGAACTTCCATCCTTCCTCGGTTAATCGCTGGCTTATTGGCTGCACGCACCGCTGGATGTAGGCCTCCCGCTCCTGCCGCTTGGCATTCAAGCTATACTTCAGCTGATTGTAGGCTTCTGCATTCAAGTACTTGAATGCCAGATCCTCCATTTCCCACTTAACGTTCCCCAATCCGAAGCGATGAGCGAATGGAGCAAAGATGTCCAAGGTCTCCTTTGCCATCCGCTGCTGTTTTTGCGGGGAAAGGTATTCCAGCGTCCTCATGTTGTGCAGGCGGTCGGCAAACTTCACCAGCATCACCCGAACATCGTTGACCATGGAAAGCAGCAGCTTGCGGTAGCTTGCGGCCTGCGTCACCTCGTGGCTTTTGAACACATCGGTGATTTTGGTTGCGCCGTCAACAATCTCGGCAATCACCGGCCCAAATTCGGCGCGGATGTCTTCGATGGTGTAGTGGGTATCCTCAACAACATCATGCAGCAGGGCAGCGGCTACCGAAACATCATCCAGCGGAATCTCCTTTGCCACAATCAATGCCACCGCGTAGGGGTGAGTCCAGTATGGTTCGCCCGATGCCCGAATCGTGTTTTTGTGAGCATCAACGCACAAGTAGAAAGCGCGGCTGATTAAGTCGGCATTGCAGTTCCGAAGGTTCCGTTGTGCGAATTCCAACAGCGTACTCAGCGCGGCGCGGGCCTGGGCTTTGTGCTTTGCTGAAAGATCCGTTGGCTCATGGACAGGAAGACCGTTGGAACCGTTGGAGCCATTGGCACCAGAAGGCGCAGCAGCGGCTGCCCGTGTCGTGGGTTCACGCTCGGCTTTTGGTGAACCATCCCCCTTTTGGGGAGGTTCAGATGTTGCTCCTTTGGTTTTTTTTGTGACCATGATTTGATTTGCTGTTCATCGTTCGGCAGCGGCCTGCCCTCACCCCCCGCCCTCTCCCAAACTGATGAAACTACTGTTTGCTTCACGTTCGTCGGCTGGGAGAGGGAGCCAAAGCCGGGGAAGAAGCGAAAGGACAGCTGCTTCTTTCACTCTTTCTCCTCAATCTTGGGAGAACCCGAAACTACCTGCCCTCACCCCCCTCGAAGATGCCGATCCTATCGGCACGCCCTCTCCCAAACTGATGAAACTACTGTTTGCTTCACGTTCGTCGGCTGGGAGAGGGAGCCAAAGCCAGAGAGGAAAAGGCGAAAAAACAGATTCCCCCTTCACTCTTCACCCTTCACCCTTCACCCTTCATCCTTCACTCTTCACTCTTCACTCTTCACTCTTCACTCTTCACCCTTCATCCTTCATCCTTCATCCTTCACCCTGCATACACCCGCCCAATCTTCCGCTCAAGGTGGGAAAGGAAATCGGTTTCTGTTAGCGGGCGGCCGCAGATGTCGTTGACCAGCTGGGAGGCGTTTTTGGCTTTGCCCCACTGATGCAAGTTTTCCCGCAGCCATCCCAGCAAGCTGCCGAACTGACCCCGCGCAAGCTGTTCGCGCAGGTCGGGAACTTGCTCCACCGCACGGTTGAAGAACATTGCGGCGTACAGTTTCCCCAGCGTGTAGCTGGCAAAGTAGCCGAACCCACCAAACGACCAATGGATGTCCTGCAAGCATCCCAACGAATCGTTCGGCGGAACGATTCCCAGATATTCCTCGCTTTTTTGGTTCCACACCGCAGGGATGTCGGCAACGCACATCCGCCCGTTCATCAGGTCATCCTCAATCTGGAACCGGAGGATGATGTGCATGTTGTAGGTCAGTTCGTCGGCCTCAACGCGGATAAAACTTGGCTTCATCACATTGATGCTTCGGAAGAAACCGAACGAATCAAGCCCCGCAAGCTGTTCCGGGAAGGCGGCAGCAAGCTGGGGGAACGCCCACGCCCAAAACTCCTCCGAACGCCCCACCATGTTTTCCCACAGCAACGATTGCGACTCGTGGATTCCCATCGAGGCCCCTTGCGCCAATGGTGTGCGAACCAACTGCGGCGCGAACCCTTGCTCGTACATCCCATGCCCAGCTTCGTGCATCAATCCAAACAGGCAGCTGCGAAGATCGTTGCGGAAGATTCGGGTTGTTAGCCGAACATCGCTGCTGCCGAACGAAGTGCAAAACGGATGCGCCGAAAGATCAACCCGACCGATGTTGAAATCGAAACCAAGCTGCTGGATAATGCTTTTGGAGAACGCCAGCTGCTGCTCGGCATCGAAATCGGTGAAGAGAACGGAATCATCGGGGGGCGCGCCGAAGCCAGCAATTTTTTGCAGCAACACCCCGGTTCCCTCCCGCAGGCGGTCGAACACCGGGCGCAGTTCGGCGGCGGTCATTCCGGGTTCGTACTGGTCAATCAGCGCGTCGTAGGGGTTTTCGGCGTAGCCGTAGTATTCGGCGGCTTGGCGTTTCAGCGCAACAATCCGCTCCAACGACGGAGCGAAGATGCTGAAATCTTGCTGCTCGCGCCCTTTTTTCCAGGCGTGGTGCGCCACCGATTGCGCCCGCGACATCTCCCGAACGAACTCATCGGGCAGCTTCCGGGAACGCTCGAACTCACGGTAGGATTCTTTCACCACCCCCTGCTCCCATTCCTCCAACTCCCCCCGCTCTGCTTCCTCCCGAACGGTATCCAGCAGCGTGGCATACTCGCCCGATGTGGCCATTTGGTGGGCAAGGGTATCCAGCGTTGCGGATTGCTCGGCACGGACGGCGGCTGCGCCATCGGGCATGTAGGTTTCTTGATCCCAATTGAGCAATGAACTGGCTGCGCGCAGATCGCTGAGGGTGCGGGCGCGGTCAAGAAAGTTGGTAAACGTGGCTGTTGGCATAGTTGGAGAATCGTCGTTGAATAGTGTACGGATTGCCGAACGGGTCGGCGATGAAGGAAAGGCCAGAGCGATCCGGCTGGATGTAGCGTTGGTAGAACTCAATCGCCCCCTGTTGCCAGAACGCGCCCGATAGCCGTTCGCGGCGAAGGTAGCGTTCCTCCACCGCGCGAATCAATCGGTTTGTCGCGAAGGTCGGCAATGTTCGGTAGCAGATGCACGCGCCACGGAGTATATCGTTCCGCTGGGCCAGCAATCCGCCCGCCAACGCCACCGGAAGGAAGGCGTGCAGGATCATTTCGCCGGCGCGGTCGTCGCCAAGCAATCCGCCAAGCCCAGCCCATTGGTGCAGCCGTGCAACCAGTGCTTGGAATGGCGTTGGATTGTTCAGCAGAATCTGGAAAAGATCGGGCAGCAGCTGATGCTGATGCAGATCGAACAGCAGCAACGCCGCCGACCACAGCCGATACTCCGGCAGGTTGTGCGGTCGCGAGCGGGTATCCCACTGAAGCCCAGGAATTGGAGGCTGCAGCGAAGCAAGAATCGTGCGGGTTCTTCCCTGGCCGAACACCCCCGCGCCAACCCGCTGCAACCGCTCGGTTGCGTATCCCGCTCCCCCGATCATGGCCGCCGCAAGCTGTTCAAACGGGGCAGCGCAAAGGGTAGATTCTTGGCTGATTGCAAGCTCGGCAAGCCGCCGCATCGGGGGGCGGTTGCGGCTGAACCCAAGCGCGTCGAACGCTCGGTGGATGAATTGATGGCGAAGGTGAGTTCCAACCGGCGCATCCTGCCGCGCCCGTACAATTTCGGTTGCGCGGCGCAGAAACCTTCCCCACGAAAGGTCCCGAAGAAGATCCGCCGAAACCGCCGCAGCGGCTGCATCGGTGAACACCGATTGCTGTGCTTTGGTTTCCGAATCCCGGGTCAATTCCGCAGCATAGAGTGTTGGAATCGCCAGCCGCTGGGTGGCCGAGGGCTGATCCACAAGATGGAGTATCACCTGCTGGTAGGCGGGGTCGTGTTGGTGGCCGTGCAGAAACCAATCGTTCTCATGGCGGTGCATCTCCACCGCGCCGGTCTTCAGCAGGCCGTTCACCAGCATCACAGCATCCAAGAAATCCGGGCCGGGGCCGTTGTTCCGGTGTCCCGGCGACAGCAGATGGATCCGCTCCCCCCCACGGCAACGGAACTCCGTACCCGGGGCGGCCCGCTGGGTCCACAGCAGGTAGAGCAACGATTCTTTGGTACAGCGTTCGGGCATTGGCAGCGTGTGGGAACGGCCCAACGATTATCGGTGGGCCGGGATAACAACGATCAGATTTCGGCAGTGGGGACTTCATCCCGCAATTCTTCGGCGAACTTCAGCGCGGCGGCGCGTGCGGCAGCGGCGAAGTCATCCCCCTTGCTTGCCGCGCTAATCCCGCGCGATACGTTGATGAAGGCCGCGCCCCGATTGTTGGCCGCAACCACTGCGGCGGCATCCCCCCCTTGCGCCCCAACACCGGGGATCAGCAAGGGAATATCTGGGCCAACGTGCTGGCGGATTCGGGCAAGCTCTTCCGGGTGGGTTGCGCCCACCACAAAACCCAAATCGCCGGTGGAGCCGAAGGCATCCAGGCAGCGGTCAATCACGTGAAGGTAGATCGGCTTCCCGCCGGACTCAATTCGCTGGAACTCATGCGAGCCGGGGTTGGAGGTCAGCGCAAGGACAAATTTGCAGGTTCCTTCATACCTGAAATATGGCTTCAAGGTATCGGTTCCCATGTACGGGTTCACGGTGATGGCATCGAACGGCAGCGTCTCCAGAAATGCTTGGGCGTAACGTTCGGCGGTGTTGCCGATATCGCCCCGTTTGGCATCGGCGATTGTGATAACGTGAGGTGGGATTACAGCCAATGTTCCTTTCAGCGCGTCCATCCCCCGCTCCCCGGCTGCTTCGTAGAACGCAAGGTTTGGTTTGTAGGCAATGGCAAGGTCGGCAGTGGCCCCCACGATTGCTTGGTTGAACAGAAGCATTGGGTTATCGGCTTCCTGCACAACCGCTGGAAGCATTGCAAGGTCGGTATCCAGCCCAACGCACAACCGGCTTCCGGTGCGCGCAAACGCTTGGGCGTAGCGATCAAGAAATGACATAGTGGGAATTGGGTTTTTCAGGTTTTCGGGAAAAATGTTAGTGAAAAGTGAAGAGTGAAAAGTGAAAGACCTTCTTGCTAATGACCAAGGACTAAGGTCAGTGGTCAGTGGTCAGTTGCAAAGAGGGTCATTGGTTGGTCATTGGTCATTAGTCACTGGTCACTGGTCACTGGTCACTGGTCACTGACCTTACGCAAAGCCAAGCTGGATATGGTCGAAGTCGCTCGCATTCGCTGCCTGCCCTCACCCCGGCCCTCACCCTCTCGAAGATGCCGATCCTATCGGCACGCCCTCTCCCAAATGGGTGATGCTACTGCTTCCACTCTATTGGTCGGGTGGGAGAGGGAGCCAAAGCCGAAGACAAGAAGAGCATCGAAGCAAGCCACCGAGCCAGCCAGTCTTCACTCCCCAAACTCTGCCCAAGGTGAGTGACTAATGACCAAGGACAAAGGACTAATGACCACTGACAACTGACAACTGACAACTGACAACTGACCTCACCTCATCTTCCTCAACATCTGCTTGTATTGCTCGGTCATCAACGAGGCTTGGGTTGGGGCTGGGGTGTTGCTTTCGCGGAGCAGTTTGTTGACGTTATCAACGCGGGTTTGATCCAGCGGGTGGGTGCTGGTCCATTCCTCCAGCGCGCTCCCCGATCCGCCACGTTTTTCGATCATCTTCACGAAAAAGCCTTTGATTGCTCCGGGCCAATACTGCGTTGATTGCAAGTACTGGAACGAGCGGGTGTCGGCCTCAAGCTCGTTATCGCGGCTGTTCCGCAGCACCGCCAGCAGTGCGGCAGCGTTGCCAGCAACCTCCGACAGTTTGGAAGGATTGTCCCCCAGCGCAATCGAAAGCACCACTTGCGCCCCAAGTGCGGTGGTCATTCGCTCGGTTCCGTGGCGTTCTTCGGCGTGGGCGATTTCGTGGCCAAGCACCCCCGCCAACGAAGCCTCGTCGTCAAGGAATCGCATCAGCCCTGTATAAACATAGATGTAGCCGCCCGGTGTGCAGAAGGCGTTCAAGGTTTTGTCGTCGTTGATGACCGTGACCTTGTACGGGAACTTGCCACGGTACTTCACTTGTGGCGATTGGATGATTTTATCAATAATCCCCTGCACGTAGCCGCGTATCGTCTCGTTCTCCAGGATTGGATATTGGTCAGGATGCGTTTGGATTTCGGCATCCATCTGCTTGCCGATGTTGGAGTCTTCGCTGACCGGGAACAGGTTCAGCCCGCATTGCGAAAGAACAAAGGGGGAGGAAAGTGCGATAAGCGCGATCAGCAATCGCGCCGACAATGGTTGGCGAACCCGTGTGAGCATGGTGCGTGTGTTCATGGCAGAAATGAAGGTTGTCGGTTCTGGTGCGGAGAAAATAATGGTTTGGAAGCAATCACGGTTGGGGCTCATCAGCAAATGCTGTCACGGCTACGCTGTTGCCGTAAAAATCTGGGTTGGATACTCCACATTCACCAACGACAGCCCCTGGGGCGGGGCGGCCATCCCCTGCCGGGCGCGGTCACGTGAGGCGATAATTTCGGGAAGTTCCGCCGCGCTCCGTTTCCCCCGTGCAACCTCCAGTTGGATACCCACCAGCAGCCTGACCATCCCGTACAAAAACCGGTTTGATGACACCCAGAACTCTACTCCCCCATCCACTTCTCTCCACTCGCTTCGGTCAACAGCACAAACCGGGTTTGGAGTATCGGGGTTGTGTTTGCTCAGTGCGGTGAAATCATGCTGGCCAAGCAGCATCGGCGCGGTGCGGTGCAGCGCGTCAATATCCAGCGGGGCATCGTAGCGGTAGGCGTAGCGGGCCAAGAAGGGATTGGGCGCGGTGATGATGCGGTAGCGGTAGGTGCGCCGGAAGGCATGGAACCGGGCGTGGAAATCCGCCGGAACCGAGCGTAGGGAACGGATTGCCAAATCTTGCGGAGCCATTCGCCCCAATGCGTGCAGCAGCCGGGCATCGTCCAGCCGGGTGGCAACGTCGGCATGGGCCACCTGGTAATCGGCATGGACCCCGCTGTCCGTTCGGCCCGACCCGACAACGGTTGCTGGCACGCCGCTGCAGAGTTGCGTCAGCATCTGCTCCACCGTTTGCTGGACGCTTCTTCCGTTCGGTTGCCGCTGCCAGCCGTGGAAGTCGGTTCCGTCGTAGGCAAGCAGCAGCGCGATTCGGCGTGCGGCGCGTTGTTCTTGGGTTGGTTGCGGCGGTTCGCTCATGGTGATTGCAGCAACGAACGCCCCCATCGTTCGGCAATTTTCACCCCTTCGCGGTGTGTCTGGAACTCCAACAGCGTTATGGCCTCGGCAGCAACGTGCCAATCGAAAGCATCATGTTCTTCCGAAAGGGAAACAGCGGCATCGGGGGGAAGAAGGCAGGCAACAACTGGGGTCAGCACCACCGCATCCTCGGCTTGGAAATAGAAACTGCACACGTGGGCGCTGAAGTGCCATGCTATCGGACGGATATTCACCTCCTCGGCGGTTTCCCGTGCGGCGGTTTGCATGGTGGATTCGCCCGTTTCACCCCGCCCGGTAATCACCTGCCAGATACCGGGATAGAGCGGTTCGTTGGGTGAACGGCGCAACAGCAGATGCTGCACCCCACCCCGAAGCAATCGAATGGGATGAACTTGAACGAAGTTGGTACTAATGGTGGCCACAGCAATTCCTTTGGGTCAATAACTACACTCTATGTGGTTGGGAACCTGAACCTTTGTTGAGGTATTGAGCAGCAACCGCACGCCATCGTCCATCAGCAGGAAGCGTTTACTGAACAATCAATGGCAGAACATAGGATTCCTTGTGCGACGTTATGGCACAATGATAGGCCCCCGGACTAAGATCGGCGGTTGGGATCACAACCCCCGATGATGCCACATTGTACAGCGTGCGGAGCCGCTGGCCAAGCAGCGAGTAGATCGCGACCGAAGCAGCAGGCGGCACCCCCAGCAGCATAACGTTTTCCCCGTGCGATACGGGGTTGGGAACAGCCCGTACAGTTCTGGTTGCGGCATCCCCCGGATAGCTTGTGTTTGCCGAGACGCTGCCCTTCCAATGCGCAAAGTAGTAGGAATCGTTGGTTCCAGCGCGGGTGAAATCACCACCGACAAAGAATCCTTCGGAGGTTGCCACAGCTGCGTTTGCGCCAAGATCCAGCCCGCTTCCTAACGGGTTCCATCGGTTGCCATCCCAAGCCGCACTATGGTGCAGGCTATCACCACCAGACTGATAGAAATTTCCGACAGCAAGCACGCTTCCATCCAGCACAACAATGGATGCTACGTGCGGAACAAAATGCCCGCGCAGCCCATCACCCAAAGCCTCCCATTGTTGAGTCCCAAGGTCCCAGCGGGCAATAAGGGAAGCAGGAATAGTTCCGGCTGAACTGAATTCGCCGCCAATATAGAGATGGGTTCCATCAATCGTTAGTGCATTGACCGGTTTATTCACCCCTTCGGCAAGGGGCAACCATTCTTGGCCATTCCACTGGGCGATATTCTTGGCTGGCTGGCCGCCTGCCTGTGTAAAATCTCCCCCCACAAACACTCTTCCATCGGGAGCAACGGCAACGGCATACACCACACCATTGACACCATCGCCCACTGCTTGCCAGCGTTCGGATTGGGCATTCCACACAGCGATATTGTGTGCATTAACAGTATCGGCCACCGTAAATCTTCCGCCAACATAGATGTTGCCAGCGCGGGCAGCAATCGCATACACCGCAGCCCCTTCCCCGCCACCAACGCCAAAGGAAAGGTCGCTCCAACGTTCCGATGCGGGAGAGTACCGGGCGATATTTAATGCAGTAGTGGTTCCTGCAGCGGCAAATTGTCCGCCGGCATACAGGTGCTGGCCATCGGCAGCAAGGGCAAGAACGGAGCCGCGGATGCTCCCCTTTGCAAGTTGCCATGATCTACCCAAGAGTATTGCCACATGGGTGGTGGTGATACCATCGGCGGAATTAAAATTGCCAGCGGCCCACACACGATTATCAAGCACAGCAAGCGCAGATATTGGGCCATTAATTCCAATGGAAAGCGAGGCCCAGCGTTTGCCATTCCAACGGGCAATATGGCTTGCGTTCACGCGCCCAGCTTGGGTGAATGCCCCACCAACAAACACTGTTGTTTTCATCATAGCAACAGCGTTTCCATATCCATTCAATCCAAGCCCTACACTTCCCCACCAGATATTGCCGCTATCAAGATCGGAGCCGGATTCGTACCAGCGGGCAACGTATTGGGCTGCAATTGGAGCAGAGGTTAAATCCCCTGGGTCGGCAGTCCGAAAAGTGCCAGTAACAAACACTCGATTATTATCAGCAACCATCCCACGCACCACCCCTGCCACACCGTTTCCTTGATACTGATTTGCTCCACCATCGTTTCCTTCGGGCGCGGCAAGCGGCAGCCATGTTCGGGTGACAACGCTCCATCGGGCGATATTATTTGCGGCAGTGTCCCCTGCTCGGTTAAATTCTCCGCCTGCAATCACACGATCGCCAACAACCGCAAGCGCGTTCACATAGCCATTCACCCCTTTTCCCAATGCTCCCCATTTTGCTCCATCCCAGCTGGCAAGGTTTGCAACCGACAGTTCCCCGGCACGGGTAAATGTTCCGCCAACGTACAGCACTCCATGCCCAGGGGCAATTGCATTCACCGTTCCGCCGATTCCGTTGGCTGTTTCATTTCCTACATACTTCCATGAAGTACCATCCCAAGAAGCAAGGTTGTGTGCGGCCACCATCCCAGCCGTTGAAAATTCACCACCAACGTACAGCGTATCATTCATTATTGCCAGTGCTGCCACGTAGGCATTATTCCCTCCGCTGACCCCTTGTTGTAGCGGTGTCCATCTACGAAGATCGGTGCGCCAGCAGGCGATATTGTTGGCCGCCGTCCCACCAGCAACGGTAAAACGCCCTGCCACATACACACAAGGGCCATCGGTAGCGATGGCAAACACAGGGCCGTTTACGCCGTTACTATCGCCGGTTCCTAACGGAAGCCACCGGCTGTTTTCTTCATCCCATTCACCAACATTACCAAGCGGCAACTCCCCTTGCTGGCTAAATGTTCCGCCAACAAACAAGCGATTACCCTGGGTAGCAATCGCAAACACCTCGCCGTCCACCCCTGATTGCTCGATACTACGGCCATACCCCGGCTGCCACCCGGAATCATCAAGCTGTGCGTAGGCGGGAATGGCCATAAGGCAAGCAGCACTACGAAGCAGCACCAGAGCGCAATACCGCACAAGAAGGCTATTCATCATGTCTAATTCTCCATCTACGTTGATATTACTGTGCAATCATCAGGCGTTGGGTTGTGCGTTCTCCATTCCCAGAAATTGTACAGAAATAATAGCCTGAGGGGAGTTTTGAGAGATCAGCTGACAGTTGATATGCATCATTATTCAACTGATACTGAAAGGATTCTACCTGTTGCCCAACAATCGTGAATATCTCAACGGTTGCTTCGCCACGTATCGGTCGTGCCAAAGAAATAACCAGTTGCTGCTGCCCTGTGCAGTAGATATTGCTGACTTCTAACACGTGCTTTGTAGATGCTACAATTTCCGCTGATGACTGCGGTAGTGTAGTATTCCATCGAGCAAGGTTGTGGGCTGGGATGCCATCTACACTGCTAAAATTACCGCCTACATAAAGGTGGCCACTATCGTTTATTGCCAATGCAATCACACCACTGCTGCCTTGTATTCCAAGCCCTAACGGATGCCATTGCTTACCATCCCACCGGGCAATACGATTAGCGCGTATTCCACCAATTTCGGAGAACGCACCAGCCGCATAAACGTTATTCTGATAGACAAGCACCGAAAACACTGTGTCGTTTGCTCCGCCCCCCATATCTGACCATTCCCCAGTGGATGGATCCCACATAGCGATATTCTTCACAGGAATATTTCCAGTTTTTTTCAATACCCCTCCAATAATGATTTTCCCTGCTGAGTCCATAGCAATAGAATAGGCTTCCCGATCAACAATACCACCAACAGAATTCCATTCTTCTGTGGTAGCGTCCCATCGCCCTAACGATGCTGTGATTTTCACACCATTGCTATCAAAGCCGAAATAGCCACCGATATAAACATATTCATCATGTATCAAAGCAGAATGTATGTATGGCCCATATGTATAGTTTGTAGGTTTAGGGGCAATCAGTACTTGCTTATCATTTTGAATAGAGGATACCCCTTGCCCGTTTACAATATACAGGAGGTTATTATGGCGTAGCAGTACACCACCAAATATCTGCTGTTCTTTTAGGATTTTCATGCCTGATCTACCCTGCGACCGCCACAACCATCCGCCAGAAGCATACACAGTATCTTCAATGACAATTATGGATCTAATGACATCATCTCTTAGACCTTTAGTATCCTTTGTGATTGATATATCTGCTGCTTGCCATTGCTGATTCTGTAAGCTCCATGCATCAAGGTTTCGGGATAAGCCACTTCCTGCGTGAGTAAACTGTCCACCGGCATAGATGTTTTTATTATCAGCAAAAAGACTATAAACCGAGCCATTCACTGAATTTGTATAGAGAGAAATCGAATCTTTATAGAGCGCGAAAAGATTTTGAACACGGACAAATTGGCTATCAAACCTTGAGTGCTGTGCCGAATAAATGTTATGAAACAAACCACCGACAATGACCTCACCATTCATCCCAACTTGGATAGACCCAATTGTTGGCCTTCCCTCCGGTGCTCCAGCTTTCCAAGCGGATGAGTCAAGAATCGTTATCCGCCCATTATGTATGCGTACAAACTCATCGCTGCCAACAAGCAGGTCTTGGTTGTGAAAAACCAACGTCTGCACACCCTCGTTTATTGATGCGATAGTATCCCAGCGTTTGCTATGATATTGCCAGGTTGCAAGATTTTTGGCAGGTTTGGCTCCTGCAGCAACAAAATCTCCACCAACAAAAAGAGCTGTATCGTTGGCAACGATAGCATTAACCGCATTTCCAGTAATACCATCCCCTACATTCCGCCATTGCTGCTCAGGAATATCCCACGCAGCAATTTTTCCGGCCTCAACACCTCCTGCTGTCGAAAATCTTCCGCCTGCATACAGGATATCGTCATGTAGTGTTATTGATATAACTGCGTCATCGGTCCCAGTGCCTACCCTGCTCCACGTATTCCCATCCCATGCTGCAATGTTGGAAACTAAGGCTCCACCAGCTTGCGTGAATAATCCGCCAACATATACGTTCCCGTTATGTACGGCTATATCCGAAACGAATGGGAAGATTGCTCCGCGAACTCCACCTTTCATGGCGTTCCATTGCTTCGTTGTTTGGTTCCAAACAGCGACGTTCATTGCAGCAATATCCCCTGCTTGGGTAAAACTTCCCCCCACATATATTTCATCACCTTTCACTGCAATGGCATAAACGCTACCATTCACCCCATTATTCTTTCTATCACCTAACGGATGCCACCGTTTGCCATCCCAGAGAGCAACACCATTCGCTGGTGTTGCCCCTACGTGTGTAAATTTCCCACCGATAAGTATGGTTTCGTTTACCCTTGTTATTGTTGTCACCTCGCCATTTGCCCCCAAAATTCCAAATGGATTTTCCCACCCACTTTCTTCCTGTGCAGCAAGTGCAGTTGGAAGAATTATGGTTATGAACAAATAGGCAAGAAAAAAAATTCTGGTTTTCATGCTATTTGCCCCCATTATTGTGATTCAACTGAAAGCCCGCAACAATAAACTCTTTTCCGGTACTAGAGACAAATTTTAATCCGTGTGGACCATCTGAAATATCAGACTCATGAATTTTTACGGTGTTTGTCCCTTTGAATAGGTTTTGAGATGCCGTGCTTCGTACTTTTCCAGAACTATCATAAATCTCATAATGACCTGAGATTGATGAAGTAGATTCAAATGTTATTGCTCCTTTATCTACGCGAATCGAATGAGGATTTATGCTATTAAATGATAAATTAGAGCTTCCTGATAGCTGTGGTGGGTTACATGGAACTAAGGCTGGATTTTTATTAGGAGGTACACCAGAAGCAGGGAGTGTAATATCACAGCAATGCACGGAATCATGACCAGATATATTAAGCTGTCCAAAATAGACACAAATGCGTATGCATTTTTTAGTTTGTGCGCCTGTAAATCCAACTTTAAGCTCTATACACTCGTTCGGATCTAGTTCATTGCCAGGGAAAGCAGGGCGAACAATTAAACAATTCGAGCGGCAAAGAGAATCGCAATATCCATCTGCTAAAGTATCTGACCCACAATTACCCCCAAGTATTTTTCGGCACGAATCATGTTCAACCCAATTTCCTGCACCACTTGTTGTAAAAGGACAGCAAAGATCACAAATATGATTAGGATCCTGACTGATGACTTGACACGTATCCAATGGTGTTATGGGCTTTTCTTGACAACAGTTCTCGTTATAATAGGAACACAATACTATCCTTTTGATTTTCCCTTGCCATTTATTCCGAATGACAAAGCTCCACGTTTTACATCCTTCCACATCATTATGGCAGACATCACCATCCCCATAATTTCCATTGTTACTAAGCCCACCTCCCGCAGAAGGGAGGCAATAGCCCTTGACGTATTTGACCGTATCAATCCAATCACAACAAGGTTCAACACATTTCCCTGTTGGATTACCATGAATATCATAGCAATCCACACTTACTTCCCCAAGGAAACAGAAGGGGTCGGCGGGTTGTGCGCTTATGTGGTTCCAGTATCCTATGAGCAGGAATAGGAATAGCGACAGGGAAGTAGTGCCCATTCTAATAGCCGATAGCCGATAGCCGATAGCCGAACTGCGCTGATCATTAGGCAAAGTTGCAAGCATGGCGAACCTCGTTTCTTTAGTATGAGTGGTTATGATTCACATTCAGCAATGCAGAGGGCTATCATGCTAAATGTTAGCTGCTATAAAATAGCAGATCAAACCCCGCTTGTCAAGAGGTGTAGCAATTTTATCATCGCTGTAAAAAAATAGCTACTTCCACCAATTAGGTAAAAGTAGCTATCCAATGTATTCTCGGTTGCGGTTTTATTCCCCTTTCTCCCCCCGGCGCGTCCTCATGCCTAATTTTTGCCGCGTCCCTTGCTGCGGTTGCTCATCGCTTCTCTCCGTTGATTGCGGCGGGCGCGGACACTCCGGTTTGGGGCGTTCCGTGTGTTGCGGCGGCGGGCCCGCTGGGCGTGTGCTTGGCCGGTGCTCCCCACCACGTTTCATAGCTCCAGCATCGCCATGCCCTCCGCGATTGGCGTTATGCTCGCTGTCGCGACGGTCGCTTCGGGGGGCGGGTGCTGGTGGTTTTCCCCTCTCTCCCATCCCGCGCGGATCGGGCCGTGTACCGGTTGGCCTGCTTCTTGGATCCGCATCGCTCCGCCGTTCCGGTCGGTCGGACGGGAACCCAGGATTGCGGAACTCGCGCTGCGGTCCGGCTCCGCCCGGTGGGGTGTCGCGGCGGAGCTCGCGATTGTCGCGCACGCCCCCATCATATCGTCCTGCTGGCCTTCCTGCCGCGTCCGGCCTGCGCTCTTTCTGGAACTCTTTTCCGCTGGCACTTCCACGCTCGTCGCGCCCTGGGCGGTTATCGCGGTAACGGTCGTCGCGTGGGCGGTCGCCACCGGGACGGTCGCCGCGCAATGGACGATCATTACTGCGTGGGCGGTCGCTGCTGCCGGGGCGGTCGCTGCGTGGGCGGTCGCTGCTGCCGGGGCGGTCGCTGCGTGGGCGGTCGCTGCGCGGACGGTCGCCACTGCTTCCGGGGCGGGCGTCGCGTGGACGGTCGCGCATCGGTTCACGTGGGTTATCGCGCCGGTTGTCGCGCCCACGGTTACGGTCACGGTCGCGGTCGCGGTCGCCGCCGCGCCCACCAAACCGCGGACGGTCGTCGAATACTGCGTTGGGATTATCCAGCAGGATCATTTCCCGTTCTTCAGCCTTGCGTTTTTCTTCGGCAATGCGGCGGCGGCGTTCTTTGGGTGATTCCGGTTTGCGACGGCGGAAGTTGTCGCGGTCGCGGTGCTCGCGGGGGGGCGGTGGCGGCGGTGGGGGAAGCTGGCCAAACATGAATCGCTCAAGGTTGTAGGCCGCAATCTCAAAGTTGAGCAGTTCGCGCCACTCGCCGTTTGGAATCATCTGTGTGTTCAGCATTCCGATTCGGGTGCGCTCAATCCGGAGCACTTCGGCAGCAACAACTTTCAGCGAGCTGAAGATGTGCTGGTAGGAATCTTCCAGCAGAATGTAGCGGAGCCACATGCTATTCTTGTTGGTCTGGATCACCTCAAGGCCAAGCGGGACGAAATAATCATCCCCAACCATCACACCGGAGCGTAAGGTCCACAGTTGTTGGTCGGTCAGCACCTTGTTGATTTTCACCAGATACTCTTTCTGGATTTCGGAATCGGTGTGGTGCTGCGATTTGATGAATCGGGGATCATTCGTCAGGATCACCAGCCCGCAACTTGAGCGGGTAAGCCGCCCGAACGGGAAACTCCAAGTGCTTTCTGGCTCGAATAGCTCATCAAACTTTGGATCCCCGCGCTCGCAGACCATCCCAATCGGTTTGTGGAAGATCATGTAGTAGCATTGGCGGGGATATTCGGTGGGAAGCTCATCAATGGTGGCGCGCTCCTTCCGCAGGTTGACTTCGTAGAATGGGGAAGTCACCACACGGGCATTGATACGGATTCGCCCAGCAAGGATAAACTGCTTGGCCAATGCTGGCGATAAATAGCGCGCGCGCGTCAGCAGTTTTGGCAGCGGCAGCCGCGTGTAGTTGTGCGGGAAAAAGACGCGTGGGCGGCGTTTCCGGGCCGCTGATTCATCCACAGCTGGCGTGGCTGGGCGGCGGCCACCACGCGGTGGGCGGCGTTGCGCACCGTCGGTGCGTGTGCGTTGGGAACGGGCTCCATTACCGTTCCGCTGTGAGTAGCCGTCTCCATTATCGGCGTACCCGTAGTTGCGTTGTTGTTTCACGGTTCCCCTTGGGTGGAAAGTAGTGTATGTTGGGTCAGGCGCGTTTACAGTGCGCAACCCGGCTTGCTATTGCTTCTTGATCTGTCTCCAAAGCATCAAGAAGTGGGTTTGCTTGGCAACTTTGCTTGGCAACATTGTGGGCAAGCTATGCCACAGCTGCATCATTAAAAACACCTATTGCTGCGTATCGGTCGCGACGCTGGCGCAGCAGTTGCGGAATTGGTTGTTGTGTGAGTTGGTCCAGCGCTTGGATCAGCGCAGTTTTCAGGAAATCGGCGGCCTCCTTCGGCAGCCGGTGCGCGCCGCCGATTGGTTCGGGGATGATGCCATCGGCAATCCCCATTTCCACTAAATCGCCGGCGGTAAGGCGCAAGGCTTCGGCGGCTTGTTCTTTGTAGTCCCAGCTTTTCCACAAGATGCTGGAGCAGGATTCGGGTGAGATAACCGAGAACCAAGTGTTTTCCAGCATCAGCAGTGTGTCCCCCATTCCGATTCCCAATGCCCCACCGCTTGCCCCTTCGCCGATTACCACGTTGACGATTGGCGTTTTCAGCCGCGCCATCTCGAACAAATTGCGGGCGATGGATTCGGCCTGGCCCCGCTCCTCGGCTTCAATCCCTGGGTAGGCCCCTGGGGTGTCAATCAACGTGACAACTGGCAGGGAGAATCGCTCGGCTAACTTCATCAGCCGCAAGGCTTTGCGGTAGCCTTCCGGGTTTGGCATTCCGAAGTTGCGCACTTTCCGCTCGTTGGTGTCGCGCCCTTTTTGCTGGCCAATCAGCACCAGCTTGCGCCCGTTGATTTGGGCAAGCCCCCCAACAATCGCCTTGTCGTCGCCGAAGCTGCGGTCGCCGTGCATTTCAAAAAAGTCATCGCAGATCATGGCGATGTAGTCCAGTGTGTAGGGGCGGTCGGGGTGGCGGGCAAGCTGCACCCGCTGCCAACGGGTAAGCTGCTCATACACGCTTTTGCGAAGCCGCTCCACTTTCTGTTCCAGCACCTCAATCTCCGGTCCAATATCCAGTTGATCGGACATTGACCTCATTTCGGAGATTTTTTCTTCAATCTCTAAAATTGGCTTCTCAAACTCCAGGACGTATTTGGCCATGCTTGTTGTTGATGTTGTGTTCGGCTGTTTTCTGCTGGTTTGTTGGCAAGGATTGCGGCTGCCAGCCAGTCGTTTTTTTTATGGCTCGGCAATGGGGTGGTTTCCCATTGCTGGTTGGTTTCGCGGTTGCTGTTTTTTTCGTATTCGGAAGGTTGCAAGGATAATCTCGCAATCCAGCAGCAGCGATTGATGAGCCGCGTAATAGCCTTCAATGGCGGCAACTTCGCGCTCGCTTAGGCGTTCGTCGCCACACAGCCCAGCCATTGTGAATACTGGGATTCCCAACCGTGAGGGCCCCCCCCCAACGAACTGGCGTTTTCCGAATAATGCCCCCGCAATTGCCCCTGCGGTGATTGCCGAAGGGCGCGCCCAATATACAACCGGCCATAACAAGAGCATCACCCCCGCAAGGATTCGTCCGCGGGTATGTTTGGAGAGGAATGCCCCCATATCTGGCTCCCCTTTCCCACCGCTCCGTGTTCCGGAATCTGCCGCAAGCCACTCCCCCCCTTCGCGTAGGATATGGAAGCGCGTTGGCTGCCCTGCGCTGTTGGCCAATGCCCGCAAAACTTCGCCATAGCTGACGGTGGCATCAAGCACGAAGATGTCGGTAAGCTGATGGGATTGAGCAATTTTCCCAACGTTCTCGATGGACCCCAGCAATGGCATCGTGCCGCCATCGGTTTGGCCGAATGTCAGCGCGATCCGCCCTTCGACCGATACTGGTTTGCCAAAAAAGCTGCGCCGTACCGCAGCTTGGATTTCATCGCTTGGTTCGGTGGCTGTCAGGAAGGCAATGCGGCGAATGGCATCCCCCCCAAATGTCCGTTGGTACAGCAGCCACAGAAATCGGCTTGCAACCCCGATGGTTGCCGCAACCCCGGTTGTCACCAGCACCACACCGCGGCTGAAGGCATACGATTTGAAGAAATAGGTAAGCGCGCTCAGCACAAAAAAACCGAGCAAAAATCCGAACGCAGCGTTGCGGGGGATGCGGTCTGATTCATCATAACTGCGGGCAATCATTCCGGTTAGCACAAACAGCAGCGGCGGAACAATCAGCACTTCGGGGTAGGCATAGCCTGGCAACGTAAACAACCCGCCAAACTGAATCTGCGCGCCGATGCTGAAGCCGATCACGGTGGCCACAATATCAAGAATCACAAACGGCCAGTTGGGTATCCGTTGGTTGACCCGCGCCATCCCACGCCGCAACCAAATCCCCGCACGAATCGGCAGCAACAGCAACCGCGACCGGAAATGCTTCCGCGCAAAAATCTCCATCGCTTGGTAGAACATGGCGATAGCATCCAGCGAACTTCGCCGCGTGCTTTCCCCTTGCAGGTGCATGATGGAGGTTGCCGGGTGGTAGTAGTTGTTCTTCCCTGCGATGGTGGCGCGGTAGCAAAGATCCAAGTCCTCGCCGTAGTGAAAGAAATCGGTGTCGAAGCCGCCAAGCTGTTTCAGCAACACGCCACGGCAGAACATGAAGCAGCCGGAGAGGGCATCAACTTGGCTGGTGTGGTCGTCATCAATCCAGGTGAGGTTGTAGCCACCGAACAGCTTGGATTGCGGGAACAGATAGCTTAACCCAAACACACGGCAGAAGGAGGACCAGGGCGAGGGGAAACCGCGCTTGGAGGCTGGCTCGAAGCTGCCATCGCGGTTCAGGATTTTGCATCCGGCAAAGCCAGCATCGGGGTGGGCGCGCATGAAGTCCAGCATCACCCGCAACGTGTCCTCGCGGACGATGGTGTCGGGGTTGATAAGCAGAATGAACTCACCAGTTGCGCGCTCGATCCCAACGTTGTTCCCGCCGCCAAACCCCAAGTTGACATCCAGCGGGATAGTGATAACATCAGGATACTCACGATTGAGCGCGGCGATTGCGTCGTCGCTGCTGGCGTTATCCACCACGATGATCTCCCCCGCAATTCCGCGCATGGCAATCCGCAACGAAGCCACCGCGTTCAGCAGCAGATCGCGCACGTTGTAGTTGACGATGACGACGGAAAGTTCCATGCTTTGGCCGTGGGGTTATGCGGGCAAATAGCGTTTTTTCAGGCGGCCAAACATTTTGGAGAATCGGAGTTTCCAGACCAAGCCAGCGGCTTCGTAGATGATGTTTTTGGACATCTTCGAGACCCCATTGTGGCGTTCCTCAAAGACTATCGGGATCTCCCGAATCACCCCCCCCATGCTCCAGACCAAGAAGTTCATTTCAATCTGGAAGCTGTAGCCGTTGGAGCGTATCTGCGACAGGTCAATCTTCCGAAGCACGTCGGTGCGGAAGCATTTGTAGCCGCCGGTTCCGTCGTGCAGTGGCATCCCGGTAACGAAGCGGGAATAGACGTTGGCGAAGTAGCTCAGCAGAAGGCGGCTCATGGGCCAGTTGATGACGTTCACCCCGCGCACGTATCGGCTGCCGATCACAAGGTCCGCATCCTCAATTTCCTTCAGGAATTGTGGGATCATGGCGGGGTTGTGACTGAAGTCGGCATCCATCTCCATTGCAACGTCGTACCCCTGAGCCATGGCGTGCTCGAACCCGCGGCAGTACGCGGTTCCAAGCCCCATTTTGCGGGGGCGTTGCAGCAGTTGCACCCGTGGCTCGGTCTCCATCACGCTGCGGATGTAGTCGCCGGTTCCATCCGGCGACCCGTCGTCAACGAACAGAATATGAACACGGGGATCGATCCCCAACACTTGGTGGACCAAGGTGGGGACGTTTTCAATTTCGTTGTACGTGGGGATTATCACCAACGCACGTTGCGGCACTGCATGGTTCGGCACGGGAGTTCCTACGTTCAGAGTTCTGCTTCTCAGTGTGTCTTTTTTCGGGTTTCTCAGGTCTGCCCTTTTCGCTTCACGATTCTGATGACCGTGCGGAGCACAATCTCGAAGTCAAGGCGCAGCGACATATTCTCGATGTAAAAAAAGTCATGGCGCAGTTTTTCGCTGACCACCTCAACGCTCTCCACAAGTTCTTCGGCTTGGATTTGGTTCCACCCGGTTAGCCCCGGCTTCACACGGTGGCGGCGTGGGTAGGAAGGGAGCAGCCCTGTGTATTTCTCAACAAAAAATGGACGTTCGGGGCGGGGGCCAACAATGCTCATCTCACCCAACAACACGTTCCAAAATTGCGGAATTTCATCAAGGTGCGACTGCCGCATGAACCTTCCGATACGGGTGACGCGGGGGTCGTTGGTTGCAGCCCAAGTGATCCCATATTTTTCGGCATCCACCCGCATTGAACGGAATTTGTGGATCATAAACAGCTTCCCCCCCAGCCCTGTTCGTTCTTGCGAGTAGATCACCGGGCCGCGATCCTCTATCCAGATCAACAGGCCAAGCACCAGCCACAGCGGAAGGCCAAGCAGCAGCACCAGAATGGAGAATGTGATATCGAACGTCCGTTTCAGCCGTTGGGCCCAGACTGGCATAATCTGGGGGTTCACCTCAATCAACGGGACTCCGTACAGATGCTGCGCCCGGGCCTGGCCGCTCACGATGTCGTACATATCGGGGATGATTTTAATGGAGGTGTCGGCCACTGCGGTTTCGGTCATCAGCCGCATTGCCATCTCGTGTTCGTGCTTCATCCCAAAAATTGTCACCTCAATGTTGTGATCCCGAATGATCTGGTTGATCTGCTCAGCCTCCCCCATTGAATGCCGCAGGAACTGGTCGCTTGCGCCAGCTGGCGTGGGGATTGTTCCAACAACATCGTAGCCAAGTTCGGGGCCTTCGGCCAGCATCTGCAGAAGCTGGCGGCTTTGTGCGGAATCACCGATAATCAGCGTGCGCCGCAACCCGAACCCAAGTTTCCGCAATCGGCGTACGATGCGGCGGACAGCGCTTCGGCCAATTCCGACAGCAGCAATCACAAACGCAAAGTAGATCAGCAAGGAGATCACACGGCGGCTTTCCATTGCCCCTGTTCCGCTTACGGCATCAAGATAGACCGCCACAAACAGCACAGCAAACCCGAACAACGTCACCTTCAGCACCGAATAAAATTCATCGAAAAAGCTGCGATTGTGGACTGCAACATAGACCCCGCTAAACCAAAACAGCAGCAGCCACGGCGCAACCGCCAACGCCATCATCATCAGCACGGGGAACACTGGCATCCCTTGCAAATCGGAGAACAAACCACTGTTGACACGCACCAGATAGAAGCAAAAGAACGCCAGCATCACCATCACGGCATCCACCACCACCACCAACCACAGCACCGCACGGGGGAACCGGAAGGGGCGCAACACAACCCCAGCAAGGTTTCCCGCAGCGGGAAACCGTTGGCTTGGTGTTGGATGTTCGGCTATGGTGTTGTTCATGGGCATCGCGCCAGCATGTGTGTTATTCTTCCAGCCGTGGGCTTGCCCACATTGCAAGGCCACCGCCACGCAGAACCGTTCGCATACATCCAATGGTTAGGCCAAGAAGCATCAGCGTGAAGTAGGTGGGATATTGCACCAACGCAACGTTCATCCGCAACCGCTCTAGCAACACCCCCACGGCAACCGCAAGAAACCACACCACGGAAAATCCCGCAACAACCTGATAGCCAATCCCACCCCATATCAACGCAAGCGGAATACTGGTGAGGAACACCAACACTGCTGGAATTGAGGAAAGATAGCGCAAGAGCTTATGGGACCAAATCTGGAAGCCAACCCAAGAACGCCACGGGAAACGGGTTTCCGGGTAGGCAAAAAATGTTGCTGCTCCTATCTGCCCTATCCGTACTCGCCGCCCGGCCTCGCTCCAAAGCGTGCGGCGGTTGACCTCCTGAACCAACAGCGACGGCTCGAACCACACCCGTTTTCCACGAAGCGGAATGTTGATCACTAAGTAGGTATCGTCCGATAATCTATAATCATGCAGGTGGTCATATCCGCCACGCCGAACGGCAAAGCATGGCCCGGTTGGCCCCACTGTAGACCACACCAGTGATTCGTTTGCACGCAAGCGATCCTCCATCCCTGAGTAGCTTTTCTCGCCACGATTCCCGGCGTTGGTTGCCTGGTCAACCGGGACTACGTGCGCAACCACGCCCCCAACGCCAGGGTCGGCAAAACAGCGTGCGATAATCGTTAGCGCGTCGGGGCAAAGAATCGCGTCGGCATCGGTGAACAAGATCAGATCCGATTGTGCCTGATCCCCTAATTCATAAATAATTTTGGTTTTGCCGCTACGGTGGAAGCGATGCAGTTGGATGCTGGGATCCTTCGCGGTAAACTCCTTGATAATCTGGTCGGTGCGGTCGGTAGAGCCATCCGAGCCGATGAAGAATGTGAGTAATTGGCGCGGGTAGTCAAGCTCTAGATAATTCTGGAGCTTGGCGGCAATCAAGCGTTCTTCGTTGTAGGCGGCCATCACCACCGTCACCGATGGCAGCGTACCCTCCCCAAGCGCATCCCCCGCCCGACCCAACTGCAGCGGGCGTGGGCGCAGCTTGGCAAGCAACGCCATCAGCAGCGGGTAGAAGATGAACACGTAGAGCAGCCACGAAACCGCCAGATAAAACAGCACTGCCAGAAAGGTCATCATGCTGTGGGGCTCCCGTTTCTGCAGAGTTTCACTGCCTGTTCAATCATCGCTTGGTATTGGCAGCCAACGGAATCAAGCGAGTACAGGCGTTGCGCCAGCTGGAATGCCGATTGGGAAAGGTTGGCGCGAAGTTCGGCATCGTTCAGCAACCGCACCACCGCATCGGCGAAGGCTTCCGGTTGGTCGGCGGCAAGGTAGTGCTGGCCCGGCTTGGCATCGTTCCCTTCGGCACCGATTGTGGTGCTCACGATTGGGATTCCGGCGGACATCATCTCCACCATCTTCACCCGCATTCCCCCGCCAACCCGCAGCGGGATCAGGCCGATTGCCACCCGGTCGTACAGTTCCTGAATAGAGTTGAGTTTACCGTGTATCTTCAGATTTGGGGAGCTGGTTGGCAGCTGGCGAAGCGGGGGATCGGCACCGACCATGTGGCAGATTGCTGACGGGAATTTCTGGGCGATGCGGGGAAGAATTTCGTTGGCGAACCAGATTGCCGAATCGCGGTTTGGTGCCCACCCCATGTTCCCCAGCATAATCATGGAATTAGTTTCGCGTTCGGAAACGGGGCGGAACGGAAACGCGGAAAGGTCCACCGCCGCGGGAATCGTCTGCAACGGAAGCCCCGGCGCAAACGTGCGGATTGCTTCAAGGTCCCGCTGGGTGATTGCCGCGCAGGTATCGGCGCGCCGGGTTTGCTCCACCTCGAACCGTTGCCAGCGGCTGCATTGCAGCGCAAGGTAACGGCGCATCAGCGGGTTGGTAACGCGGGAAAGGTGGCGGCGGTAGATCTCATGCTCAACGTTATGGCTTCGCAAAAAATAGGGAATCCCGTAGCGGGATTTCATGTATGCCCCATACTGTGCAACGTGTGCTTGATCCACATACATGGCATCGAACTGATGCGCGGCCTGCAAGGAATCAAGCAAGGGATACACGCGGTCCAAATCCTTTTTCCAGACGGTGTAGGGGCGTTCGTTGAACAGCGTCAGCACGGCACCGACCACGGTTGGAAGCGGACGGAACCGAACTTGGTGCAGCGTGCAGAACTGCTCCAGCGGTCCGGCATCCACTTCCTCATCTTCCACAGCCACCAGATGAATTGTATGGCCAAGCACGGCAAGGCTACGGACGGCTTGGTACATGCAGATGCGCGCGCCATCGGTTGGCGGATAGGGAACGCGGGATGTGATGCCAAGAATGTTCATGGATGGAGGAAAGAAGCACCAGTGCAACCGCTATTGGCCAGTTGAAATTGGAATATCCCGTTTTATGTATGAGTTAGCAATGTTCTTCCCAGTGTTGGCTGCTGTTGGATACACCAACCCAGCAATCGGATAGATCAGCGCGCGCAGCAGATTCCCTGCGTGAACAATCAGCTCCGATAACACCCTTCCGGGAAAAGTAAGATGCTTCCGCGCAAACACCCGGCGCGAGCGGCGAATAATTTTGTAGAACCACCACGGGTGGCTTCGGGAGCTTTGGCTGATAAGGTGGATCACCCGCGCATCTGGCTGGTGAATCACCTGCAAACCACGGTCGGCAATCCGTTTGCAAAGGTCGCACTCTTCAAAGTACATGAAGAATGCGGGATCGAACCCACCAACCGCCCGGAACAGTTCGGTGGGAATCATCAACGCCGCGCCGTGCACAACTTGAACGGCATGACGATTGCCAAATCCGCGCTGCGGCTTCGGGGGGAAAAAGCCGCTGAACCAGGGGATCCATCGGCTGAAGCGGCTTAGCCAAAAATACTCACAGAACGTTCGCCAAGCGGTTGGATAGTTCAGGATGCAATCTTGGTAGCTGCCGTCGGGGTTCAGCAGCAACGCCCCCACCACGCCGCAGCGTGGGGTTTGGCGCAGGGTTTTGGCCATCGTCTCAATGGCAGCGGGCTGCACGATTGTGTCGGTATTCAGCAGCAGCAACGCTGTTCCGGTTGCCGATTCCACCCCCAAATTATTCCCCCTTCCGAACCCCAAATTCCCCCCTGCCTCAATCACCTTCACGGTTGGGAATTGCTGGCGAACTGCATCAGGGCTGCCGTCGTGGCTGGCGTTATCAACCAGAATAATTTCCACAGTAAAGCCCGGTTCAACCAGCGAATCGAACACCGAAGCAATGGCTTGCAGCGTCAGATCACGGGTGTTGTAGCTGACGAAGATGACGCTGACATCAGGATGCGAACCGCCGTAAACATTGCTCATGTTGCGCGCACCGCCCGAAGCAATTTCACGTCACTGGCCGTTATCAGCCGCCCCCCAATGGCAGCAGCAGCCACGGCCACAACAATAACACCAGCACGGATCCAAACAAGGCTGGTTGGCACAAACCAAGCCGAAGCAGCAAGCACCGCTATCACCATGCCAACCCGCAGCAATCCCATCCGCGCCGCGCCACGCGCCGAATCCGGAAGGAAGGAGGTTTGCGTGGCAACAAGAATAGCAATCGAACAAATTTTTGCCACAATTAACGACTCCAACGAACCTACCGAAACCACAGCAACCACCTCGAACAACACCGAGGCAACCAGCCCAATAAGCACCCCAAGCAGTACTTTGGTGCGGTATCCAATCGCCATCAGCATCTGATCCAGCGCGATGACGATGAAGGTGAGTGCGTTGGCAATGCTGTACAGCCGTAGGAGCTCGGTGTCGGCAGCATAGTCATCGCCAAAAATCATCATCATTTGTGGCGCAAACAGCACGCAGAACAAGGCGATTGCCAACCCAACGCTGCCAACCAAACGCACCGAAACGGAGGCGATTTGATCCATAGCAAGGTCGGTACGGCGCCGCTTATGGAGTTGTGCAATCACTGGGGAGAGCGTGAAGCTGGCAATTGTTGCAATGAACAGAGTCCCTTGCAGCACCCGAATCGGGACGCTAATGGCAGCAATCTGCTGAAGGTTTCCGAAGTGGTTGACCACCAACGTTTCAATCTGCCCTTGCATCTGGGCAACGGCACCAAACAGTGCGATTGGGGAAGCCGCGCGAAGCACGCCGATAAAATATCGTTTAGGGGCTTTCACCCACAACCCGCGCCGCCACAAACGGATCACCACCGGCAGCATCATTGCAAGGAATCCGGGGATTCCGGCAATCGCTGTGCAAAGCATCACACGCTCGGGGGTGACGGTCCCTTTCCACTGGATCAACAACACCCCAGCAAGGATCAGCAAGCCGTCGGCTAACGCAAACAGACTGACCATGTACCCCCTTCCTTTCAGCCGCCATATCACCTCAAACATCTGGCGCAGCCCTGTCAACTTGCTGGAAAAGATAATGGCCAGATAGCCCAAGTTGACCAGCAGGAGGAATCGGGATTCGGCCACCGGCAGCAGGTACAGGTTCATCCCAACCCATGCAACCACAATCAGCAACCCACGCAGCAGCAGCCCGGTGCGGAATGCTGGGTTTGGGGTGTTGCGAGCAACGGCCATTCGGGGCATCAGCGTTGCAACAATGCCAAAATCGGCAATCCCGGTGGCAATCACCAACGGAGCCAACGCAAGGCTGTACAGCCCGAACTCCTCCTTTGGCAACGTCCGCGCCAGCACGATCATCAGCGTAAAGGCGGTTACAGCATTCAGCCCTTGCAGGATGATCCCCAACAGCATATCGGGGCCAACACTAACCCCTCGGAATCGCTTGGCAAACATCCTTACTCTTCCCCTGAGAATGCCGTGGCGGCAGCCCCCGGGCCACGGTTCTGTTCCGCAGCCGGTTGGGGCAACAGTCCGTGCTGGGGCGTGCCAAGCGATTGCATAGCGTGCAGGCTTCGGTTCACAAAATCAAGCAACGCCCACGACATCAAAATGGTGAAGGTTCCGCTGAACTCGCTGACTTGATTGGAGGTTGTGTTGGTAAGCGAGGAAGCCACAAAGAAGCAGAGAGAGCCAACCGCAATCGCCCGCAGCAACTGATGTTCGCGTGGTGGATAACGAAGAACCAAGCGGGTTGCTGGATAGAAATACATGAACAAAAAGAAGAGCCCCAGTGGAATCCCAAATTTGTAGAATGGCCACAACCAACCGTTGTGAAAGAAGGAGGAGTACATAGTCCCGCGGCGGCCCGGCGCGTTGTCGTAGTAGTGATACACCACCCCGTAGCCGTAGCCAATCAGCGGCGAGCGTTCGATGTACCGAACCGCGGCAACTTGCTCACGCGCGCGTGACTGCAACGAGCGGTCGCTGCTGGCTTGGTTCACGCTTGCCATTCGCTTCACCATGCCGGCCCCAATCGTTTCAATCACACCGGGGAACATCACATATCCCAATCCAACCCCACCAAGCAGCATACAGCAAATGGCAAGAAGCAGCTTTTTGCGAATGGTGGACTCCACCAAGAACAGCATCATCACCAACGCGCCAAAACCGGAAAGGATTGGCCCGCGCGACAAGCTGATAAGCAGCCCAACAAACCCCATCCCCATTCCGCACAACGCAAGCAGGCCAACCCACAGTTTGCGGGCGTAGCCAAACACCACCGTGCAGAGCAGCATCCAGCCCATTGCTACGTTCTCATGCGAGACGGAGCGCGTGGTCATCAGCTCCGCTTCAATCACGGCGTCCAGCAGTTTCTGCTTGTACATGGTGATAGCAAACACACTGTTGGCCAACGCCACAACCGAGAAGGCAACCAACAACCGAACCACGTCCTCACGCTTGTTCAAAATTGAACGAATCGGGAAGTAGAGCAGCAGATTGGCCACCGATAACCACTCGGTGAAAAACCGCGACACCAGCGCGTCGTTGATGCTGGAGGTGATGATGGAGAGGAAGGTGGAAAAGAGAAAGAATGAGATGAACAGAAAGTCGAAGCTGGAACGGATAATGGGGCGGCGATAGACCAGAAGCTCCTTGCTGAGCCAGATCAGCACGCCACCAATCACCCAGACACCAAACGCCGCATCGCCAGCGGTGATCCCCCGCCCGCCACCAAGCAGGTTCAGTGCCTCGCCCAGCACTGCCGAATAGATCCACAATCGCTCGTTATGCCAAACACACACCAGTGCCAGCACCCCCACCGGAAGCGCAAGGAAGATGACCTCGGCCCCGGTCATCTCAAATCCTATGCTCCCCGCGTACCACATCACCGCCAACCCCGCAATCAACGCCAGCACAGTCCAAACCGTGAACGTTTTTCCGGTTGGGATGATTGAGGGCAAAGGCTGGTTATGTGTGATACTGGACACCGCTGGCTGGTTGTTGTCGGCTGGATAGTTCTGGCTGTTTCTGAGTCCCTATTCCTGGGTCCCTACTTCTGATCCTCTATTTTCTGAACCACCTGTTTCCTGGCTTCCGTTGGCGGCTGTAGCGGTAGCGGGGTTGGGGAGGTTCCGGCAATCATTGGCGACGCGCTGCCAACAACGTAGGCACGGTAGCGGCGGTTGAAATTTTGGAAATAGCTAACAATCGCGATAATCAGATAGCACGCAATAAAGGCCCCAAGGAACGCACCACCAACCATCAGTGCACGCTTTGGGCGCGCTTTGGTGGGGGGAACAAACGGGGCATCAAGGATATTCAGCACGGGGATGTTCCGGACTTCTTCCAGCTTCATCTGCTCATACATCGGTTCCAGCAACGCCAGCACTTTTGCGTTGACCTCGTAGCTCCCTTTCAAATCCAAATACTCCACCGCTGATTTCGGTAGTGAGTTCAGTTTCACCCCCGGAAGCACGCCAACGTTTCCGGCGGCCAGCTTCCGTCCTTGCTCTTCAAGCTGGGCCAGGACGGTTTTTTCCACCAGCACTTGCGGGTCGTCTGGGCCAAGTTGTTCGGCCAGCACTTGCACCCGCGCACGCTGCCTTCCGATTTCAATCTCCGTTTTCTGGATTGACTCGCTTATCACTGCCGCTTGCTCTTCCGGCGCGAACAGCCGCGTGGATTCCATGAATCCCCCCAACCGAAGTTGCAGCGAATCTTGCATCCGCTTGACTTGCAAGTAGCGTTGCTCAACATACTGGGTGATCGGCTCCGATTCGCGGCGGTTCAACTCGCGCGAGATAGCGTTGGCAATATTCACAATATCACTGGCCATTTTCTGCGCCAGCTTCGGGTCGGTATCGTACACGCTGATGGTGATGGTTCCTTCGTTCTGCGGCTCGATGTCCAGATTGTCGGTGATTTTGCCGTACATCAAGTCGGGGCGATCCTTGGGGATGTCGTAGTGGCGGTACAGGTCGTAGCGTGCAATCAGGCTATCCTGGACCGAGCGGCTCATCAGCAATGCGGTGCGGGTGTAGCCGTTTTCGCTGGCGGTGCGCCCAACCAATCGCCCAAGTGCTGCATCTTTCAGGCTGGCAGCAATGTTGCCGAACAGGTTATCCAACGGCGTGCCCGATTTATTCGGCGGAACCGCCACCACCGAAGCCGCAAACTCCGGCTCCACAACATAGTAGGCGTAGTAGGCCATCCCAGCGGTGGCCACCAGCGAAAGGAGCAACACCCAGAACCATGTTTTGCGAAGCAAGCGGTACTGCTCGAACAGCATCACCTGCCCGCTCAGCGTCATCCGCTCGTCCGGTTGCTCAATTATCAGTTGTTCTCGTGAAGAAGGCATTGGTTATCGTCGGTAGAATCGTAGCTGTGCAAACGGTTGCCAGCCTGTTGGTTTTCATCTGTGCATCCAACATCTCTGCGTGTGCTGAACTTGTCGAAGCACGCGGCAATGGAGTTGAGTCACTAGTCACTAGTGTTGTGTTCGCTTGACATTCGTCACTCAATTCTCACTCCAATCCACCCTTGCAGGTCTTCTGCTTGCGTGGCTGGTTGGTTGCGGGTTGTGGCGTTGCGGAAGCCTGTGAGATGGATGTGAACATTGCGAAGAATTTCGTACTCAAGCTGCACGCGAAACCGCGTTGACTTCTGGAGGTCGCCATCAAGGAAGGTGACTTCGTAGGAGTCGCGGCTACCACCGCGGAAGCCCTGGCGGATGTCCCCGCCAACGTTCCGCACAAGCCCGGTATCGGCCACAATGTTTGCGCCATGCTCCCCATACGCCGCTGTGATTGTTGCCGTCAGGTTGGGAAGAATCACCAGATCTACTTTCCCTTCAATCATGTAGGAGTTTGGCTCCAGCCCGCCGGCTGCCAGCGGCGCGGCGTCGTGAATGTAGGCACCGATGGAGTCGAAATGGGTGTAGGTGTATGGCTCGATTCGGGTGTAGCTGACGGAGATGTCAGATTGGTCAATCGGGAAGGCAACGGCTTTCCCCCCCACGCGCCAAGCGGTTTTGTTCCCCCAATAGTTAGTCCCGATGTTGCCAAAAATCAGATCATCCAGCATGAACTCACCTTCCAAAAAAACTCCATCGAACGGGTTCGCGCTCAGGCTTGCGTACATGAAGGAGTTGTCGCGGTCGCGCAGGTAATGCTCCTGCGATTTCAGGAAGTTGAACGGGTTCAGATAGCCAAGCTCGAACGGCCGACCGCTGTAGATCACCGATTCCCCCAACGACCCGCGCAGCCCGGCAAAAGGGCCAAAACTGAGCAAGTGCGCTGCCACATATTTGGGGGGGATTTCGGCAAATGGGCCAAACGGAAGGGTTCCGTTCTCCAGCGTAGCATCGGCCAGCAACGCGGCGTGGATGTGGCTAAAAGCAAACCGCCCAAACTGCGCCGTCAGCCGAAGGTAGTCGAAGTTGGATGGGAGTAGCGAGCCAAGCAGAAGGCTTTCCTCCAAGCCGCCGCCAAGCTGAACCGGCTCGCGCCCAAGCTCGGCAGCCAGTCCACCGAATTGAACCCGCAGATGCCCCGACGAAAAATCAACATCGCGCCCTTGCCCAATCACCCCGAACTTTCCGGCGCGTTTCAGCCGTGGGTCCCGAAGTGCCAGAAGGGTGTCGCCGGTGATTGTTCCGTTGGTTAGCCGTGCGCCAAATCCAACGTAGTCCAGCAGCGTCCCCCGAAGCCGGGCTCCGCCTTGCAAAATGAACGACTGCAAGCCATCATTTGGGGCGGTGCGGAGCTGGCCGCTGAACACTGGTTCGGCAATCACCCGCACCCCATGGGCGGTGTCGCGGAACTCGAAATAGGCCAGCGGAAGGTCGCTGAAAAGATCATCAACAATCAATCGGCTTGGCGAATCGCTTCCGGTGCGGAAGAGTACAGCAACCGGGGTTTCCCCTTGATCGGTCCCGATGCTTCCAACATGATACGCCGCACTTTGGCGGATGCTGGCGGGAAGCGTGGTGTCGGCAACAACAGCTTCCAGAAAAGCCAAGGCATCGCGGCGTGAGATTGGCAGATGTTCACGAGGGAATCCCGGAATCGCACCAAACTGGTTGGCGCGGATTAACGTGCGGGTTGCCGGGTGATCCACCGGAAGCAACTCAGTTTGCGCCACGGCTCCTTGCCAACTTCCAAGCAACAACGCCACCAGCAGAATGAGCCAACGGTTCATGGCTTACTCCTTTTTCGTGAGCGCATCAATGATGTTGATGACGGTGTTGGCAATCAGCAGAATGCCTGATGTAATGCCGATGATGGTTCCGGCAATCTCTAACGAGGTTCGCGCCGGTGTGTCGCGGTCGCCCGGGACGTAGATACGGTCGCCGGAGGTGATCTGCGTGCAGCAGATGTCCTCCCAGACTCCGGTTCCATACTTCTCCACAATCACACGGTCGGCGTTGGCGGCTTCGGTGTAGCCCCCGGCGGCCTTCACGTAGTACTCGTTCTCCACCCCCTCCTTTATTGCCACCCACCCGGGGCGTTGCACCCGGCCATAGACGTACACCCCGCCGGGGTCGCGGGGGATGATGATCTCATCACCACTCAGCAAGGTGACATCTTGCGCCTGGTTCCCTTTGGCGAACAGCTCAACAAAATCCACCGAAACGCGGTTCTCCTGAAGCTCGTTATCGAACTTAAATCGGGTGGAGTCCTCAAGGTTCAGGGTGCTGTTGGCCATACCAGCAATGGGGTCCGAAAGGAGCGGTTTCGTGCGGTACTTGTTGGGGTCCAGCCCGCGAATGATGTGGGCGCCGGAAAGGGATGCGTTTGGGGTCATTCCGCCAGCAGCAGTAATCACTTCCGAGAGCTTCGTCTGGCCGTTGACCACGGGATAGACCGAGGGGCTCATCACCTCACCTTCCACCGTCACAAACCCGGTGCGGGCGGTGGCTCGCACAGTTGCTTTCCGTGGGATCACAATCTGGTCGCCCGGGGAAAGCGATTGCGAAGCCAACGCCAAGGTGTCGCGAATATCCAGCGGAATGCGCTGCGCGGTGGCCGATGAGTAGCGGGCGATATAGGCACCATCAAGGTCTGCATCCTCGCGAACACCGCTGGCAAGGCGGAGCATCATCAACGCGTTATCACCGGGGCGATAGGGGACTTCGCTGGTGGCGTTGACGGCCCCGGCAATGGCGATTGTAGGATCGAACGGTGAGATTTTTTCCACCACAATCTCATCCCCTTCGCGCAAGGTTGGGTTATCGGAATCGTTGCCGAACGCACGGTAGCGGACAAGGTCGGCGTAGTCGCTGGTTCCGTCGTTGTGGCGTATCACAAGGCGGCGGACAATGCGGTTTCCGTTTAAGGTGTAGCCGATGTCGCGCGTTCCAATGCCGCTTTGGTTCCGCTGATACTCCACCCGCTCAAGCTCCCCTTTCTGTTTGTCGGGAAGGTCCTTCGGCAGCCGGTTGGCCGCGCCGATGGCGGTGCTTGCGCGGTCGGCTGCGCTCAGGACGTAAGGCCCTGGCGAGGGGACATCACCACTGACCCGGACGTAGATGGCACGCGGGCTAATCAGCGCGACAGCAACGCCGTATTGATAGAGTTTCCCGCCACGCGCTTGGAACAGTGAGTCCACCGTGTGGCGGAAGGCAAAGAGCGTCATGCCGCGAACATCCACCAGGGGAAGGCCGCGCGGAAGCAGCACGGTGTTGTCCATCCCCACCACCAGCGGGAATTGTCCGCCGTTGGCTTGCTCAAACCCAGGGATGGAAAGAATCAGCTGATCGGTGGGGCCCAGCCTGTAGTTTTCTGGGTTGACCTGCCGTTCCACTGGTAAAATTTCTTTCAGATCAACAGCCTTCCCTGCCTCCATTTTTCCGAACGGAGATTCCTGGCTTCCGGCGGAAGTAGTCTGTTCGCCAGTGACTGGTTTTGGCTGGGCCAGAAGCGTGGCCGCCCCAGCAACAAGCACCAGCAAAAGAAGAGCAACGCGAAGAACGGAAGGAACGATACGAGCGTGTTGAACCGGCATGAAGAGTTTCAAGGATTGGACAATTATTGAAGGAACTGAAGAGCCACCCGAACAATCCGTTCGGCGGCGTGGCCATCCCACAGCGGCGGGATGGTGTGGCCGGCACGCGCACGCCCGGCAACAGCACGCCGCACCCCTTCGCGAACGGCATCTGGGGCAATTCCCACAAGGTCATTGGTCCCAAGCTCAACGGTGGAAGGGCGCTCGGTGGTTTGGCGCAAGGTGACGCACGGAACCCCAAGCCACGTTGTCTCTTCCTGGATTCCGCCGGAGTCGGTGACAACGGCGCGGGCGTTCATCACCATCTGGATGAACTGGCTGTACCCAGCCGGCGGAAGCAGTTCCCAACGCCCGTTGCCAACCATCCGCTGGCGAAGCCCGGCGGACTGCAATACCCCCTCGGTTCGAGGATGAACCGGGAACCGAACGCTGCACCCTTCCGCCCCTTCCTCAATCGCCTCAATCAATCGGACAAGTGCGGCGGGGTCGTCAACGTTGCTTGGGCGGTGGAGCGTCAGGACGATGTACTCACCCGGCGTGCGCGCGCTTCCGATACGCTCGGTTAGCCGCGCAAGGGAGTCAATCATGGTGTTTCCAACCAGATGGATCTGCTGCGGACGCACACCATCTATCAGCAAGTTTTGCCGCCCGCTCTCCTCGGTAACGAAATAGAGATCGGTGATGGAGTCGGTGACGATCCGGTTGATTTCTTCCGGCATCCCCCTGTCGAAACTCCGCAACCCTGACTCGACATGAGCCACCGGAATATGGAGTTTTTTCGCCACGATAGCGGCGGCCAGTGTGGAGTTCACATCACCATACACGATCACCATCGCGGGGCGCTCGGCAATGCAGACTTTTTCGAACTCCACCATCACCCGCGCTGTCTGTTCGGCATGGCTGCCGGAGCCAACGCCCAGGAAGATATCCGGCTTCCCCATCCCCAAGTCTTGGAAGAAGACATCGGACATATTGGGGTCGTAGTGTTGGCCGGTGTGGACCAGCAGATGCCGAACGCCATCAACGCGGTCGAAGGCATGTTTCACCGGCGCGGCTTTCATAAAATTTGGGCGCGCCCCCACCACCGAGATAATGGTCATCCGTTACCGCTCCCCAGCAGGTGAATTTTTTCGCGCCCTTCGCGGACGTGCTTGGTGGCGTTGCGGGTATCAATCACCACGTTGGCGTTGCGGACAATGGCCTCGTAGTCGAAGTTGGTGTGGTCGGTGGTGATCACCACAACGTCGCTGTCGGCAATCAGTTGGTCGGAGTAGGGTTGGGCGTGCAGCACTGTCCCGTGAACGTCAACAGTGGGGATGTAGGGGTCCACGTAGCTCAGGTTGGCGGCCCCATCCTGTTTCAGAAGCTCCATCACGCGAAGCGCGGGGCTGTGGCGAAGGTCGTCAACATCACGTTTGAAGGCCACGCCGCAGATCAGGATTTTGGCATCCTGCAACCGGACGGTGGAGTTGGCAATCTGCCGGATCACCATCCGCTGCACGTAGAACGGCATGGACTCGTTCACCTCGGCAGCAAGGGTGATGAAGTTGGTGACGAAATCGTACTGGCGGGCTTGCCAGCTAAGGTAGTAGGGGTCAATCAAGATGCAGTGGCCGCCGATTCCGGGGCCGGGGAAAAATGGCATGAACCCGAACGGTTTGGTTGCCGCTGCTTCCACCACTTCCCAGATATTCACCCCCCCCATCCGGTCGCACAGCTGCGCAAGTTCGTTCACCAGCGCGATGTTCACCGAGCGGAAGATGTTCTCCAGCAGCTTCTCCATTTCGGCAACTTTTGGGGAGCTAACCTCCACCACTTTTTCGATGATGACGCGGTTGGCCGCCGCCGCAATCCGGGTGCATTGTGGGGTTACGCCGCCAACCACAATGGGGGTGTTGGCGGTGTGCCAGGTTTTGTTCCCGGGGTCAATCCGCTCGGGCGAGAAGGCCAGATGGAAATCGATTCCCACCTGTTTCCCGTCGCGCTCCAGGATTGGTTGGACGTAGCCTTCGGTGGTGTTCGGGAAGGTTGTGCTTTTCAGGATGATGCACTGCCCGCTGCGCAAATTCCGCTGGACCGATTCGGCGGCTTGCAGGACGTAGGAGATGTCGGGATCCTTGTTGGCCGAGAATGGAGTTGGGACGCAGATGTAGATGATGTCGTAGTTGGGAAGCAGCGTTTCGTCGGTGCTGGCGCGTAAGGTTCCGCTTTCCAGAACGCCGCGAACCACTGCCGAATCAAGGTCCTGAATGTAGTTATCGCCACGGTTCAGCGTGGCTATTTTTTCGGGGTCAACGTCAATGCCAAGCGTTGGAATGCCAGCGTTGGCGAACTCCACCGCCAACGGAAGCCCCACATACCCCAAGCCGATGACGGCAACCGAAAACTGTTTCTGATTGATCTGTTCAAGAAGGCTCATGCCACCATGCCCTGTGTGTTGTTCAATGCTTTTTATGGAGATGCAACGATGCGGGAATAATCCCCAGCACCAATTTGGCCGAAGCGCAAACATACGAAAGTGCGCCCCCCCTGCCGATGCCCTGATTCCGGCTGGCTACCCCGCTTGGATTCCGCTTGGATTCCGTGCAGCGGTGCGTGTGCCGCGGCAACGGTTGCGCGAATTACGGTAAACTCCCCTTTCTAGTAAGGCAATTTTTTGTCCCTACTCCTTTTCGGCTATCGTTTTCGTCTATCCTTTTCGCTTGCTTGTGGGCAATACTTTGCGGAGGAATCGCCCGGTGTGGGATTGCCCCGATTGCGCCACCTGTTCTGGCGTTCCTTCGGCAACCAGATGCCCGCCAGCTTCGCCGGCTTCGGGGCCCAAGTCAATCACCCAATCGGCGGCGCGGATTACGTCAAGGTTATGCTCGATCACAATCAGCGAGTGGCCGGCATCAATCAGCGCGTTGAAGGAGCGGAGCAGTGTGGCGATGTCGTCAAAATGGAGGCCTGTTGTTGGTTCATCCAGAATAAACAGGGTGTGGTCGTGTGCCGGCGTAACAAGGTTTGCGGCCAGTTTCACCCGTTGGGCTTCGCCGCCGCTAAGGGTGGTGGCTGGCTGGCCAAGCCTGATGTAGCCAAGCCCAACATCCTGCAAGCCTTTCAGGCGGCTGGTCACGCGGCGTTCGCCGTGGAAGTGTTCCAGGGCTTCATCCACGGTCATCTCCAACACATCCACAATGTTTTTTCCGCGCCACGTTGCGTTCAGCACCTCACCCTTAAATCTGCGTCCTTTGCAGACATCGCAAGTGAGGTACAGATCGGCCAGGAACTGCATCTCCACTTTCACCACCCCTTCCCCCTGGCACGCCTCGCACCGCCCACCGGGGACGTTGAAGCTGAAGTATCCGGGCTTCCAACCATGCAGCCGTGCGCCCGGGGTCAGCGCGTACAGCTCGCGAATGGCATCGAAGGCTTTCACGTAGGTGACAGGGTTCGAGCGGGGGGTGCGGCCAATCGGGGATTGATCCACCATCTCCACCCCACCAATGTGTTGCGCGCCATCTATCCCAACTAACCGCTTCGGCATCTTGCCGCTATCCCCTTTCAGATGGGCCAGCGCGGGGTACAAAATCTCATGCACCAACGTTGATTTTCCCGAACCAGAAACGCCAGTCACCACTGTCAAGGTTCGCAACGGGAAGGTGACTTCGATATTCTTCAGGTTGTGTTCGCTTGCGCCGCGTAGGGTGATTTGCTCCTTCCCGGGCTTGCGCCGGCCCTTTGGAAGATCAACGCTTTTGGCTCCGGTAAGGTAGGCTCCGGTTAGTGAATGTTCGGCTTGCAGCAACTGGGGGACGCTTCCTTGAAAGATGATTTTCCCGCCATGCTCCCCCGCCTTCGGGCCGATATCCACAACCAGATCGGCAGCGCGAATGATGTCGGGGTCATGTTCCACCACGATCACACTGTTTCCCAAATCACGAAGCGAGTGCATGATGCGGATCAGCCGCTCGGTGTCGCGGCTGTGAAGCCCGATTGAAGGCTCATCCAACACGTACATTGCCCCCACCAATTTGGATCCGATGGAGGTAGCCAGATTGATCCGTTGCGACTCGCCGCCGCTAAGGGTGTGGCTTAGGCGGTCAAGCCGCAGGTAGCCCAGGCCAACGTCATCCAGCAACCGAAGCCGTCCGCGGATTTCTGTCAGAAGCCGGTCGGCAACGTCACGTTCGTACTGGGTTAGCTGCAACTGGGCAAACCAATCGTTGGCTTGCTGGATGGTCATGGCAATCACGTTCGGGATAGATTTCCCGTGGACGAACACCCGTGCCGCCGAGGTCCGCAGCCGCGCCCCTTTGCATTTTGGGCAGGTAGTGTAGCCGCGATAGCGAGAAAGGAAGACGCGGTAGTGCATCTTGTAGGTCTGCTCATCCACCATCTTGAAGAACCCGTTGACCCCGATGTAGCCATCGAATCCATCCATCACCATCCCCCACTCTTTTTCGGCCAGTTGGCCAATCGGGATATCTAACCGCAGCCCGGATTTGGGGGCCACTTTCAGCAGCTTGTTGTAGTGTTCGGAGTGTTTTGGGGTGGTGAATGGTGAGATTGCCCCTTGCCGGATTGTTTTGTTTGGGTCGGGGAAGACAAGCTCCATATCAATCCCAACGGCGCGTCCAAACCCCTGACATTCTGGGCAAGCACCAAATGGATTATTGAAGCTGAAGAGTTTTGGCGATGGCTCCTCGTAGCGGATGCCGCAGCCGGCACACTCGTAGCGGGTGCTGAATCGAAGGCGCTCGCCGGTTTCCAGCACCGCCACAACTGCGCGCCCGTTCCCTTCGTTGAAGGCGGTTTGCACAGCGTCGGCAATCCGGGTCATGGTTTCGGGGTCATCCCGTTGCACCAATCGGTCGGCCAGCACAAACACGTCATCCTTCGCCACGTTCGTGGGGGGATGTTCGTTCAGGTCAACAATCTCGGCAGAATCCCCAATCGTGATCCGGAAGAAGCCTTTTTGCCGAAGATTCTCGAACTCCTCGGCCAGTGTGTGTTTGTCGTGAGCATGCAGCGGGAACAACACGTACAGCCGCGTCCCGTCGGGAAGTTGGCGCAGCTGCTCCTGCACCGTGCGCGGGGTATCCTTCCGGACTGACTGGTTGCAATTTTTGCAGATGGTGGTTCCGATCCGGGCGTAGAACACCCGCAAAAAATCATACACTTCAGTGGTGGTTGCCACCAGCGAGCGTGGGTTTTTGCTGATGGTTTTCTGCTCGATAGCGATTGCCGGGGCCAGCCCTGTGATGCTTTCCACGTCGGGCTTTGGCATCCGGGCCAGAAACTGACGGGCGTAGGAGGAGAGGGATTCCACAAACCGCCGCTGCCCTTCGGCATAGATGGTGTCGAACGCCAGCGATGACTTTCCCGAACCGGAAACCCCTGTCACCACAATCAACTGGTTGCGCGGAAGCTCTATCGACACCCCCCGCAAGTTGTGGACGTTGGCGTTGCGGATAACAAGCGTGCGGTTGGGCCGCCCATCGCGCCCATCGCCATTCTGGCCACCAACTCCATTCCCCCGCAAGGCGCGGTAGCGAAGCGAAACGCCGGTGTGTGCCGCAGCGTTGGCCGGATCCAAGGCTTCGGAAACAAGCAACGGAGCATCGGCCTTTGCCGATTTTTTGCGAGTTGAAGCAGGTTTCGCGGTGGCGTTGTTTGGCACGGAGGAACTCATCTCCCCCTTCTTTTTTCGGGAAGGCTTCGGGGAAGTAAGCGGCTTCTCTGCTGCCTTGCTTACGCGGCTATCGGAAGAAGCCGAAGGGGTGGTTGTTGATTTCTTGCGTGCCGCCATGGTGCTGGATTCCGGAAAAAACAGGCTGTCTCGCTATACCAAGTTGGTAAGCTACGGCGGGCAAGGTGGGGTAGTCAACAACGAAATGTGAGAGGGGGGGCGGGAATAAGGGAGTACGGAGGAGAGTGACAACGGAACTCCAGAGGGAAGCAGGGCTTTGGGGGAATCCACTTTCCCCCCTCATGTTTCAGGTTGTTCCCCCCGCCACTACCAACCCAACTTTTGTTTTGCCGCCGCACCCTCTCGGACTATTTTTGTAGTCCTTTGCCCCAAAGGGGGGAAAAGAAAGTATTGAACACTGCGATTGATGCCGCTGGTCGCCACACTGGGACCCGCCGCCGCCGATAGAGACGTACCGAATGTTTGAGAATCTTAGTGCTAAACTTGATGCAGCAATTCGCCGAATCAGCGGCGAAGCGCGGCTAACCGAGGAGAATATCTCCGAGGCCCTGCGCGAAGTCCGCCGCGCCCTGCTTGATGCCGATGTCAACTTCCAAGTAACCAGGAAGTTCGTTGACGACGTGCAGAAAAAAGCACTTGGGCGGAACGTAGTTGCCTCGGTGACACCAGGCCAGATGATCGTCAAGATCATCTACGATGAACTGGTAGAGCTGATGGGGAACAACCTTGCCGAGATAAAAATGGCCCCGGCCGGCCCCACCATCATTATGATGTGCGGCTTGCAAGGCTCCGGCAAAACAACCCACTCGGCCAAATTAGCCAGCTACTTCAAAGGGAAAGGCCGCCAACCGTTCTTGGTTGCCGCCGACACCTACCGCCCTGCGGCCATTGACCAGTTGAAAACCCTGGGTGAGCAGATCGGGGTTCCGGTGTTCAACCTTGAAGGGGAAACTCCGGTAACGATTGCCGAACGCTCCGTTGTGGAAGCCAAGCGGTTGGGGAAGGATGTGATCATCATCGATACCGCTGGCCGCCTGACGATTGACGAAGCGATGATGGAGGAAGTGGCCAAAATCAAGGATCGCACCCGCCCGAACGAAATTCTGTTTGTGGTGGATGCCATGATCGGCCAGGATGCCGTCACAACCGCAAAAGCCTTCAACGATCGGCTGAACTTCGACGGCGTTATCCTCACCAAACTTGACGGCGACACTCGCGGCGGCGCGGCACTCTCCATCCGCTCGGTGGTGGAAAAACCGATAAAATTCATCGGCGTTGGCGAGAAGATGGAGGCCTTGGAGTTGTTCTACCCCGACCGCATGGCCTCCCGAATTTTGGGAATGGGTGATGTGGTCTCGCTGGTGGAAAAAGCCCAGCAACAGTACGACGAAGCCGAAGCACGGAAGCTGGAAGAGAAATTCCGCAAGAACCAGTTCACCCTGGAAGACTTCTACCAGCAGCTTCAGCAGATCAAAAAAATGGGATCCATCCGCGACCTGCTTGGGATGCTTCCCGGAATGGACAAGGCAATGAAAGGGGTGGAGGTTGACGACAAAGCAATGGGCCGGTTGGAGGCCATGATTACCTCGATGACCAAAGAGGAGCGGGATAAGCCGGAGATCATCAACGCCAGCCGCCGCAAACGGATTGCCAGCGGAAGCGGAACAACCATCCAAGATGTGAACCGCCTGCTGAAGCAGTTCGACGAAATGCGGAAGATGATGCGCCAACTTAGCGGCGGCGGAATGGGCCGCATGGCCGGAATGGCCGCCAAAGGATTGATGGGGCGGAAACGATAAGCCCCGACAAACAACACGCAGACAATTTTTTCAGACAATACAACTAACACTAACTCAACCAACGCAGAAACATGGTCAAGCTCCGCTTGAGAAGAATGGGACGGAAAAAGGCTCCGGTTTATGACATCGTCGCCGCCGACAGCCGCAACACACGCGATGGCCGATTCCTTGAGAAAGTCGGTCAGTACAACCCACTGGTGGCCGGCAACCCGATCACCATCCTGCAACGCGACCGCGTTCACTACTGGCTGAACAGCGGTGCCCAACCAACCGACACCGTCCGCAATCTGCTCCGCCGCGAAGGCGTTATGATGGAGCGATACCTGCTCCGCAAAGGCGTTGCCGCCGATGCCGTCGCAAAAGCTGTGGAAACCCACCTTGACAGCAAGCGCTCCGCCGACGAAAAAGCAACAATAGCTGCTGCCGCCGCCACCGCTGCAAAAGCCAAAGCCGAGGCCGAAGCCGCCGCAAAAGCCGAAGCTGAAGCCGCCGCTGCTGCTGCCGCCGCCGAAGCCGCAGCAAAAGCTGAAGCTGAAGCCGCCGCTGCTGCTGCCGCCGCCGAAGCCGCCGCAAAAGCTGAAGCTGAAGCCGCTGCTGCCGCACCAGCCGCTGCCGAGGAAGCACCAGCCGCCGAAGCCGCTGCGCCAGCCGAAGAAGCTCCAGCTGAAGCTCCAGCTTCCGAAGAAGCCGCAGGATAATTGTTCAACAGTAGCGGGGAAGTTGGTTCCCCTTCTTCCCTGCTATCAACTATGGGCAATCAACCTTCAACGCTTGTTCGGCTTGGCGTGCTGACACGCACGTTTGGCTTGGAAGGACGGCTGCGCTGCAAACTGGATCACGAAGTGATCCCGCAGATTGCAGCCCCTTGTTCGGCATGGTTGGGTTACTCCGAAACCTTTGCCCGCCCGGTGCAACTGGCCGCGTGCCAAGCTCACAGCGGCGATCTTCTTTGCACCTTCGAAGGGGTCAGCACAAAGGAGGCTGCCGAGGGGATGGTGGATCAAGCTCTGTTTTTGAAGCCAGCATCCCTCAGCTATACCGATCCCTTCACCGACCCTGGCATTGTTGGCTACCAACTCTACTCACCCGAAGGCCAGCCAATTGGTGAGATTATTGGGCTTCAGCAAACGGCAGCCCATGCGGTCTGGACGGTGCAGAGCGGAGATCAAGAATGGCTGTTCCCAGCGGTCCCCCAATTTGTTCTGAACTTGAATCCGGAGGGGCGAACAGCAACCGTGCTGACAATCCCCGGAATGATGGAGCCGGAAGAGGATGAGTAAGCCCCTTCCCCCCCCCCGCCGCGAAACCCCACTGCTGCGGATTGACATTGTAAGCGTTGTGCCACAAACGTTCGGAAGCGTGTTGGATGCATCCATCATCAGCCGTGCGCGGAAGGCCAACCTTGTGGAGATCAACATCCATAACCTGCACGACTACGGCTTGGGCCGCTACAAGCAGGTGGACGACACTCCCTACGGCGGCGGAGCCGGAATGGTCTTGCGCCCTGAACCGATCTTTGAATGTGTGGAACGGCTGCAAGCCGAACGCCAGTACGATGAGGTGATATTCCTCACCCCCGATGGCCAGACGCTTGCCCAGCCGATTGCCAACCGCCTTTCGATGGCCACAAATTTGTTGCTTCTGTGTGGCCACTACAAAGGGGTAGATGAGCGGGTTCGCGAAGCATTAGTCACCCGCGAAATCTCCATTGGCGATTACGTGCTGACCGGCGGCGAGCTTCCGGCATTGGTGCTGACCGATGCGGTGGTTCGGCTGCTTCCCGGCGCGATGGGCGATAGCGAATCGGCATTGGGGGATTCCTTCCAAACCGGATTGCTTGACGCGCCGCAGTACACCAAACCAGCGGAGTTCCGGGGCGTGAGCGTCCCCGAGGTGCTGCAAAGTGGCGACCACGCAAGAATTGCCGCCTGGCGCGAGTCCATGGCGCTGGAGCGCACCCGCCAACGCAGGCCAGATTTGTTGGAGGAGTAAGCTGCCCAAGCCGATGAGGAACGTTTTGCGGGGGACGGGGCTGCGCGATTCTTCCCCACGTAGTCACAGAAAAATTTTTCAGCAACAGACAACAGATACACGGAGTTATACCATGAAAGAAATCGAAGAACTAACCCAGCAGGTGATTGCGCAGACCGCAGCAAACCGCCGCGCCAAAAACAACGATGCCGATGTGGTGATCCCTTCCTTCCGTCCGGGGGATGTGATCAACATTGCCGTTCGCGTTGTGGAAGGGGGAAAGGAGCGGACTCAGAATTTTGAAGGCATTGTGATCTCGCGCCGGGGCGCAGGTTCCAGCGAAACCTTCACCGTCCGGAAAGTGAGCAACGGCGTTGGCGTGGAGCGGATATTTCCGGTTCACTCGCCAACCATCCAAGGGGTTCGCATTGTCCGCGAGGGGAAAGTTCGCCGCGCAAAACTCTACTACTTGCGCACTCTTTCCACCAAGGCCGTTCGTTCCAAAACAACTTAACGGCGGCAGACAGCAAGCAAACATCAAAAAGCCATTCACAGAGATTTGTGAATGGCTTTTTTGCTTGTTCTGATGCGCGCTTCCACTCCCCCCTCTCTCTCTCTCACCCGCTAAAACCGATACCGAAAACTTGTCACCGGAAGCACCAGCGGAGCGGCGGAAAGGGCAATGCCGAAATCTGCCGACAGATGCTCGTTCATCAGCCGGATGCCAATCATCGAGACGGTGTTCTCCGGTCGGGAAAAATCGTTGGTGGCAATCTCACCCACCCAGAACATATCGTCGCGGCCAAACGCCGGGGCATCGAACCCGAACGCAGCCCCCATCCCACCTTGATAGTAGAGTGTGAACTGGGTGGTGTCATCCCCGGGACCCAGAATGTTGATCGGCGATTGCTCATCCCCCACCGCCTTGTAGAAGATCATTGCGGAGTATCGCCCCGTTCCCAGCGCGAACGTCCCCACCCCGTAGATGTGGGCGTAGGGGTGATCGGTGGTGAAGAAGGTGTAGGCCCCCCCCAGCGCAAACTCCATATCCTTCTCCCGCTCCACCGTAAACTTTGCGTTGACGTGATAGAGCTGCGACTTCAGCGAGACCGTCGGGACAAGGGTTGCCCCTGCGTTGATGGTTGCCCCATATCCCAGCCCAAAGGTGGCGTACAGGAAGCCAAGCTCGTAGTTCGTGAGGCTGAACCCAGGGCCAGCGGGGGAAGCCGTCGGCATCAGGAAATGCTGCGAGCGGTGCAGATAGGTGTCGCGGGGGAAGGTGATGGGGATGAACTCCTTAATCAGATTTTTTGGAACGCGGATGATGTCGAACTCCGTCTTAATCTGGAACGTATCGCCCGAGGCAACAACGTTCCCACGGAACCGGTCGCCACTTTCCAGCACAACGATGTACTCCAACTTATCGCGCGGAACCAGCGGCGAGAAGGATTTGGTTTGTGCGGCAGCGGTGGAAAGGGTTATCAGGAAAAGGAGTGCGCAAGCTGAGAGAAATTTCATGATACAGTTTTCTGTGGCTGAAAGCGTTTGGATTGGGCTGGGCGGACGTATATTTGCCGTCCCATTTTCATGGTGGATTTGCCCGGATGGCGGAACTGGCAGACGCGCTATATTCAGGGTGTAGTGTCCGTACGGACGTGCAGGTTCGATTCCTGTTCCGGGCACCCAGAAGCAAGATACGACGGCGAAGAGCACTCTTCGCCGTCGTTCTTTTTTTTCAGGTTATATCCATTGCCGCCACAACCTCTGCTTCCTGTAAATTACACCACAATGAAACCTGCTCCTTTCTCCATATCTATCACCGCGCCCGATGGCTCCGTGCGGCAATCGCTGCTTGGGATGGACCGTGCCGAGCTGGAAGCCGTTGTGGCTGCAATCGGCCAGCCAACTTACCGCGCCAACCAGCTGCACGAATGGCTGTACCGCCGCCACGTGGATAGCGTGATGGCGATCACCAGCCTAAGCCACGAGCTTCGGGGCCGCCTTGCCGAAACCGCCACGCTCCGAACGCTTACCCTTGCCGACCAACAAACCAGCACCGATGGGACTATCAAGTTCCTGTTCCGCACCCACGATGGCTACAACATCGAGTCGGTGCTGATCCCCAGCGAAGCCCGCGACGACCAAGATGAGCCGAAACGCCGCACCATCTGCATCTCCACCCAAGTTGGATGCCCGCTGGATTGCAAGTTCTGCGCCACCGCATCCATGAAACTGAAACGGAATTTGGCGGCAGGTGAGATTATCGAGCAGTTCTTGCGGGTGCAGGATGTTGCAGGGCAGAAGATCACCAACATCGTGTTTATGGGGATGGGGGAACCGATGCTGAACTACGACGCAGTGTTCCGTGCCGTAGCATTGTTCGCCGATCCGGGAAACGATCTTGTGCCGGCTGCGCGCATCACCGTCTCCACCTCCGGCTTGGTGGAAGGGATTCGCCGAATGGCCGATGAGGGGCAAAAAATCAAGCTGGCGTTATCGCTGCACGCCTCCACCAACGGATTGCGCAGCGAGCTGATGCCGATCAATCGGCGGCATGATTTGACCGAGGTGATGGATGCAGTAGAATACTACTACCGCAAAACCCGCCGAACCGTCACCTTCGAGTATATCTTGTTCGAAGGGCTGAATGACACCGAGGAAGATGCCCGGCGGATTGCGAAGCTGACCCGGCGGGTTCCCAGCAAGGTGAATATCATCCCGTTCCACAGCATCAGCTTCACCAACCCAACCGGAATCTCGGCACGGCTGCACCCCACCACCCGCCAGCAGTTCGACAATTTTGTGGCGATGCTTCGCGCCCACGGCGCGCAAGTGATGGTTCGCTCAAGCTCTGGCCAAGATATCGAGGCGGCTTGCGGGCAGTTGGCGGTGAAGCATGGGGCGGAGCGGTTGGAGTAAGGAGTGAACATCACTCTGCGCCTTCGCTGCCGTCCCTTACCTCCCCTCGAAGATGCCGATCCTATCGGCACACCCTCTCCCAAGCTGGCGATGCTACTGGTTCCACTTCATTTGTTGAGCGCGGGAGAGGGAGCCAAGGGTGATGAGAGAAGGCTGATGAGAGATTGGAATGCTGAAGACATACGTTTCACCTCGGCTAATCGAAAGTTTTCACCTCGGCTAATCGAAAATTTTCACTACCAGAACCCGCCTTAATGCCCGCGAATCGTCTCAATTTCCACTTTTGATTTCAACAAAAACTGCCGCGTTTCGGTGATGACCAGCGTGGTGTCGAACGGAAGATTCCGGAGCCGTAGGCGCAGCGTGACCAGCAGTTGCTCGCAATCGCCACGCTGGAATTGTTGAACGATGGTGTAGCGTGGGTCGCGGAATCGGGAAGTGTCGGGAAGCTGGCGGTAGCCATCCTTCAGCGTGGTGTCCGACACGCCCTGGGCGATGTGCCACGAGAACAACTCATAATTAAAAATGCGTGGCAACCGGCGTTTGTCGTCGGCGCAACGTAGCTCCACCACACAATCCTCCACGCGGTAGCATTCCGGCTTGGCAGCATGAAGCTCGGTTCGCACAGACACACGGCCTCCCACTTCTGGGGTGATGCTGATGTTACAACTCACCATGGGGTCTTGATAGAGTTTCACCATGTTGGAGTTGCTCTCTGGCTCAACAAAAAAGTACTTCCGCACCGGGAAGCAGGAGCAGAAAACCAGTGGGAGAAGAAGAAGAAATTTCATTGAGGAAAGGGAAGTTTAGCGATTGGAACAACACCAAGACACAGCACAGAGTAAAGAAGAACAGCCGTGCAAGGGATCGGACTAACCGCCCTCTTGTTATTTCCGTTCCCCTTGCTGGGTCGTTCCTGCCGATAACATCTGCACCTACCTATGAAGCTACCAACGAATCGCGACTTCGCGACGCACCTTCGTGCAGCACGCCACGCCGTTGCACGCCAGTTGTTCCGCCTATTTCCGAACGCCCTGCGTGAGGATGCCAGCGACGCAATCAGTGCCGCCACCGAGACATTGCTTCGTCGCGCTCCACCCCATGTTTTGGAATCTACCGAGGCTATCTACTGCTACCTTTTGACAACTGCAACCCGCAACCTTTCGCACGAACAGCGGCGAACCAAACGGCTCATCTCCCTTGATAACAACAGCGAGCAAAGCCTAATGCTTGCAGCAATCCCCGCCGATGACTCATCCGACACAGCCGCATCCGAAGCGGTGCTGCGGCAAAGCATTGAACAGCGCGTTGGCAGGCTGAACGCTGCCATTGTTTGCATGAGAGTCTTCGATCATCACTCCATGCAGCATATTGCCGATGTTGTAAACATCACCATGAAAGCGGCCTATAACCGCTACGAACGTAGCATTCCAAAACTCCTTAATATTGTTGCTGATGCCTCCCCACCCCGCAAAAAATGAGAAAAACAGGGATTTGTAGGCCATTAATAAAAAACTTGGGACTGCATGGGGAATTTCGGTGGGGTTGTGGCTCTTATACAGAAGGGTGGCACAGAAGCAAACCGAATTGGTCACGAATTACGGAACCAGAGCGCGCTGTTAGCCCCGCCGCTGCAAAAAGTGATATTTGCGCGAGCGGGAACGGAATGGGAGAATTTGATCACGTTAGCGTTTGGCGGAGTAACATACACCGACCTGCAACTGAGCTTCCGTGACAACGCCGGAACGCGGGGCGATGCACAAGGAACAATCCCCGTGATAAGCTGGACAGGATCGTTTACGGGAAATCAACAATTAGGGTTGGTCTTCAAACGAAAAGGACAAGCAGTCCTGATGTTACGAGCAATCAACGCTGCCGGAGATTGGAGTGCGTTCGAGATGGAAATTGAAGTTATTACCGCATAATCCAGAACAACCATGAACACGCTGACACGCCCACTGCGCTTCTCCGGGCCACGCTTGGGCATCTTAGCTCGGAATGATGCTCTTCCATCAGAATCGGTAGCACGATCTGCCACAAGGTCAGCTGGGATCATGGATGAAATAGCACGCACTGCACAGGGCAATCATCGCTGGGATCAGCAGACACAGGAGAAATTCCAAGCGATGATTGCCAAGCAGGGGATGCTTGGGGGCCAGCCACCGGCAGGGTTAGAGTTACGGATGGAGGATACAAGGCTGCATATCCGCATGGGGGATTTCAACGATGGGATAGCTGCAGCAACGCCACCAGCGGTGACAACGTTCAGTTTCACTAACGACCCTTCCGGTGCTGAGGTTGTGGCCACCGAGACAATGGAATCCTACGTTACTCAGCAGGGGGATATTATTGCTGTATTACGTGACAGCGAATATGCAACGCCACTGCTACAAGTTCGGTATCGGAGTTTAGGGGAACACGCTGGATGGAAAGTAGATATTGACCATCCGGCGTTTGACCAGGTGCTGCCAGCGGGAACTAATTTATATGAATTGAACCTTGGGTTGTGGGCAATGCACCTTGCGCTACGGATGACAACAGAAAGAATGTCTAATTCCAATGAAAAGGAAAATACAAAGCTGCAAGCAGAAGACACGATGTGTATAAATCATGATTTAGAGTGTTCTTTTTTAGGCGGACAAAATTTTACTCATATTAAAGTAGAGTTTTTATGGTGTACGTTCTATGTAGAAATCGTTGATTGCTGCTTCCAACATGATGTTGATATGTGGTGCGGTGTTATACTCACGTGCTTTGAGTTTGCGAAATTCGGGGAATATGGAAATTCAGGGTTAGAAGACTCTCTAACTCTGCTTTGTAGTTCTTGATGTTCTTGAAAAATTTCAGTATCGCCTCCCGAAAT
>JADZEY010000009.1 GCA_020850315.1 Armatimonadota bacterium | reverse complement strand
TGCTGGGCATTGATAAAAACGGGAACGAATCGGTGCGGGATAGCGCGCTGGCAATCAGCACCTTCACGTTCAAATCGAACCGTGAGGATGCCCCGGCGATTAGCACGATCACCCCAACCGAAGGCCCCTGTGCCCTGCGGGTGGAATGGTCCACCAGCTACGACGCAACACGGATGCGCGGCTTTGTGGTCTTCCGCAGCAACACCGAAGATGGGAACTACTTCCAGCTGGGAAACGTGGTGAAGGATGACCAGTTCGATGACCGCTCGGTGGCCCGCAACCGCACCTACTGGTACCGCGTGGCAATCCTCCGGAACGACGGCGCGACCTCGCAGCTTTCCGCACCAAGAAGCGCGACGCACCCGTGAAAACGGAAATTATACTCGGGTAAAATGAGATTGCGAACATCCATCTTCCGCCCTGAAGGGGCAGCATACGACAGCCCAGGGCAGCGCCCTGGGAACACAATCCCCCAACGACATCAACGCCCTGAAGGGGCAATTCAACACGCCGTTGTAGCCTATGCTCAGCACAGGGGTGGGAAAAAAACAGCGTACTAACCGACTGAATTACTAACGAGAAACCAACCATGATACCACGCATACTCCCCTGCTCGGCAGCACTACTGCTGGTGGCATTGGCGATAGGACACGCGCAACATCCAGCCGAGAAGTACGGGTGGGGTTTTGAGAATTACACCACGCCGATGTTCGGCTGGCATATCTACGCCCGCAGCTACTACGGCATTCCGCCCGATTCCAGCGATTCGTGGTTGTCGGCCACGTTCGACAAACTGTTCTACGAAGCGGCATTCAAAACCACGCTCCCCGATCCTGGCGGAACCGGGAGCGGGGCCGGGAACTGCTACGGCATGAGCTGTCTTAGCTTGATGATGAACAAGTATGGTGGCTACTTGGGCTACTGCGCCCCACCAATCAAATACGCTGGCTCCGGCTCCGGCTCCGGTCCCAGCGATCCCGATTTGAACACGGCAATCAACATCATGCACGGCCACCAGTTATCGCTGGCGTGCATCCAGGAGTATATCGAGCAAGCACACTCTGGTCACTCGCAAGATGCCAGCTACGGGGTGGGGCTCGCGCGCGAGGTTATTGGCCGCGAAGGCCCGTACCTTGTTTGCGTCACCAAAGGGTGGAACCCACAAGAAGGTGGCCACACCATGATTGCCTACGACGTTACCGGAAGCCCAGGCAACGAAAAAATCTGGGTGGTGGACCCCAACCGGATTTGGGCCGATACTTCTGCTGGCCACCGTGGATGGTACACCAGTGGAAGCAATTTCATCCAACGCAGCGGCTCCAACTGGAGCTTCATGATGGCGGGCAAAATGTCAGCATGGCCAACCGATGGCGATGATGCAGTTGCCGGAAGCCCGCTTGGCGAAGGGCATCTGGTGGTGCTTCCGCTTTCGGTGGCGGGTCCCACCGGCCGCACTCCTTCCTCGATGGGCCTTAGCCTTCCAACGCTTCTGCTAAAAGTGTTCATCTGGGGCGCAGGGGAAAGCCGTGATGTTGGCATCACCCAACTGCGCACCGGCAATGGCCGCCGATTGTTTACCGAAGGAACCAAGCAGATTGATTGGGACTCCGCAACAGGGCTTGGGAAGGTTTCGCCGTGGTTCAATTTTGGGGACGTGCGGGCGCAAATGCCGGATCGGTTTGAAGGATATTTCTACAGTGGCGCGATGCCTTCGGCGGAGTTGGAGTTCAATTCGGGGACTAGCGGCGCAGGCGTTGCGATTGGCGGGCCGGAAGGATACATCAGGGTGGATTGCCACGAAGGGGGCGCAACCGCCCGACTGCGGTTTGCAGGACTGGGGACCGCCCATCCAACATTGACTGTTGAAAACGCCAGCAAGCCGATCACCGTTGATCTTGAGTTGCTTGCAACAACCGAGCTTGGGAAGCGGCATCACGTCTATCGGCTGCATGATGTTGCAATCCCGGCGGGGGATGGAAGCATCACCCTTGCCGCCAACGGCGGAAACGGCGTGACCATTGCCGGAACCATGCTTCGGGAGGCACGGTTGTGCGGAGAAGTGCTGGCGAAGGATGCGAAACAACGGCAAGTTTCGGCCGAGTCTATCATCACAGCATCAACGTCAATGCCGATTAACCCATTTACCTCGGCCCACCGCCAACCAGCAGCAGGGGGGAATTAAGGTTAACCATCTACTGGCTTGGAGTTCTTCTTGCTACTGCTTGTTCCAACGCTTCTTGGAACGCTGCATATTGCTTTTGGGGATCGTATGCCGACAGCACAAACTGCCGTGCATTAGCCGCAAGCGTTTGGCGAAGCTCTGGATTGTGGAATAGCCGCAAAATTGCCTCGGCAATCGCTTTCGGGCTGCGTGGCTCAATCAGCAACCCACGTTCTTCATCGGCAATAATTTCCGGAACCCCGCCTGCATCGGTTCCGATGCAGGCAACCCCCATGGCCATTGCTTCCTGCAACACCATGCCAAACGTTTCCGAGTGCGAAGCAAGAATAAATAGATCTAAGCCTGCATAAGCCGTTCGGGGATCGTTAAGAAAAGGGCAAAAAATAATTTGCTCACGGAATGGAAGCGAATTGCGCAAGGTGCGTAGTTCGGTTGTGTATTGGCCAATGTCCGTTGGTCGCTCGCCAACCAGCACCGCCCATAAATGCTCACGAATTTTCGGTTCTTCTTGCCAAGCAATCGCTACCCCTTCAAGAAATTCCCGCTGCCCTTTCCCAGGATTAAAACCGCCAACAATTCCTACTAAAAATGCACTGTCGGGTACTCCTATTGCTGCGCGTGCAGCCAATTTTGGAATAGCATTTGGTGAAAAATGCTCAGCATCAATTCCGTATGGAATAATTGAGATTTTTGCCGAATCAAGTTTCGTTAATCGGATAAATTGATCACGCTGGCGTTCGGTAACGCCCACACATCCATCCAAACGCCGATATACCCAGTTGTGGAATGGATTTTTTTTTCTTTGTCCAAACTGCATCTGCTGATACAGCACTACCGCGCGCTGCCCACCAGCAGCCAACATTGCCGTGCTAAGGTCGCGAGTTCGGGCAACCAGCAGAACCTCTATTTGTTCACGGATTAGGATTTTACGGATGGTTTTTGCAGCAAAAATATCTACGTATGAAAATCGCGGTGTTATCGCTACAGCGGTAATTCCTAATCGCTTTGCTTGCTCAAGAATTGCAGAAGAGTTGGGCAAAATAGAGATGACATGATGCCCATTTTTCTGAAGCTCCGCAGCACGCCGAAGCGTTGCAAGCTCAAGCCCGCCAACAGTTGACGAAAAACAGATAGTAGCAATGCGTAGCAAGTGCGTGATGGTTGTGATGTGGATAGTGAGAAAAATACATGCGGCCTTATTTGCTGACCTTACGCAAACCCATTTTCACTATTCAAATTCTGTGTGAGGTGAGTTTTTTCTATTCTGCCCTTTCTTCTGAATACCGCGCTAATTTTTCGCGAAGCAGTTCAGGAATCGGTATTTTTTTCTTGTCGTGGATTCCAACCGTGACCAATCGGCAATATCCTTCTGCCAGCACAACATCAGTTCCGGCACGCAGAAAGCGGAAGGAGATAGTGAACGATGTTGTTCCCCAATGGCTAACCCAAATAGATATTTCCATCAGGTCATCCAATAATGCAGGCGTTTTATAATTGCAGTGATATTCTGCGCGAATTGGGAAGCACTTTAACGTCTCGAATGCTGCCGAATAGGGTAGCCCAACGGAGCGGTACATTTCCGTCTCAGCAATTTCAAAAAATCGAATGTACGCGCCGTAGTAGATGATTTTTGCGGCATCGCAATCAATCCACCGAACGCGCTCGGTAATGCGAAATGGTGACATTGTTAGGGTTAGATAGCTTTTTGGATGTCATACTGGCAACCGTTGTTCACCATAGTATTTTATTTCTGCATTGCTACTCGCAGCTCAACCACTCCAAGATCATCAAGGGTATATTCTTTGAACCGAGGCGCAAGTTGCAGCTGTTGTAGTTCTGCTAATTCTGTTGGCGTTGCGGTAATTTTTTCTTCTTCCACTATTCTGAACCCGGCTTCATGGAATAAGGTGATATAATCGGAATAGCGGAGCCTGTTTTGATATGTCTGGCTGCTATTGATAATATTCCATATAGAGTTCGAAAACTTCAAGAAATTGAACATAGTGATAGATTTATCAAAAAACCAATAGTGATCTTTTGGATCAACAACAAAACTTACGATACCATTAGGTTTCAGCACACGGCGACTTTCGGTAAGAATCGCAGGAATATCTTTTGCTGGAATATGTTCAAGCACCGATGTCGTAGTTAGCACATCAATGCTGTTTGCAGCAAATCCTGTTACCCGGGCATCCATAGGTGCGTGGTAGGTGATACCAAACCGAGATTGCAGGTCAGCTATGTTGTTAATTGGTGTGGTATCTATCCGCTGCAACGCTTTTCCAGCCATTTGCTCCACAATGTTATGATGTATAGCAAGCCGCTGAAGCGCGTGGTTCATCAGCTCTAATTTCAGCCCATGCTTGATATCAATTATGGTTTGATTCCGCACACCGTGCATATAATAAATCAGAGGTGTCAGCATATCCCATCCTACTCCGAATTCATAGAACGCCAAATCATCAACCTTTGTACCAGTCATCTGGCGGTCCAGCACTGCGCAATGATGCAGAGCAATCGTAATCTTATCGAAAAAATCGGAATCTGAAGAAGGAAGAGATCGGGTGAGATAGTGCTGGGCAAGATAGTTTAAGCTTCGACCACCCGGAATAATGCTGAACATTTTTTGCAGAGCAGCTTTTGCGATCCACTTCATAGATAGGGATTATTGAATTGAGTTAGCGTTCACGAATTGCACCGCGCGAACCACCCCACCAAAGGGGGTTGGGGTGTACTCGGTAGCATCGGCCAGCAGCCGGCGCACTGTTGCGGTTGTAGGGTCGTAGATATACACCATGCTGCTGTAATAATCAGCACCCAACACGCGGAAATCGCCCGACAACCAAAGGGGATACACCCCCCGCCCCGCAGTTTCCGCTAAGGAGACTCCAATCGGGGTGGCAATGTAGAGAAGATAGTCTTTTGTGCGCGCTGCAAAGTTTGGCTCTTGGCCAATGTACCGATCTAATGAGGGAACCTCAATGGCTGACACTCCATCCACAGCCATGGTGGAAAGAAGGATATAGTGGAGTGCCGGGCGAACATCATCATCGGCGATAGCGGGATCGGTTCCGGGATTGCCGGAGGTTAGCACCACCATTTGCAGGCCATCGGGGTTACCAAAAATGTAGATTGGCGCGGTGGGCATATCCAACAAATGTTCGATTGGATACTCCCCACCGTTGCTGCTGAACACTGCAACTTTCGCGCTGCCATCGGGCATCACCATTCCAACAAACACCTTGTTTTTTATCGTCCCCACCGCCGTTGGATTCCCCGGCAGCGGAATGGTGCGGGCGATGTTGAGGTTGATGGCATCAATCAGATAGAGGTTGTTGGAACCGTAGCATATCCCCCACGCCTGCGAGACGTTGCTGAACGCCATTCCGCACAACGCCCCGGCTGCGCCGTTGGGGAACCCAGTAATCGTCCCGATTAGCTTGCGGGTTTTCACATCCAGCACGGTGATTTCGCCAAGCGTGCGGTGGTGCAAGTAGAGCCGCTCGTTCGCCTCGAATAGGGCATCAATCGCTTTGCCCAGCGACGCGCCGTTGGCTTTGGCATATTCACCGGCATCAGCCGTTTGGGCAGCTTCGTTAAATCGGGTGAGGTCATCGCCCCCATTTCCTTCCACGGCAACCAGTGCCATTTCCTTTCGGTCGCCGCTTTTTGGGTCCACTACATCACTCCCTTTGCCTGAGCAGGAGGAGATGAGCAGAGCGAGAGCGGCAAGAAATATCCATCGGGCGGCAAGGGTTGTGTTCATTGCAATCGTTGGTATAAGTAGTTGAACAGTCAATGGGGTTGTGGATTCGGCAGATGGTATTGCCAGAGATAGTATAACCAGTGACCGTGGTTCCATCAACACACGGCGGAAGGGATCGTTGCAGAAAAATTTGAAGCGGCAGAATGAGTTGTCCCCCTTTGCTTTTTTTTGCTGCCCCCTTTATTGCTGCATGGTAATCGCCCAGTAGCCATACTCAAGCTGAACCAGTGCGAACAGCGCGACCGCTGCCCAGAACCACCGTCGTTTGGCAATCACTGGCCAGTGCTGCCGCCATTGCTGCAAGGTCCAAATCCAACCCACACAAGAAATTGGCAGCAGCAGAAACACCGCCGGGAAATGATACGTCCCCGCAGCATAGACCAACATGTAGGGGACTTGGTAACCAATGGCCATCACAAGCAGCAGCGTGGTGGCCGGGGGCGATAGCAGATGACGTGCAAAGAACAAGCCAAGCAGCACCCCTATCATCACCAGCAGATACCCCCCGGCTTCCAGCGATAGCGGGATCAGCAGTTGGAGATTCGATAGCTGATACTGGTTTTGAGCCTCGCGTGCAAGCATGTAATCGAATCCCCAGAAGGCACGGATTCGGCTTAGCGTTCTCCATGCAGTGATGCCTGGGTGATCTATCACATACTCCACCGCTTCCTTCATCATCGCGCTTCGTGCGTTCGGAAGATCCCTCATGCGGATCAGGTAATCGCGGACTTCCGGTTCCAGCAGGGCAAAATCGCGAACGGCTAACTGGTTAGTTTTATAGTGGTGGGTGTACTTGCAGTTTCCCACCAACACGTTGCTTTCGTCTTTGGTGGAGATATTCCAGCCAGCACCATGCTGCACGTTATGGAGCATCACGGGAATCACGATTACTGCGGTACCAACTAAGAACAGAAGTGAACCGGAGATGAGTGCTTTGCGTGTGGCAACAGCACCAGCGGTTTGCTCTGGGTTTCGCCGAAGCCGCCAGTATGCAACGCCAGCCAGTATTGCTAACGCGGGAAGCAAGCTCATGGCCGACGACCTCGCTAACGCAGTTCCCCCCAACGCTATGCCAGCCAGCAGATACCACACTATTTTTCCGCGTCGGTACGCTATCAGCAACCAGTATCCGGCAAGCATCAATCCGGCGGCGGTTAGGTGTTGGCTGTACGTTTGCCCTGCCATCAGGAAGGATGCCGGATAGAGCGCGGCCATCCACCCTGCTATTCTTCCTTTTCGTGGATCGTTGGTGGCCTCGGTCGTCAGCAGTATTGCAGCATAGACCATCAGCACGCACAGAAGGATGTTCACTCCCCTTGCCACCGATAGACTTTCCCCAAACAGGTTGTAGGCCGCAGCTAAAATGTAGGGCATTGCCGGCGGCCAGTAGTACGCTTCGGTACCGGGGAAATCTGCGGCGATTGCAATGGCTTGTTTGGAGTAACCCGCTGCATCGGAACGCAACGGCATATCTCCAAACAGCACAAATGCAATCAGGATATACCCCAGAAGCGTACAGCCAAGAATGAGCAGAATCTGGTTATGGTTGGATTTCAAGCGGCCAATGGTTGATGGAAATTAGGAGCAGATAGCGCACGCAGTGCCAAGAAACCGCAGAAGCAGAAGCCTTTACTTTGCCGCTGATTTCCGGTTGGTTAGCACACGGGTCACCAGCCACAGTTTGAACGCAATCCAGAGTTTGTGCGGCGTGCGAACCGAGATTTTCCGGCGATAGATATCGAACTCGTTCAGCTCAATTTTTTCTAGCATCCGATAGTAGATAGCGTCCATAATTTCGGCAGCGAACATCGTGCGGCGTTCGTCGGGGCGAAGCGCGGCGCGGGCGCGGCCGTAGTACTGGCGGGCGCGGCGGGTCTGGAATCGCATGAGTTCGATGAAGGGGAGGTTGTAGCTGTGTTGCAGCACGTCATGCTCGGTGTAGCCGAACGCCCGAAGGTCCTCCATCGGCAGGTAGATACGCCCACGTTCGGCATCCGATTTCACATCGCGCAGGATATTCGTCAGCTGCAAGGCAATGCCAAGATTGACCGCGTACTCCTTTGTCTCTTCGTACTTATATCCAAAAATTTCAATGCAAATAAGCCCCACCACCGATGCAACGCTGTAGCAGTATTCCCGCAGTTCCTCGAACGTCTCATAGCGGTTTTTTACCAAATCCATCTCCACTCCATCCAGCAGCGTCAGGAAGTACTGTTTGGGAATGTTGAACCGCTTCACCACCGCCGAAAGCGAGCGGGTGATGGGGTGGCGCGATTCGCCATTGTAGCATCGTTCCACCTCGGCCCGCAAGCGGTTCAGACGTTCACGCTTGCGCGCAATCCGTTGCTCCGGTGCGGCAGGTTGGGATTCCTCCTCCAGCGTGTCGTCTTCATCAACAATGTCATCGGCATAGCGGCAGAAGGCATACACCGAGTGCATCGCCTGCCGCTCGTCGCGCGGAAGCAATGAGAAGGAGTAGTAGAAACTGGTTCGCGATTGCTGCGTGACCATTGCCGCATACTCGTTATCTATCACCGCAAGGTTGCCCATTGTGTCTGCTGCCTAAAAAAAACTTGACGCGAAGATAAGGGATTTTGTTGGGGATGGAAGGGCTTGTTACTCGGCATCAGTTGATGCACAGCCGCTGTGCTGCTGTTGCCTTTTTTCTGGGTTCACCGCCGCTTGTACTGAAATTGCACCGGAACATCTACCCAAGCCGACGTTGGGCGACCATTCCGTTTGATGGCTGGCTTGAAACGGGTTCGCAGAACGCCCCGCAATGCCGAGGTCACCAGCAACGCGCCGCATTTCCCTTTCACCTCCACATCGCTCACAAACGCCCGGCGGGCCTGGCCCTCGCGGCCAACATAGACGCGCACCGTCACCGTTCCCTTGCAACGCCATTCGGTGGTGATGGGTGAGTTGTTCATGTTCTGCCGCAGATCCTCCATTGCTACTTCTGGCAGCGTCACGATTGCTGTGTCTGGTTCCTGCGAACTGGTTTCTGATAACCGCTCCATCGCATCCTCCAATTTCTTCCGCGCAAACTTCCGCAGCCGCTCTAACCGGATTTGAATCGGCTTTGTCTGCTTGGTGGGGGCGCCGTTGTTGATAAGCAGGAATCGCGGGCCGGCCAAGATCACCCCAACCGTTGTGCAGCTATCCAGCGACGCTGTGTCGGTTGCCGATTGCGCTTTCTGCACGGCATCCTTCATGTCATCCACCAGCCCCGTTGTGATGGAGAAAAGCACCCCTTCCTTCCCTCGCGCATAAATCCCCCGCCCACTGGTGAAGATCAGCAGCGACTCGGTGGTGTCGGTGCAGGGGACGTAGGTGGCATCAACAAGAATGGTATCGAATGGGTCGCTGGCGGTGAGAGAATCTTGAACAACACCAGTTTGCGCCCCGGCAGAGCATATCAGCACGGCTGAGAAGAGGAGGAGGGCAACCAACAAACGCATGAACTTGGCAGTAAGTACGACGATTGAAAACAGCGGCAACGTATTCATCACAAGAACGGGTTCGGTGGGTCATCTATCACAGCAAAAAGATACGTCAAAAAGGTTATGGCAACCAGCCGCTCCGAAAAGAACTGATGGCAGAACTCCACCGCCTGCGCAATTCTGCTATTTTGCGGCATGATCGTTCCATTCCAAAAAATGTCCGGTGCGGGGAACACCTTCATCGTTGCCGATAACCGCTGGCTTCCTGATGATGCCGATCTGGCTATTCTGGCTCCGCTCATGTGTTCCGAGCAACAAGGGCATGGCGGGGCCGATGGTTTTATGGCGATTGGCCCAGCCAATGACGCTTCTCATCCAATGGATTTCACCATGGCATACTTCAATCGCGACGGTTCCACCGGAATGATGTGTGGTAATGGTGGCCGCTGTGCGGTTCGCTTTGCTGCCGACCACGGTTTTGTCGCCAATCCCGACTCCATCGCTTTCTCCAACGCGGGGGTGATCTATCGGGCGCAGCTTACCGAGCGTGGTGTGTTGGTTCGGTTCCCCAATCCTCGGCTGGTCAGACTTCATCAATCTTTCGCGCTGTTCGGCACCAACCAGCCCTACTATTTTGTTGATGTTGGAACACCCCATGCAATCCTTTTGATAGAAGACCTTGCTGGCGAACAACGAACTCACCTTTCGGAGCTTGATGTGGCAACATGGGGCGAAGCTGTTCGGCATCACGAAGCATTCTGGCCTGGGGGGGCAAACGCAAATTTTGTGCAGGCAAAGGGGGATCGCTCCGGTATTCTTCTCCGGACGTTCGAGCGTGGTGTGGAGGCGGAAACCGGGGCGTGCGGAACAGGGGCAATCGCCTCGGCGATTGTTGCGGCGCGGCAGTATGGCTTGCCAGCACCCGTTGCAGTAACCACCACCAGCGGCGCAACGTTGCGCGTTGGTTTCGATGTGGATGAAGCAGGAGAAATTCAGAACGTTTTTTTGGAAGGTGATGCCACGGTGGTGCTTAGTGGAGAGCTTGAACTGGCGTAGGAAGGAGAACCGTAATGCTCAACGCCCTGTTGGATATCTCCAACAGGGCGTTTTCATAGACTTAGCTACACTGATGCTCAAATCCTGCATCAGAATAGGGCTTGCAAGCCACCGGTTACTGAACCCTTGCCTTGTTAAAGGTTCCGCCAATGTATAACCGGTCGCTGACCACGCACAGGGTGTTCACCCGTTCAGTTTCGATCTCAGAGGATTGAACGCCCCCGCCTTCCAACGGCTCCCACGAATCCCCCGATTGCGATAACCGTGCAATGTTATTCACCGTTGCTCCGCCAAGTTTCCGGAAATGCCCGCCAATAATCAGCCTGCCCTGGAATGAGGCCAGGGTGTAGCCAACATTCCCGTAATCGGTTCCATGTTGGAACACTGGGCCAACCAGTTTCCAATCGCTTCCGTCCCAGCGGGCACAGATTCCGTAGCCATCGTAGCCAGCGGGGTAGAACATCCCAGCAACGTACAGCGTGCCGTTGTGGCGGATGATATCATGCACCGTTCCTTGAATCCCATTCCCGATTGCTTCCCAGCCACTGCCGTTCCAGCGGGCGATGTTGTTGGCCACAATCCCACCAATCTGATAAAACGCCCCTCCAGCAATCATCCCATTGTCATCGGCTTCCAGCGCCCGAACAACGGTGTTTGGGGGCGGTGCACCAAATTCTGTTGCCATGCTGCTAAATTCTTGGGAGATGAAGTCATATTGCAGCAGTGCGCCGGAGTTTTCCATCACCCCGGGCGATGCAAAATCGCCACCGATGAAGAGCGTGTTCCCCTGCCGCGCCATTGCATAGACGTTCCCCATAAGTGGGAACTCAGGGTCGAACAAACTCCAATACCGCTCGCTGTCGTCGAACCGCCCCGCTCCGGTTACGGTATCGTTCCCTTCGTAGGGAAGGTTGATATCCCCGCCAGCGTAGTAGTACGGAAGGTTCAGGTTGGTGAATTCGGCTGTGTGAAAGATTGCACTGTTTTGGGGCCGCCCTTCTTGTTCCAGCGGACGGAACCCGCCGCGTAGCGAGACCAAGACTAGAGAGTTCACAATGGAGTCAACCGTACCAACATTGAAGTATTTAAAATCCCCGGCAATCAACAAGTCGTTTGGATTGATAGGCGATTGGCGAATGCAATTGACAGCGCCCAACCCGCCAAAAAAATTGTGTGCTTTCATCTGGGGATCCTTCCACGCCCCATCCCATACGGCAATGTTGATAACGTCGAAGTTATCGCTTCCCTGCGGCTCGCTTGGTGTGGGGGTGCAGCCCCCGGCGTGCAAGGCCGCAATGGCCAGCATCAGTAGATAGATCAAGTGATGAAGCCCCCAACTGCGGCGGCGTGTGCGTAGTAACGTTGTCTGGTTCATGGCTTTTTGCTTCGTGTAAATGTCTGGTGTGGCAATGCGGAGTTGCATTGAACTCCATTCAAGGTAACCGAGAGGTCTTACGAAGCGGAGGGGGACATCTTACGAGTAACAGGCAAATATCCAGGATAGATCGGATTGATAGCTGACCTCACGCAAGATTAAAAAAAGGGACGATATCATGGGCTGCACGCTTGATAACTACACGACCTACTGGCGACCCCGAAAGGGGCAACCGCCACGGGCCTGAGCGCACTGTTCGATGGGAACATTAGCCATGATACCGTTCAATGTCCATCTGATTGAGAAGACCGAACCCTACACTGATAAACAGACTGGTGCTACCAAGTACAAATCCCCCTTGAGCAAGAACGAGATGACCCGTCAACTGCTTGTTCAAACAGCGGCACAACGCGTGCTTTGGCGGTATTTTTTGGCTGATAGCTGGTTTTCTTGTGCCGAGACGATGAATGTCGTCCACGATACCCTGGTGCAACACTATATCATGGCCGTTGAGTGTTCGCAGGAGATGGCCAGCGATCAGGACAAACAACGCCGTGTGGACGCATTGCACCACACGGCGTATTCTATATCAAACTTCCAGTTGATGGGCTACTTCCAAACGCTCACCTCCGCTTCTTCCCGCCAACTTTTTTTCGCTTTTCATTTTTGCGAGCGGTTATTGGTTGTCCGGCTTTTCGCTTGCGCGGGATGTCTTCGTACCAACCGCCACTGTTATCCTCGCTTCTGCTGTTGCCCCATTTTTTTGATTTTTCGGCAATCCCTTTGTTGAACGTCCGCCGTGGCTTCAAATCATGCTCGGTGGCTGGGCGGATGTTGGTCTCGCGGTTGCGGATCGTGGCCCCGGCCAGTGAGTCCAACACTCGGTTGCGGTGGCGTGCGGGGACCTCCACAAAGGTGAAATCATCATAAATATCAATCACTCCAATTTCACGCCCAGGAATCCCTGCCTCGTTGGCAATCGCCCCAACAATATCCGATGGCCCAATCCCAGCACTGCGCCCGGCATTGATAAAAAGCCGCGCCATTCCCTGCTCGGCACCTGCGATGCTTTGCGGCTCCGGCTCGACAGCTACCACAATCGGTTTTTCCCCTTGCGCCAGCCGCGTTGCTGCTGCGGCAATCTCGGCCATTTCTCGCCCGCTTTCTTCGGCAAGTTCTTCCACCAATGTGAGGTATGGATCCAGATTTTCTTCGCCAAGTGCTTTCAGCAATCGCTCTTTGAACAGGGCAATCCGCCGTGCGGCAACGTCGGCGCGTGAGGGGACTTTTTTGGGGATTAGCCGCTGCCCGGTGTAGCGTTCAATTTCCCGCATCAACCGCTCCTCGCGCGGGGTGACAAACAGGAAGGCAGTTCCCGAACGCCCGGCCCGCCCGGTGCGGCCAATCCGGTGCACATAGACTTCGGGGTCGCCGGGGATGTCGTAGTTCACTACCAAGCCAATCTGCTCAATATCCAGCCCACGCGCGGCAACGTCGGTGGCCACCACGATTTCAATCTGCCCGGCACGCATCCGGCGCACCACGCTTTCCCGCTGCGTTTGGCTCATTCCGCCGTGCATCGCTTCGGCTTCGTAGCCGCGTGCTTGAAGTTTTTCGGTCAGATCCGCCGCGCCGATTTTTGTTCGGGTGAAGATCAGCATCGCCTCGGCATCGCCATCGCGGGTGTCCAGCAGTTGGGTCAGCACGTTCAGCTTTTGCTTCTCGGTGACGTGGAAGTAGAACTGCTCCACCGAAGGGACCGTCAGCGTTTTGTGGGTGATCTCCACCGATTTTGGCGACTTCAAATAGCGTTCGCTGATGCGGCGAACTTCGCGCGGCATGGTGGCACTGAACAGCGCGGTTTGCCGTTCGGTTGGGGCTTGGCCAAGTATCCACTCAACGTCGTCAAGAAATCCCATCCGGAGCATCTCGTCGGCTTCGTCCAGCACCACAAACCGGAGCGCGCCGAAGCTGAGTGTGCCGCGCCGAAGGTGATCCATAATCCGCCCCGGGGTGCCAACCACAACGTGCATCGGCCCGCGCAGCCGGACGATCTGTTTCTGGATGGAGTCGCCGCCATAAATCGGCGTGACGCGGATTCGCCCAATGTGCCGCGAGTAGGTGTGGATTGCCTCGGAAACCTGAATCGCCAACTCGCGAGTTGGTGTCAGGATCAGGGCTTGCAACGCGCCACGTGTCAGGTCTAATCGGTCAAGGATTGGCAGGGAGAAGGCTGCGGTTTTTCCAGTTCCGGTTTGGGCTTGGCCGATTAGGTCTGCCCCAGAAAGAAGGAGCGGAATTGATTGCTGCTGGATGGGAGTTGGGGTCTCGTAGCCAAGCTCCGTTAGGGTCTGGACAAGCGGCAGACTAAGCCCGATTTCGGCGAAGGAATCGAGCGTTTCGGTTGCTGTTTCTGGTGTGTGGTCGTTCTTCATGGGTTCATGTTACGGATAATCCCCGCAAGAACAGGTTGCGGGGCGTATCGCGGGGGGGCAAGAGTGCGCAGGGGGTGAGGCGGTCGCAGCCAGCCCTCACCCCTCGAAGATGCCGATTCGATCGGCACGCCCTCTCCCAAGCTGATGGAGCTACTGGTTCCACTTCATTGGTCGGGTGGGAGAGGGAGCCAAAACCGGGGGAGGAAAAGTGGGTATCCCACCGAATCTCACCTCCGCTCATGCTGAGCCCGTCGAAGTATGAGTGGAGCCGCTGAACGGGCAATTGTTCTCTGTTGTCCTCGTTCGCTGCCTGCCCTCACCCCTCGAAGATGCCGATTCGATCGGCACGCCCTCTCCCAAGCTGAGGTTGCTACTGTTTCCACTTCATTGGTCGGCTGGGAGAGGGGGCCAAAGCCGGGGAGGGAAAAATCTCACCGAATCTCATCCTCCGCTCCTTCCCTGCCTGCCCTCACCCCCCGCCCTCTCCCAAGCTGAGATCGCTACTGCTTCCACTTCATTGGTCGGGTGGGAGAGGGGGCCAGAGCAGGGGAGGAAAAGTGGGTATCCCACCGAATCTCACCTCCGCTCATGCTGAGCTCGTCGAAGTATGAGTGGAGCCACTGAACAGCCGGGCTACGTTACTCACTCCCCAACGAACCCTCCAAAAAATACGTCCGAAGCTCCCCCTTCCCCTTGATGGTCAACACCCCACGCTCCACAACTCCAAACTCCGCTTGGCCTGCAATCGCTTGCGCAAACTCCTCGCTCACGTGAACTTTCCCCGCTTCCCCGTGGCTCTCCATTCGGCTGGCGGTGTTTACGGTGTCGCCGTAGATGTCGTAGGCCAACTTCCCAACGCCAATCACCCCGCCGGTGATGCTTCCGGTGTGGAGGCCGATCCTGATCTCGAACTCTGTTCCTGCTGGTAGATGCTCCGTGATTGTTGCTGGCATCGCAACATCTTCCAGCATCTCCATCGCCATTCGTGCGATTCGCTCCACGTGATCCGTGCACTCCACTGGTGCGCCGCAGACTGCCATGTAGCCGTCGCCGATGGTCTTGATTCGCTCGCAGC
>JADZEY010000008.1 GCA_020850315.1 Armatimonadota bacterium | reverse complement strand
CCGTGCACTCCACTGGTGCGCCGCAGACTGCCATGTAGCCGTCGCCGATGGTCTTGATTCGCTCGCAGCCGTGCTTGGCGGCGATGCTGTCGAAGTGGGCGAAGATGAAGTTCATGAACTCCAGCACTGCGCTGGCTGGCATCCGTGCTGTCATTGGCGTGAAGCCGACGACATCGGCGAACAACACACTTGCCGAATCGAAGCGGTCGGCGATGTTTTTCTCGCCGCTGATGATGCGGTCCGCGATGCTTGGCGGGAGGGTTTTGTGGAGGAGTTCTTCGGTGGCTTTGGCATGGGCACGCTCAACAGCAATGCGTTTCTCCATCTCCGCAATCTGCCGCTGCTGCTCCACCTGAATCGCCTTCTTCAGTGCCTCCTCGGTGTGGACTTCCTGATAGACTTGGTGGAACAGCTTGTACTGCTCAAGGGCTTCCTCCGGGCGGCTTTCTTGCTGGTAAAGATCAGCTAAGGATTGGTGGTTTTCATAGAGTTCCTGCTTAGTTCCAAGCTCTTGGTTGAGGGTGATTGCTTGCTGAAGGAGTTCTTCGGCTTTTTGGGGGTTGTACTCGGCAAAGTCTTTCTGAGCATAGAGTGAGCCGATGTTCCCGGTGACAATAGCCACACCGTCACGCTCGCCAAGCTCTTCACTTAGGGCAAGCGCACGCGTGTAATACTCCAACGCTTTCCCGTACTCCGACAGACTCTGGTACACATTCCCGATGTTCCCGGTGACACGGGCCACACCGCCACGCTCGCCAAGCTCTTCATACAGAGTCATCGCACGGGTGTAATACTCCAATGCTCGACTGTGGTCCGAAAGACTCGAGTACACAATCCCGATGTTGCCAGTAACAGTGGCAACGGCGGAACGCTCGCCAAGCTCTTCATGCAAGGCAAGTGCACGGGTGTAATACTCCAACGCGCGGTTGTAGTCCGATAGGCACGCGTACACATTCCCGATGTTCCCTGTGGCAGTGGCAACACCGGAGCGATTCCCAATCTCTTCATACAATTCAAGTGCGCGGGTGAAATACTCCAACGCTTGCGGGTAGTCCGAGAGGTCCTTGTACACAGGCCCGATGTTGCCAGTAACAATGGCAACGCCGGAACGCTCCCCAAGGTCTTCATGCAGTGCAACCGCACGGGTGTAATACTCCAACGCTCGCGAGTAATTCGAGAGGCGATTGTGCACACTCCCGATGTTGCCAGTAACACGGGCAACGCCGGAACGATCCCCAAGCTCTTCATGCAAAGCAACCGCACGGGTGTAATACTCTAACGCTCGCGGGTAGTCCGAAAGGTGCAAGTACACATTCCCGATGTTGCCAGTAACAGTGGCAACGGCGGAACGCTCGCCAAGCTCTTCATGCAAGGCAAGCGCGCGGGTGAAATACTCCAACGCGCGGTTGTAGTCCGATAGGCACACGTACACATTCCCGATGTTCGTGGTGGTATTGGCAGCACCGACACGATTCCCAAGTTCTTCAAACAAGGCAAGCGAACGAGTGAAATACTCCAACGCACGGCTGTAGTCCGATAGGCCATGGTACACATTCCCGATACTGTTGGTGGCACGGGCAACACCGGAACGGCCTCCAATCTCTTCAAACAATATCAGTGCTTGCTCCAGTAGCCGCAACGCCTCGCTGTTCCTTCCTTGCCGCCAATGCACCACACCCTGCCGAAGCAGTGCCTCGGCTCCGGCGGGTTTTGCGTTGGCTTCGGTGGCAAGGGTGTGGGCTTCTTCGGCGGCGGCAAGAGCGGCGGGGTAGTGGCCTTGCTGTTCTAATTCTTCGGCAAGTTGGTTTAGTGCGGCGGCACGGGCGGCGGGGGTTGTGGCGGCGGCTACGGTGGCGTGGAGATTGGTGAGGGTTGTGTCTGGGTTGTTCATGCTGGTTGGATTGGAATACAGAAGGGAATCTTTCGCTTGGTATTACCTCTACGGGGGGTGAAATTACGGAGGGGGTGGGGATTATGGTGGATTGGTAGGGAGAAATACGAACGCCGCCGGAGACCTCACCCCCAGCCCCTCTCCGCAGGAGGATTCGGAGGGCTTGGGAAGTGTGGTTGGCGGAGAGGGGAGCGGGAGGGAATGGTGAGTGTCAAATTAGGAACGCCGCCGGAGACCTCACCCCCAGCCCCTCTCCGCAGGAGGATTCGGAGAGTTCGGGGAGTGTAGTTGGCGGAGAGGGGAGCGGGAGAAGAGAAAAAGTGATACCAATTCTTTTCGATGCCCCAGCAATGCAGATGGCCTGCATGGGCTTGGCTTCCTTAGCCCCGAACGGGGCGGAAGTCCCGTAGCCCAGCGGCGTAAGCCCTGGGGAGTATCACCCCCCCATGTTCCCTAGCCCCGAAGGGGCGGAAGATGGCCCACACGACGGATTCTGTCGCCCACTTCGGGGCTGGGAATCACAAGGATGGTGGGTAGTCCCAAGGCTTACGCCGTTGGGCTGGAAGAATGCCGCCCCATGCGGGGCTACGGACAAGAATTCCGAGCCTACTGTAATGCTGGGGCAATACAATGAATTGGTATCAGGTTTGTGGGAAAGGCGAAGCCGCGTGCAGCGGAGCAAGGGGGGCGTGTCAGCAACAGAACGCCCTACCGACTGGTTGTCGGCAGGGCGTTTGGTGCTGCTACGTTTTGGGTTGCCCGATCTGTTAGTTCAGGTTTACCCACGTGGTTCCGTCGTATCCTTCAAACTTCACGGTTGTTGTGTTGAACCGGATCATCCCCTGCACTGGTGTCCCAGGGCGTTGGGCGGTTGTTCCTACCGGCACGATGATGGCATCGGTGGAGACCACATCCAACTTTGCGCGCGGGGTGCTGGTTCCGATGCCGACATCGGCACTGCTGCCAAGCACCACGGTGTTGCTTTGCCCAACAACGGCGTTTGCGCCAACTGCTGTTGCGTTGGTCAGCGTGGCCGCGCTTAGTCCGGTGGTGTTGCTGCCAAACCCGATAAGGGTGTTGTTGGTGCCAGCCACAACGGCGGATCCAGCGGACGAACCGAGCGCGGTGTTGCCACCACCAGTTGCCAGCAGCAGCGCGTTGTTCCCCACTGCGGTCCCGTTGTTGTTGGCGGTGTTTGCCGAAAGCGCGCTGGTTCCAACGGCGGTGTTGTCATCGCCCGATGTGTTTGCTACCAACGCATTGTGCCCGGTGGCGGTGTTGTTATCGCCAGTTGTGGCTCCCAGCGATCCCACGCCGGTTGCTGTGTTATTGGATCCAGAAACGTTTGCAAACAGCGCGTTCACGCCAACCGCAGTGTTCCCGGTGCCAGTTGTATTCGTTACCAGTGCTGCCGCACCAACGGCGGTGTTGCCATCAGCGGTGTTGGCTGCCAACGCATCAAGGCCAACGGCGGTGTTGGCTCCGGCAGTGGTAACTGCGCCCAGTGCGCGTGCCCCAACGGCAGTGTTCCCCGCGCCACTTGTGTTGCTTAGCAGAGTTGCGTTGCCAACAGCGGTGTTGTTATCGGCAGTGCTGACCTTCAGTGCTTCGGTCCCAAGTGCAGTGTTGTTGTCGCCGGTGGTGTTGGTTAGCAGTGCACTTGCGCCAACGGCGGTGTTCCGGGTGCCATCGGTGTTGGCCGCCATTGTATTAACGCCAACCGCTACGTTGCTAACGCCGATTGTGTTGGCCGTTAGCGCGCTTGCGCCAACGGCGGTGTTGTTGTCGCCAGTGCTGTTGGTCACAAGGGAGTTGATGCCGATTGCTGTGTTGTTGTCGCCGCCGGTGTTTCCGCCCAGCGCGCCAACCCCCATTGCTGTGTTGTTGTTGCCGCCAGTGTTTACCCACAGGCTGTTCACCCCAACTGCTGTGTTGCTTGTGCCATTGGTGTTTGCTTCCAATGCCCCCACGCCAACGGCGGTGTTTGCGGTGGCGGTGTTTGCTGCCAGCGCGTTGTGGCCGACGGCGGTGTTCGAGCCACCCGTGCTGGTGCTGCCAAGCGCGTTGCGGCCAACGGCGGTGTTGCTTGTTGCCGTTGTGTTTGCATCCAACGCGCCGTAGCCAACGGCGGTGTTGTCGCTTGCGGTGTTTGCCGCCAGCGCGTTGGCACCAATGGCTGTGTTGAATCCACCTGTACTGGCTGCGCTAAGCGCGCTGGTTCCAACGGCGGTGTTGCTTACGCCAGTGGTGTTTAGGTTCAATGCGCCGTAGCCAACGGCGGTGTTGTCGCTTGCGGTGTTTGCCGCCAGCGAGTTGGTTCCAATGGCTGTGTTAAATCCGCCGATGCTGGTTGCGCCAAGCGCGTTGCGGCCAACGGCGGTGTTGCTTGTGCCAGTGGTGTTTGCGTCCAACGCGCCGTAGCCAACAGCGGTGTTATCGCTGGCGGCGTTTGCCTGTAGTGCGGCTGTGCCAAGTGCGGTATTTCCTCCGCCGTTAGTGTTGTTCAGCAGAGCATTTACCCCAATGGCCACGTTGTTATTGCCATCAATGTTGTTCTGCATTGCGTTGGTGCCCATGGCAACGTTGTTGAAGCCGATGGTGTTATCCCCCAACGATCCGCCGCCGACGGCTGTGTTATCGGTGCCGGTGCTGTTGGTCACAAGGGAGTTGATGCCAACAGCTGTGTTGTTGTTGCCCAGGGTGTTCCCACCCAACGCGCCAACGCCGATGGCTGTGTTGTTGATGCCATCGGTATTGATGAACAGTGAGTTCACGCCAACGGCGGTGTTGCTGGTTCCGTTGGTGTTCTGCCGCAACGCTGCCGAACCCACTGCTGTGTTTGCCGTTGCCGTGTTCACTGCCAGCGCGCTTGCACCAACAGCAGTGTTCGATGACCCAGTAACTGTTGCGCCAAGAGCATCCTTGCCAACGGCGGTGTTATTGAACGCCGTTGTGTTTGCATCCAACGCGCCGTAGCCAACAGCGGTGTTGTTGCTTGCCAAATTCTGCTGCAATGCTGATGTTCCCACAGCAGTGTTGCCGCTTCCCGACAAGTTCTCCAGCAACGCGCTTGCGCCGATGCCGGTGTTGTTGTTGCCGTCTATGTTCTTCTGTACCGTGTTCACCCCCATTGCCACGTTGTTGATGCCAATCGTGTTCTTCTGAAGCGCGCTAACGCCAACGGCGGTGTTGTCAAGGCCTGTGGTGTTTTCCAGCAGTGCGTTGATTCCAACAGCAGTGCCACCGCTTACTGTGGTTTTGTTCAGCGCGCCAACGCCAACGGCGGTGTTGGAGCTACCACCGACGTTCAGCTGAAGAGCGTTCAGGCCCACGGCGGTGTTCAATGTGCCGGTCATGTTGCCCCCCAGCGCGTTCTGGCCGATTGCAGTGTTGGCAAATGCTGTTGTGTTGGAATGGAGTGCGCCGTTTCCAACAGCTGTGTTGTTGTCGCCAGTGGTGTTGGCTGTGCCGGCATTGAACCCAACGAACGTGTTGGCAGTTCCCCCCGCAACTGAGTTGTCGTTTGCCGCACCGGAACCCACGCCAACAAACACGTTGTTGGTTCCATACACGCTCACCACCCGGTTGGTCCCAATGTTGTACTGGGTGTTGGTGTTGATATTCCCCGTTGCCTCCAACGCGGTTGCGATTCCGGTTCCGGTGGGGGTTGCCACCAGCGTGAGTGCCGTTGCGTTTAGATTGCCCGCCGCGCCAGCACTGGAGGTGATGCGTGCGCCTACCGATGCTGCATCCGGTGCAGCTGCGGCGTAAGCAACATCATAGAGATAATTGGTGCGTGGCGTGGCTGTGTTTTGTGTTGTGCTGACGTTGTACAGAACGGCACTGCCACCGAGGACGCTACCAACAGAACGCTTCAGCAGATCGCCGTTGTTGTCGGAAACCACAATGCCGTCGGTTGCGCCGGGTGAGTAAGGGGTGGCCACTGCTGCCCCGCCAAGCGATCCCATGCGGACGTTTGCTGTGCCGGCTGTGCCAGCAACGTGCAGACGGCTTGTTGGATTTGGCGTGGTGGTTCCGATACCGACGCTGGCATCGGCACTCGCGCCGTTTACTCCGTTGATGGAGCCAATCACCACGCTGTTGCTTTGCCCAACAAATGCTTGCGCGCCAATGGCCGTTGCGTTGTTTACCGTGCCGCTGCTTGCGTTGGCAAGGTATCCCAAGAAGGTGTTGAACCCGCCAGTGGTAATGGCCAAGCCTGCCTGCCCGCCGAACGCAGTGTTCACATTGCTGGTGGCATTCTGAAGAGCCATCACCCCCATCGCGGTGTTGCCGCTTCCGGTAGTGTTTGCTGCAAGTGCCATTGCGCCGGCTGCGGTGTTCCCCTGGCCCTGGGTGCTGTTGATTAACGCGCTATCGCCAATGGCGGTGTTCCGCACGCCAGTTGTGTTGCGTAGCAGCGCGCTATCGCCAACGGCGGTGTTGGCAGTTCCAGTGGTGTTGGCGTTCAAGGCGTGGAAGCCAACGGCGGTGCTGTTGCTTGTGGTTGTTGACTGCAACGCCCCTTGTCCAACAGCGGTGTTTCCGGCACCGGTTAGGTTGCTGGATAGTGCAAAGAAACCAACGGCTGTATTGCTTCCGCCTGTGGTTGTGGCCCCCAGTGCCAACACACCAACGGCGGTGTTGCCAAGCGATGTTGTGGTTGCGCCCAACGCGCCAGCGCCAGCAGCGGTGTTGGCATTCCCGCCTGTGTTTGCACGCAATGACCCCACACCAATGGCAGTGTTGGATTGCCCACCAGCGTTGTTTGCCAGCGTTAATGCGCCCACTGCTGTATTGTTTTGGCCAGTGGTGTTGTTCAGCAACGCGCTGTCGCCAACGGCGGTGTTGCTGATGCCACTGGTGTTCCGTAGCAATGCGCTGTCGCCAACGGCGGTGTTGTTCGATCCGCCGATGTTCGCCCCCAACGCATCGCTGCCGATTGCAATGTTCCCGATGCCAGTAGTGTTTGCATCCAGCGCTGCCGAACCAACCGCAACGTTGTTTGTGCCAGTGGTGTTTGTTGCAAGTGCGTTGGAACCAACGGCAGTGTTCAGCCCGCCAGTTGATGTCTGTAGTGAGTGATAACCTACGGCGGTGTTGTCGTTGGCGGTGGTAATGGCCGCAAGCGTGTTCCGGCCAACTGCTGTGTTCCGCACACCACTGCTGTTTGCCGACAGCGCGCTTGCGCCCACTGCGGTGTTGTCGCTGACAGTGTTTGCCTGCAAGGCGTTGACACCAACAGCAGTGTTCCCATCCCCAGCCACATTGCCTTGCAAGGCGTTTGCACCAACCGCCGAATTACTATTGCCACCAGCATTGCTCTGCAGTGCGTTCGTACCAACTGCCGAGTTATTACTGCCACCAATGTTGCCGGCTAACGCACTGGCTCCAACCGCAGAATTGTTCCCTCCAGTAGTATTGTTTTGCAAAGCAACTGCCCCAACTGCAGAGTTGCTTGCACCACTGTTGTTACTGAACAATGCTTGGTATCCGACAGCAGAGTTAGTGCTGCCACCGACGTTGCTTTGCAATGCACCCGAGCCGAGCGCAGAGTTCTGAAAACCAGTGGTGTTGGCTGTGCCAGCATTGTTGCCAACAAAGGTGTTATCGCTTCCGGTGTTGGCGGCTCCGGTGCCAAGCCCCACAAAAACGTTGGCGGTTCCCGGCACGCTTAGCACCCGTCCGCCGCCGATGTTGTACTGCGTTGTGCTGTTGATATTTCCGGTGACGCTCAGCTTGTCGGTGCCTGAGAACGCGCCGCCAACTCCAACATTGCCTGTGGCATCGTCAACGGTGATGCGGGTTGTGTTCCCTGCAATGATGTTCAGGTCTTGGGCGTTTGTGGTCCCCAACACTTCGCTTCCGCTGATGCTGTTTCCGGTTAAGCTCCATGCGTTGGCGGTGACGATGGAGTCGGCATCGGCCCAACTCATCACCCCGGCCGTGGTTGCTGTCATCACATCGCCGTTGCTGGCCGGGGCAGATGCGGGAAGGGTGTAGGTGATATCACCACTTTGCCCTTGCGCTTGGAATGCTGTGTAGTTTGTTCCTGCGTAGGTGAAGCTGGTGTTCGGCTCGTAGAATCGCAGGTCGCGGGCGTTGTTGTCAATGTTCCCGATCAGCACATCGGCGTTGCCGAAGTACGCGCTGCTGCGGAATGTGCCAGCGGATAAATCCGTCACCGTCGTCGGGTTGGTGGTGTCGGCATTGAAGCCGAAGCTGTTCCCGCCCAACTTCAACGACTGCCCGCCAGGGATTGCCGACAGGCTGTCGGCAGTGTTGTTCAACCCGCCGCCGATGCTGGCCCAGCTTCCGATTGTTTTGTTCAAACGCCCGCCACTGATTGCCGACCACGAGCCAATCGCACTATCAGCCTCGCCGCCGCTGACCACCGACCAGGTTCCGCTGGCAAGGTTCGTATCGCCACCACCCACCACCGACCACGACCCGCTCGACAGATTCTTCTGCCCCCCACTAACCACACCCCAAGTCCCCGTTACTTGGTTCCTTTCACCACCAGCGATTGTGCCAAACACACTACTGGCCACGTTTAGTCGCCCACCGCTGACCGTTGCCATGTCGCCAGTGGCAGAATCACGATCGCCACCACTGACTGTTGAGAATGCTCTTGATGCTGTGTTGCTGGCACCGCTGCCAATAAAGCTGAATGGACCACTGGCTTTGTTGAATTGGCCGCTACCGATATAGGCAAACGTGCCGCTTGCCGTATCCCGCTGGCCACCGCTTACCACGCTGAATGGACTGCTGGCTTCGTTGAATTGGCCTGAACTCACGTGCGCAAATGGGCTGCTGGCCATATTCCGTTCGCCACTACCGACCGATGCGTGCGCATTATTTGCGGTGTTATTACGGCCACCACCCACCACCGCGTACACTCCGCTTGCGGTGTTATCGCTACCGCCACTAATCGTTGGATAGGGGCCTGATGATGCTGTGTTACTACGCCCACCGCTAACGGTTGCTCCGGTTGAGGATGCTTGATTAGTGTAGCCGCCACCAACGGTGGATTCGGTTCCACTGGCGGTGTTGTTCGAGCCACCGCTTACCGTTGATTTTGTGGCGTTGGCAGTGTTGGTGTAGCCACCACCAACGGTGGATTCTGTGCCGCTGGCCATGTTGTTCGAGCCACCGCTTACCGTTGCTTTTATGGCGTTGGCAGTGTTGGTGTAGCCGCCACCAATGGTGGATTCGGTTCCGCTGGCGGTGTTACTACTTCCACCGCTTACCGTTGTGTTGACATTGTTGGCAGTGTTGCCCAAGCCACCGCCGATGGTGGATTGAATGCCGCTGGCGGTGTTGCTGCTTCCACCACTAATGGTTGCGAACACCTGGCTGGCAGAGTTGTCCTTGCCACCTGAAATAGTTGTGTAGGTGTGGCTGGTGGCGTTGCCGCTACCGCCACTAATTGTGGAGAAACCGCCTGTTGATCCGGCAGTTCCGGTGATGGAGTTGATGACCCCGTTGGCGCCACCACCTGCAATCGTTCCGCCGATCATCCCGGCAGCAATGCTATTGCCTTGATAGCCACTGGTGATGTTTGGGCTGATGGTGGTTGGCTCAATCCGCATCACCCGCTTGCTACCTCGGTTGGCGGTTGGGTCGCTGCTGAAGACTTTGATCTCAAACGCTGTGTTGTCAATCGTTCCCAGGAAGTTTGTTCCGGCGGTGGTTCCGGCGTTGCCCAGTGTCAGCCAAGCCGAGGATAGCAGTGCCGCAGCCGAACGCTTCGATAAATCGCCACTTCCATCGGCAATCACAATCCCTTCTGAGCCTGATAATGGAGTGGGCGATCCTGCCCCACCGACCGATCCCAATCGCACATTGGTTGCCCCGGCGGTTCCGGCAACCTCCAACAACCGTCCGGCGGTTGGGGCTGCTGTGCCGATGCCTACTTCACCCGTGGCCGCAACGCGAAGGCGTTCGATGCTGTTGGTGCGGGCCACCAGCGGTTGTGGGTCGGTGGTTCCGATAAAATTCACCGCTGGGTTGGTTCCGGCGTTGCCAAGCAACTGCCAGTACAGGCCGCTTCCGCTGCTGGCCGTGAGCACCGGATCCCAGATCGGTGCGAAGGTCGTCCCGATGTTGAACTCAATCGTCTTCGTGTCGGTGTTGAAGATCATCAACCCCGTTGCTGGGTTGACGATGGCGTTGCGCTGGGCGTTGGTCAGCCGTGGCATCAAAAAGCCAGCACTGGTGCTGGATAAATCGAGCAGAGCCGATTTATCTGGAGTCACCGTTCCAATCCCCATGTGGCCGTAGATGTCGGTCATCGGGTGCGAACCCGGAGTTTGAGCAAGCCCGAGAGAAGTGGCAAGAAGCAGGAAAGAGCCAAGCGACAGGAAAAACCGTTTCATGGTAGTCTGATGAAGTGGTATAAGCAGTGTTGTGTAGAAAAAAATCGGGGCAAAAATGGGGGAATAATGTTTAGTATCAAAGAAAAAACATGATGCCTTAAAGGAAAGGATTATGCTGCGCGCCCTCTCCAAGCTGATGTCGGTGTTGTTCCCACTTCATTGGTCGGGTGGGAGAGGGAGCCAAAGCCGGGGAGGAACATTGCAATGCTTCGGTTGTTCACCGGACCTCACCTCCGCTCATGCTGAGCCCGTCGAAGCCTGTCCTGAGCCTGTCGAAGGGTATGAGTGGAGCCACCGGACGGGCAAGGTTTCACTCTTGCCCTCGTTCGCTGCCTGCCCTCACCCCAGCCCTCTCCCAAGCTGATGTTGCTACTGTTTCCACTTCATTGGTCGGCTGGGAGAGGGGGCCAAAGCAGGGGAGGGAAATTGCAATGCTTCGGTTGTTCACCGGACCTCACCCCCGCTCATGCTGAGCCCGTCGAAGCCTGTCCTGAGCTTGGTCGAAGGGTATGAGCGGAGCCACTGGACGAGCAAGGTTTCACTGTTGTCCTCGTTCGCTGCTGGTCCTCACCCCAACCCTCTCCCAAGCTGATGTTACTGCTGTTTCCACTTCATTTGTCCGCTGGGAGAGGGGGCCAGAGCCGGGGGGGAGAGAGTGCAATGCTTCGGCTTCTCACCAAACCTCACCTCCGCTCATGCTGAGCCTGTCGAAGTATGAGCGGAGCCACTGAACGGGCAAGGTTTCGCTGTTGCCCTCGTTCGCTGCCAGCCCTCACCCCAGCCCTCTCTCAAGCTGATGGAGCTACTGTTTCCACTTCATTAGTCGGCTGGGAGAGGGAGCCAGAGCCGGGGAGGAGAGGAACAGACGTGAGCCGCATCTAACAAAAAAACTGCGCCCGGTGATTGCTCACGCGAACGCAGTATTTGACCAAGGAGGAGATGGCTACGGCAGGTTAGGGGACGGATACCTCCATCATGCCGACATCGGTGTAGCCGCATCCTTCCAAAACAACAAGGTACAAGCCGTCCGGCAGGTTGCCCCCGGGGTAGGAACCGATATCCTTCACTCCATCGAAATATGCCACGTGATCTCCGCTCACCTGCGTTGCTCCGTTCACCAATCGGGCAACTTCGCGGCCTCGTGTGTTCATAATTCGCAGTGTCACGGTTCCGCCAGTGCCGCCAAGTTTGTACGGGATAGCGATTGTTGAGCCAGCAAATGTTGGGATTGTCCCCAATGCCACCGTTCCGCAACTGCTGGTTCCGCCCACCTTCACGGTTCCCTGGTTGTAGGGGATAACGATTTTTGCCGTATAGTCTTCCGTCAGCACTCCATCGGTCAGGCGGTAGGTGATGGTGTAGATGCGGCCATCGCCGCCACGGTCGCGCTCGGCGCGCAGATCAAATTGTGTGTCGGTGGTTCCGGTGGTGGCGTTGGCAACGTCGCCGGTAATCGTCTCATCGGCGGTGATGCTTTGCAGCGTGGCGGTGGCCCCGCACCCTTGCAGGATTGTGAGCACTGCGTTGATGGTGCTCATGGCATCATTCGGCGACCAGATGATTTCTGGCGCAAGCGCGATATCTAAAAGCCCACCAGCATTGCAGACACCAATCTTCGTCAAGAACGCATCCTCACCTTCGTTCTGCGAAACATCGTAGGCTCCGGTGGTTGTTGGCAAGTCGGTTGTGCCATCGTCTGTCTTTCCAACAAGATAAAAGCTCCCTTTCCCATCAAGGGTGAGGTGGTAGGAGTAGTCGTCGGCACTTCCGCCAAGCAGTGTGGAGTACGCAAGCTGCGCGCCTCCGCTGGCCGAGGGGTTCACCCGGCAGAGGAATCCATCATACCCTCCATTATGGGTTCCATCGTACGCATCGCCAGTAACGGGGAAGTCGGTGCCTCCGTCGGCGGTGTAGCCTGTGATCCAGGCATATCCGCTTCTATCAAGCACGATAGCCTCGGCAACGTCCAGCCCATCGCCGCCAATTAGGGTAGAGTACACAAGCTGGGATGCACCGCTGGCCGATGGATCCAGTTTTGTCACCACAACATCCCCAATCCCACCGTTATAGGTCTGGTCGTAGGCTCCGGTAGTGGTGGGGTAGCTGGGGGAACCAGATGCTGCTGTATATCCGGTGATCCACACATTCTCGTTTGCATCAAGGGCAATGCCATATCCAATCTCGAACGGGCTTCCCCCAAGAAATGTTGAGTACGCAAGCTGGGCAGCACCGCTGGCCAATGGATCCATCTTCGTCACGAAAATATCAGCCCCACCGTTGTGCGTTTGGTCGTAGGCTCCGGTTGTGGTTGGATAATCGGTTGTTCCGTCTTGGGTGTATCCAACTATCCAGATGTTTTCATCACTATCCAACACAAGGTCGTAGCCAATGTCGTTATCGCTTCCGCCAAGAAACGTGGAATACGCAAGCTGGGCCGTGCCGCTGGCCGATGGATCCAGTTTGGTTAGGAAGGCATCGGCACCGCCGCCGTTGTTGGCAACATTATAGGCCCCCGATGTGGTTGGGTAATTCGTAGATGTTGGCGTTGTTGTGCCAGTAATCCAGGCGTTCCCGCTTCTATCCACCACAATTGCGCTTCCTTCATCGTAACCGCTTCCACCAAGCAACACGGAGTACGCAAGCTGCGCGGCTCCGCTGGCAGAAGGGTCTATCTGGATGACAAAGACTTCGTGCGCGCCGGGTGAGGCATCGTAGTCGCCAGAAGTTGTGGGGAACGGCTCGCGTGCGCCGCCGGTGATCCAGATTTTTCCGTTTCCGTCAATCGTCACGTCGCGGGCAAAATCCCCTTGGCTCCCCCCGATAAATGTTGAGTACGCCAACTGCGCCGCCCCGCTCGCCGATGGATCGAACTTTGCGATGAACGCATCCAACAGCCCTGCGTGGGTTGTGGCATAAGCACCAGTAGTGGTTGGGTAATCGGTAGTGCCGTCAATGGTTTGCCCTGCAATCCAGATGTTGCCATCGGCATCAAGGGCAACGCCCCGGGCTTCATCATTTCCGCTTCCGCCGATAAATGTGGAGTAGATCAGCGGGTCAATCACCAGTGACAGGGCAGGGTCGTAGTTGCCTATGGCAAAGCTGATTGCGTCATCGGCATCCACCACAAACTTGCATTCTACGTGCTGGCGTGTGCCGTTCGGTAGGTCCTGATACGCGAACAGTTCACGCAGTTCTACCTGGCCCAAACTTGTGCTGATTGCCAGCCTACCTTCCTGCGTGATGCGCACCTGCTGGGCCCCGGCCAAACGGTAGCGAATCTGTGACGGATCGGCGTTTGGGGAAACGATCACATCATACCGAGGGAAGCCTTCATCAAGGTAGAATTGCGCATCAATTCCGGGATAGATGTTTTGCAGACGAACCCCGCCAAAACTTTGGCAATCGCTTCCCCACTTGCTCCGGTCCTGGCCAAGAAAGTAGTTGGTTCGTGTGCCAAGATCTTCCGTTCCGACGGCTTGCGACTCAGTGGATGCCCCCAGGAATTCCAGCCGCAGAACATGGCCCTCTACCGTCACCATTTCATCCATGCCGTCGCCATTGTTCTGGAGAAATTCCGGCACTCCAATGGCTGGGGCCAAGCGATGATCGGAGGTTGTTTCGCGTTTATGAAGATCGTACACCGCACCCTGATCGGTAATCCAGATATTCACCCCGTTTTGCTTCATCAGGAAGCGGGCTTCGGGGTTCCATTGGCCACGGTTTTCGGTGAAGCGGCCCGGCTGGCGGGCAAGCATTGCCGATGCCGTTTGCGAAGCAACTGCGGCTTGTGGAGCTTGCGCGATAGGGCTTGATAGCTTCACGCGCGAACCCGGCTGCGCAAGAACGCTGCCGACGCTTGCCAGCAGCAAGGCCGTTGTTAGCAATAGAAGTTTCATGGTTGTTGTACTTGGGTGCATTGAGATTGCGAGATACTCTATTGAGTCGTGCCTGATGGATACGCTTGGCCCTGGCAGAATCAGAGCGCCAACGGCAACACCATCACTCTCCACGCCCCAACGGGGCACACTATCATAGCCCAGGGCAACGCCCTGGGTTGCAAAAACCAACACTACTCCAAGCCCTGAAAGGGCGGCACAAAAATATCACCACCACCACCATGTGCTGAACATGGGATACGACGGCGTATTGAATTGCCCCTTCAGGGCGTTGAGGTACTTGGGAGACTGAGTTCCTAGGGCGTTGCCCTGGGCTGGCGTATGCTGCCCCTTCAGGGCGGAAGATGGATGTTCGCAATCTCATTTCACCCGAGTATGTTCTCCTAATGCTGGTTATGGGATTGGCTTCCATTTGCCGCCGATGAAGAGCAGCGTCACCACCACATCGTCATCGGCAAGGGTGTAGATGGTGGTGACCCCATCGCTGATTGCAACCCCATCGGGATCGGCAGTGGAGACGTAGAGTATCTGCCCGGCAACCCCAGTCGGCAGGGTGATGGTGGCCGCCGAAGATCCAACACCATTATCGTTGACGTGCGCAGCAACAACGTCGCCGCCGATTGTTCCCGCGCTTGCGTAGCTGGCCGTGGAGACCACCATCTTGCCATCGCTGATTTGCAGTGCGGTTCCGGTTGCGTTGCTGTTGGTTAGGTTCAGCGTTGGCGTTGTGCTGCTGTTGTTGCTGAACGATTGAGCAAGCGTTGGCCCATCCACCCAGCTCATAACACCACCGGTGGTTGCCGATAATATCTGGCCAGTGGTTGTTGGTGCCGATGGCGGAAGCGTGTAGGTGATGTCGCCAGTTTGCGCCTGTGCCTTGAATGCCGTGTAGTTGGCCGTGTTCGGGAATGCACCAGCGGTGTTGTACGCCTCGAAGAACCGAAGCTCGCTTGGGGCATTGTCGTTGTTGGCAAGCCAGAGATCGGTGTTGCCGAAGACGGCGACATCCGAGGCACTGATCGTCATGTTGCGATCGCCGGCTGCGGTGTTGGCGTGGAAGCCGAAGCTGCGGGCGGCAGCCGCATCCAGCGTTAGGCCGCGACCGCCGGGGGTGGCTGAGAAATCGCCCGAAGCCGAGTTTCCATAGCCCCCCGCCACCGTCGCAGAGCCATTCGCAGCCGTGTTGTTCCAGCCCCCCCCACCGTCGAAGCGTATCCTGAAGCCGAGTTGGTATAGCCCCCCCCCACCGTCGAATAGTTGTTCGAAGCCGTGTTGTCATAGCCCCCCCCCACCGTCGAAGCGTAGGCCGAAGCCGAGTTGGAATAGCCCCCCCCCACCGTCGAATAGTCTTGCGAAGCCGAGTTGGTATAGCCCCCCCCCACCGTCGAATAGTTGTTCGAAGCCGTGTTGTCATAGCCCCCCCCCACCGTCGAAGCGGCTCCCGAAGCCGCGTTGTCTTCGCCCCCCCCCACGGTCGAAGAGCCTCCCGAAGCCGTGTTGGTCGAGCCCCCACCCACCGTCGAATAGGTTGCCGAAGCCGTGTTGGTCGAGCCCCCTCCTACCGTCGAAGCAGCTCCCGATGCCATGTTCGTATAGCCTCCTCCTGCCGTGGAAGCGTCTCCTGAAGCCGTGTTGTTTTGGCCCCCCCCTACCGTTGAATAGGAAGCATCATTGGTTCCTCCTGTATTATCCCCTGCACGGTTGTTTTGGCCGCCACCAACTACGCCATAATTATCCGTCACGCGGTTGGTGTTCGCGTTGGCACCGCCGCCAGCAATGGTTGCGCCCACTGCACCCGCCGTCACGCTGTTGCCGTTGAACCCGCCGATGATATTCGCGCTTGTGGCGTTCGGCTCAAATCGCATCACTCGCTGGTTGCCGCCAGTTGCAGCACCAGCGTTATTCACACGAATCTCGAAGGCTTGGTTGTCGGTGGTTCCCAGGAAGTCGGTTCCTGGCGTTGTGCTGGCGTTGCCGAGCAATCCCCATGCGTTGGCGGTCACAATCGAATCTGCATCGGCCCAACTCATCACCCCAGCAGTGGTTGCTGTCATCACATCGCCGTTGCTGGCAGGTGCAGATGCCGGAAGGGTGTAGGTGATATTCGCAGCCTGCGTTTGCGCTTTGAACGCGGTGTAGT
>JADZEY010000007.1 GCA_020850315.1 Armatimonadota bacterium | reverse complement strand
TTGAAGGGAGGAGCCTCGGTGGTCAAGACAGTAGTGGTGCAGAAGTAAGGGATAGCCCTCAGCGATGAGCGATCATCCGTGAGCGATCATCGGTGAGGCAAGCCAAACGAAAGCGGCTATCGGGGATTCCCCCCGATAGCCGCTTCGGCGTTTCTATGGAGTAGAATGCAAGAAACCTCACCCGTAGCTCCATCAAATGTTCACGACTCGTAAGCTGGTTTGGCTTGGCAGCATGATGGGTGTAATTTTGGAGCCAAAAATTGTTCCCATCTGGTTCGCCATACACCGTACCCCCTGCTGTTGCCGGAGTGTTGGGTGAGTTCAATCGGCTCTCCGTTCGGCATCTTCTCGGTATTTCCGAACTGAACCGAGACGACCTTCTCACCATTTTCCAAACGGCACTTTACTACCGTAATAATTTCCTTCGCCCTGGCCGCCAGCTTGATCTGCTACGTGATCGCACGGTCGTCAATCTGTTTGCTGAAAACTCCACCCGCACCCGTTCCAGCTTCGAGCTTGCCGAGCGTCGGCTTGGTGCCACCGTCCTGAATTTTTCTGCGCAATCAAGCTCCCTTGCAAAAGGGGAGACGCTGTTGGATTCGGTGCGAAATATCGAAGCCATGCACGTTGATGCTATTGTGATTCGGCACAGTGCTGCCGGGGTGCCCTGGTTTCTCACTCGTCACTGCTCTTCCAGATTTATCAATGCTGGCGATGGCCGCCACGAACACCCCACGCAAGCCCTTCTGGATACCCTCACCCTGCATGAACGCTGGTACAATCCGGCCATTCCCAACTCCACAGGATTCGAAGGAAAACGTGTGACTATCGTTGGGGATATTCTGCATGGTCGCGTTGCCCTTTCCAACATCTACGCCCTGCAAAAATTGGGGGCAGAGGTTGCCGTTTGCGGGCCGCCAACACTGATACCACGTGGCATTGCCGGGCTTGGGGTGCGCGTCTTCCACCGCCTTACCGAAGCCATCCAGTTCTCCGACGCACTCAATATGCTCCGTGTGCAGCACGAACGTCAGGATCGCGCACTGTTCCCTTCGGTGGCGGAGTATTCCAAGCTGTTTGGATTGCGCCACTACATGCTTCGCAACCTGAGTAAGCCGTTGCTGATCCTTCATCCCGGCCCAATTAATCGTGGGGTGGAGCTTGACAGCGAAACCGCCGACGGGACTAACTCGGTGGTGCTGCCCCAGGTGGAAAATGGCGTTGCCGTTCGGATGGCGGTGCTTGCATTGCTGCTGTCGGAGACCACCGATGGAATTTCAACAAGACGTATTGATCAAGAATGAATACTACCGACCTGAAACAACGGATCATCGAAACTGCCGACGAATATCACGCCGTCGCCGAAGAACAATGGGCGCAAGCCGTTGATCTGGATCCCAGCAACGACGAATCCGCGTTTGAATTTCGGCGATTGATCCGCGCAGCAATGCTCTACTACTCCCGCGCCTGCTTGGTTCTGGCAATGGTGGAAACCGATGCCGAACAAGAATTGGAGGACCTGCTGGAGATTGTTGCCGAACAAGATGAAGAGCTGGACATTTTCTTCCGCCAAAACCGCGTTGTTGACGTGGTGGATGAAGAGTCGGAAATGAATATCTCCCGCGTCTTCGCGGTGGCCGAATCGGTCCGGACGCTGCTGTTGCAGCACTCCAACCAGCTGGCTGCCTCGCTGGATGCACGGTTTGCAGAGTGAGGTTCCGCACACTGCGGCCTGCTTCTGTTGCCGTTTGGGGTGCTGCCGTGTGCCGGCCCGCATCCCTTCTATCAACGCCATTGAACACCTTTTTCATACAAAGCTTCCATGCCAAAACGCACCGACATCCGTTCTGTTCTGATCCTTGGCTCCGGCCCCATCGTTATTGGCCAGGCCTGCGAGTTCGATTATTCCGGCACACAGGCTTGCCGCGTCTTGCGCGAGGAAGGGTTGCGAGTGGTTCTGCTGAACTCCAACCCAGCAACAATCATGACCGATCCCGACATCGCCGATGCTACCTACGTTGAGCCGATAACGGTCGAGTTCCTGGAGAAGATCATCGCCAAAGAACGCCCCGATGCGCTGCTTCCAACAATGGGGGGCCAAACCGCACTGAACGTTGCTGTGGAAGCCGCCGAGCAAGGGGTGTTGGAACGGTACGGCGTGGAGATGATTGGCGCAAATCTGCAAGCGATCAAAAAAGCGGAAGATCGCGAGCTCTTTCTGGAAGCAATGAACAATGCCGGCCTGGAAATGGCGCGTGGCGGCTTTGTGGAAACTCTCGAGCAAGGTGTGGAGGTTGTTCAACAAATCGGCTTCCCCGCAATTATTCGCCCTTCCTTCACACTGGGCGGAACCGGCGGCGGCGTGGCCTACAACATGGAGGAGTACCGCCAAAAATTGGAGTTCGGACTGAACGCTTCCCCCATCCATCGGGTGCTGGTTGAGGAGTCAATCATTGGATGGAAAGAATATGAGCTAGAGGTGATGCGCGACAAAAAAGATAACGTCACCATCATCTGCTCCATCGAAAACGTGGATCCAATGGGGGTTCACACCGGCGACTCGATCACCTGCACACCAGCCCAAACCCTTACCGACCGTGAGTATCACCGGATGCGCGATGCTGCAATCCGAATTATGCGAGAAATCGGCGTGGAGACCGGCGGGTCTAACGTCCAGTTTGCCCAGAACCCAGACGATGGCCGCCTGATTGTAATTGAGATGAACCCCCGCGTTTCCCGCTCGTCGGCGCTGGCCTCCAAAGCCACCGGTTTCCCAATCGCAAAAATTGCTGCCAAGCTGGCCATTGGCTACACCCTTGATGAAATCCCGAACGACATCACCCGCCTAACCCCTGCCAGCTTCGAGCCAACCATTGACTACGTTGTGGTGAAGATTCCCCGCTGGGATTTCCCGAAGTTCAAAGGGGTGGAAGATCAGCTTGGCGTGCAGATGAAATCGGTTGGCGAAGCAATGGCCTTTGGCCGAACGTTCAAGGAAGCTCTGCAGAAAGCGATTCGCTCGCTTGAGCAAGATCGCTACGGGCTGGGAGCCGATGGGAAGGATCGCTACAACATCGCCACGATGACCGAGGCCGAATTGGAGTCCGCCCGCGCCGACACAAAAACACGGCTTGCCAAACGGACCTCCACCTCCATTTTCGATATCTACGACGCGCTGAAGCTGGGGGTGTCCATCCAAGAAATTTTCCGGATTGCTGCCTATGACCCGTGGTTCGTTGACCAGATGGCGCAGATTGTGGAGATGGAGCAGCAGCTGCGCGATGCCGCCGAATCTGCGCAAGCAATCGTTCCCCACCAGGCTGCCGCCGCAGGCGCACCCGCTGCCGAAGATCTGCGGGAATTGATCTGGCAAGCAAAGCAGTTTGGCTTCAGCGACCGCCAGATTGCGTGGCTGTGGAACCGCACCGAGTTGGATATCCGCGCCTTGCGGAAATCGCTTGGCATCACCCCGGTGTTCAAAACCGTTGACACCTGCGCTGCCGAGTTCCAAGCCTTCACCCCGTATCACTACTCCACCTACGAAGAAGAGAACGAGTCAGTCCGCTCCGACCGCCGCACGGTGATTATTCTGGGGGGCGGGCCCAACCGGATTGGGCAGGGGATTGAGTTCGATTACTGCTGCGTCCATGCGGTGATGGCCTTGCGGGAGCAGGGGTATGAAGTCATTATGGTGAATTGCAATCCGGAAACCGTCAGCACCGACTACGATGTCACCGACAAACTCTACTTCGAGCCACTGACCTTCGAGGATGTGATGAACATCATCGAACACGAGCAGCCGGAAGGGGTGATTGTCTCCTTCGGTGGCCAAACCCCACTGAAGCTGGCAAAACCGTTGGAAGCCGCTGGTGTGCGGATACTTGGAACCTCCTCGGAAGGGATTGATTTGGCCGAGGATCGCCAGCGATTTGGGGAGCTTATCACCCAGCTGAACATCCCTGTCCCAGCATGGGGAACCGCCACCAGTCAGGAAGAAGCCGTTGCCATTGCCGAGCGTGTTGGATACCCAGTGCTGGTTCGCCCAAGCTACGTGTTGGGGGGGCGGGCAATGGAGATTTGCTACCGGCCAGAGCGTATCCGCGAGTACATGCAGACCGCCGCGCAGGTCTCACCCGATCATCCGGTGCTGATAGATCATTTCCTGGAAAAAGCCTTCGAATTTGATGTGGACGCGGTGGCCGACGGCAGCGATGTGGTGATTGGCGGCATCATGCAGCATATCGAAGAAGCCGGGGTGCATTCCGGCGATTCCAGTTGTGTGTTGCCGCCGTACAACATCGAACGTGCGCAGTTCGAGACGCTGGTTTCCTACACCCGCAAGCTGGCGCGGGGGCTGAATGTGATTGGGCCGGTGAACATTCAGTTTGCCATGCAGCGGGGCATTATCTATGTGTTGGAGGTGAACCCACGCGCAAGCCGAACCATCCCGTTTGTCAGCAAGGCCACGGGGATTTCTTTCGCCAAAATTGCTGCACGAGTGATGGCTGGCGAGCCTCTTTCCAGCTTCAATCTGCGTGATATGCCGATGGCAATGGATCACGTTTCCGTGAAAGAATCGGTGTTCCCGTTCAGCAAATTTCCCCGTTCCTCAATGTTTCTTGGGCCGGAGATGCGTTCCACCGGCGAGGTGATGGGGATTGATTCGATGACCGGCCTTGCCGTGGTGAAGGCCCGAATCGCAAGCGGCAACCGGCTGCCCAGCTCTGGAACCATCTTCGCCACGCTTTCCGATAACGACAAACGCCCCCGCGTTGCCGAAACGTTGCGCGGGTTTGCCGAGCTTGGCTTCACCATCCTTGCCACCGATGGAACCAGCCGGTTTCTCACCGAGGAAGGTATCCCCAACACAAAAATTTTGAAGATTGTGGAGGGGCAACCGAACGCGTTGGATTACATCCGCAATGGCCAAGTTCGCTTGGTTATCAACACTCCTTCCGGCGAGATAGCACGCGATGATGAAAAAACGATGGGGGCCGTCTCGATGGAGTACAAAGTTCCATTCATCACCACTGCCAGTGCCGCAGCCGCTGCGTTAAGCGGGCTCCGTTCGCTGAATGAATCGGAGCTGCAAGTACAGTCATTGCAGGAATGGTATCGCCCGTAGCCTTGCAAGCAAAGCGGGCTGCACGTCGCAAAAACATAGTGAACAGGCCAGGGGTGCGAAATCCCTGGCCTATTTTTTTTTCTGCTACGGCTCTGCTTGGTATGCCTCGCATTAATGTTTTGCTATATTCGGCTGCCATTCAACCAATACTGAGGAGGAAAACCTACTATGGCCAAACGTCTGTCGAATGATCAGTTCCAGACACTGGCGGCGTTTCGGCATGCCCTTCGGAAGTTGCTGCGTGCCAGCGAGAACGCAGCAATGGAGATAGGCTTGACGCCGCAACATCATCAGGCACTTCTTGCGCTACGGGGCGCGCCGGATCGGATGCCATGCACTATCGGTGACCTTGCCGAGCGATTGCAGATTAAGCACCACAGCACGGTGGGGCTGGTGAATCGTTTAGCACTGCATGGGTATGTTGTTCGCGAGCAGGGAAAAGAGGACAGGCGGCAGGTGTTCGTGAAGTTGACAAAAGAGGGGAATTCCGTGCTAGACAAAATGGGGGAAGTTCATCACTACGAGCTTCAGTTCCTCACGCCAAAGCTGCTGAGTCTGCTGCCGGAATCGTAATTCCAGGGGGTGATCTGGCTTGCACAGATAGCCAGATCATGCGTTCGTAACGTTATGCGGAGCAGCCCATTGTGCTGTGGGTTGCTCCGTTTTGGTTCCCGCTTCTTCGTTCGCTTCCTTCCCTCCATCAAGCCTCCCATGTCCCTACCAACTCAACAATTCACGGCATCTACTATGCTCTCCTTCCGTTCTTCCTTCTGCCTACTTCTGTTGGCTTCGTTCGGCGGTTCGGTGGCCGCTGCCCAGTACGTCAACCCGCTTACACTTCCTGCGCAGCAAGCTGATATGCCGGAATGGGCGCGGCTACTGTACCAACCACCAATCAACGCCTTGCAGTTGGATAGTGCCTACGATGCCTACTATCGCACGCACCAGTTCCACAAAAACAACTGGACTAAATTTTACCGGCGCTGGCGGCGGGCCGCCATGCCATTTATGCAACCCGATGGAACGGTGGCCCGGCTAACCGCCGATGCTATCGAGGCAATGCGCCGTCCAAAAAACATAGAGTCCACACAACTGCAACGCGCCCTAACCCCGTGGAAAAACTTGACGATGGAGACCTTCTGGGAAAAAGGGAGCAGAGCCGACCAAGCCCCGTGTCCGTGGCAGGCCAACGTCTATGGGTTCGATATTTCCCGCAGCAATCCGTCGGTGCTGTACTGCGGAACCGAGCCGGGAGCAATCTTCAAAACGGTGGATAAGGGGAAGACATGGAAGCAGATTGGGGCGGAGTATGTGCTGCAAACCGAGGCCATCAGCATCCACCCAACAAACCCTGATATCGTCTATTTGGGCGCGCCGGGCGCAATCCGCCGCACCGCCGATGGGGGCACAACATGGGCTACGCTGTTCACACTGAAAGATCTGTGGTTGAACGACATCGAGGTGCACCCGTCGGCACCAAATATGATTTTTGCTGCGGGCAATTTGGGGCTGTTCCGCAGTAGCAACGCTGGCCAAGATTGGACCCAAGTGCTGACCGATGGTGTCAGCGATCTTGAGATCAACACCGCCGACCCCAACCAACTCTACGTGCTGAAATACAACCCCGACACCAAGTTCTACGAGGCTTGGAAATCAACCGATATGGGAGGCTCCTTCACCCCACGAACCAACGGCTGGCCCACCGGATTGACAGGGGGAGAAGGGAGAATGGCCGTCACCCCCGCCGATGCCAAACGGATCTACGCGGTGCTTCTCACCAATGCTGGCCCACGGGTGATGAAAAGCAGCAACAGCGGGGAATCCTGGACGATTGCCGCCATTGGTGAGAGCGACAGTTTGCAGATGAACAACGGCCAGGGCTACTACGATCTGAGCATCGTTGCCTCGCCACAGAATGCCGACCATCTGATTGTGGCCACCACCAGTGCCTACCGCAGCACTAACGGTGGGGGAAAATTCGATGCGGTTGGGGGCTACACTGGCCCGTTCCCGATTCATCCCGACATCCAAGAAATGCGGGCATTGGCCGGCGAAACATGGATTGCCACCGACGGCGGGTTCACCCTTTCCACCGATTTTTTTGCCGACACCAAAAATGCCGAAGCCCGCATCAACGGATTGAACGGCTCCGATTTTTGGGGCTTCGATATGGGCTGGAACGAGGACGTGATGGTGGGGGGGCGATACCACAACGGCAACACCGCAATCCACGAAAATTATGGCGGGCGATTTCTGCGAATGGACGGGGGGGAAGCCGCAACCGGCTACGTGAACCCCGGCAACCCACGGCGAACCTACTACAGCGACATTGGCGGCTACGTCATCCCCCCAGCCTTCGACCAGCGGGCAACCCACTTCCCGACCGGCAAGTGGCCCAACGAAAGTTACTGGTTGATGGAGTACAGCGAAATGGCATGGGATCCGCGTTGCTACAGCATCGTCTGGATTGGCAGCGGCAACACCATCTGGCGCAGCATGAGCAATGGCGCAAACTACGACTCAATCTTTGCCAGCCCCGATACCGAGGCAGCCATGGAGCATATCGAGATCAGCCGCAGCAACCCCGATGTGATCTACGTCACCGAGCGTTCGAACGCCCGCACCGACGGCGCAATCTGGCGCACAAGCGACGGTGGGAAAAATTGGAGCAAGCTCACCAATCCCCCAGCCACCACCGGGCGCGACCGCCGCGTTAGCAACATTGCCCTTAGCGGAACCGACCCGAACGTGCTGTGGGTTGCCTACCGCTATGCCGCAACGGGGCGAACAATCTTCAAAACCAGCGACGGCGGCCAGACTTGGACGAACCTTACCACAGCGGCCATGCAGGACTACAACATCAGCGACATCGTTCACCAGCTGGGGACTGATGATGGTGTGTATATCGCCTGCGATGGCGGAAAAATCTTCTACCGCAACAACGCCCTGAATAACTGGGAGCCGGTAGGGACTGGCCTTCCGGTAAGCCACTACACGCGCGGGCTGAAAATTTTCTACCGCGACGGCAAGCTCCGTTCCGGCAGCAACATGGGGATTTGGGAAACCGCACTCTTCGAGCCATCCAAGCCGCTTGCCCAGCCAATGGCCGACAAACTTATCAGCACCTGCCCGCGCGACACCTTCTACTTTGAAGATTACTCGGCACTGAACCACACTGGCGCAACATGGCAATGGGAGTTCCCCGGCGCGGCGTGGGTAAGCTCACGTTCGGCACGGAACCCAAAAGTAGTGTTCGGGAAGCCGGGAATTTACAGCGTAAGCCTTACGGTGAAGAACCCCGCCGGAACCAGCACCCGCGCCATTAACCAGATGATCGAAGTCCGCGAAAGCCAATGCGACCTGGATTCCGTTGCTGGCCTTGCCCTGGACTTGGGAAGCCGATCGGATGCTGCCATGCTTGATCCAATTCCCGAACTGAGCGGCGCCACAGGGCTGACCGTGGCAGCGTGGGTGAAGTTGGATACTATCCAGAAATCGTTCTCGCAACTACTGACCAACTGGGGAAGCAACGTTGGGTTTGGGTTCGGGTTCGCGTTCATGGGATACCGCGCCAACACCAACCTCACCTTCTACTGGCGTGGCGTTCCCTACCAGCTCACTTCTCCATTCAATCTTGACACCGCCAAATGGATTCACGTGGCAATCACCATCCAGCCGGATCAAGCAACCCTGTACCGCAACGGCGAGGCTTGGACGTACAAGGGGGATTTTACAGGATTCAATCTTTCCGAAACTCTGTTCGAGCTTGGCGGCGGACTGCCCGGGCAAGGGGGGAATTTCCAGGGGGAGATTGACGAGCTGAAAATCTACAACCGCACGTTAAGCCAAGCCGAGATACGGGAGATGATGCACCTGATTCCCCGCAACACCTCCCAGAATGGGGCGCAGGGGTTGACGGCTTACTACCAGTTCAACGAGCGGGGCCAGGAGCGGGTGTTCAACCGGGTGGGCGGAACCCACGCGGTGAATGCTGGGGGGATTCGGGTGGAGTCCACCGCGCCGGTGGCCGTTGGGGCAAGCCAACGCCTAAGCATCAGCAATGGTGGCCAGCAAAAGTTCGACACTGCCGGGCTAAGTCTCTATCTGCCGCCAACTGGTGGAACGTATCCCGATGGTGAGGTGGCTGTGTATCACCTTGCGGCATCCCCCGATAGCCTACCGAACGGAACCGAGCGGTTTGCCAACAACTACTGGATTGTCCGCAACTGGGGGAAGAACAATCAGTTCACCCTGGATAGCCTTCTGTTCAGCCAGTTCGCCGACGTTAGCAAGGGCGACCGACCAAACAATTTCCGGCTCTGGAGCCGTGGCGTTGACGACCACAGCAACGGCTGGCAACCGAATCCAAGCATGGCGCAGCGTGCCGACCCCGACCGCGAAACCGTGACCTTCGGTGGCGATGGAGTGACCTCGGCATTGCAGTTGATCGTCAGCGGAAACGGCCAATCGGCGCTGGGGGTAGAAGAGAAGGAAGAAGAGAGTGAAGGAACCGACATCAGCATCCATCCAAACCCAGCAAGCCAGTTTGTGGAACTCAGATGGAAGCCGGACGCAACCGGACAGGAATCGGTGATCCGTGTCACCGATTCCGAAGGGCGGCAAGTGTTGCTGCAACCCACTCTGCATGGCCAGCAGAGTGCCACGCTGAACCTTCAATCGCTTCCTGCCGGAACCTACTTCGTGAAGGTGAACGGACGGAAAGGGATAGTGGTGAAAAAGTAGGATATGGCGGAGCAATCGGTAGAATAGGCGTTGCCCGGTTGCGTTTTCTTGGCAGGAGAAGTTGTAGTTTCGCCCCCCAATTCTTGAAATTCAAAAGGATAGCCTGCATGAAAGTCTCGATAGTTGGAGCCGGGAACGTTGGTGCCACCGCCGCGCAGCGGATGTACGCGCTGGAGCTTGCCCGCGAAGTGGTACTGGTGGATGTTGTCCCTGGGCTGGCCTACGGTAAGGCGTTGGATATGCAGCAAGCCGCCCCGCTGATTGAAAGCGATTGCCGCATCACCGGCGCAACCAACTACGATGCCACGGCAGGCTCCGATATCGTGGTGATCACCGCCGGGCTGGCACGGAAAGCGGGGATGAGCCGCGACGACCTTCTTGCCCGCAATGCCGAAACAGTCCGCGACGTTGCTCGGCAAATTGTTGCCCGCTCGCCAAACGCAATCCTTATCACCGTCTCCAATCCGGTGGATGAGATGACGTGGGTGGCGTTGCGTGCCAGCGGCTTAGATCGCCGCCGCGTGATTGGAATGTCCGGTGTGCTTGACTCCACACGGCTTCGCTCCTTTATTGCGCAAGAGCTTCATGCCGGGGTGGAGGATGTTGACGCGCTGGTGGTTGGCAGCCACGGCGACGCAATGGTTCCACTGGTTCGGTATGCTTCGGTTGCCGGGATCCCCGTGGCGCATCTGCTTCCCCCCGAACGGATTGCGGCCATTGTTGAACGCACCCGCAACGCCGGAAGCGAGATCATTGACCTTCTGAAAACCAGCTCGGCCTACTACGCTCCGGCGGCAGCAATCACGGCAATGGTGGAGTCAATCATCCGCGACAAACGCCGGATACTTCCGTGCGCAACCTTACTGCAAGGGGAGTATGGCCTTCGGGATGTTGTGTTGGGGGTTCCAGCAAAATTGGGGCGGGACGGGATTGAAGAAATTGTGCAGATTGACCTGTTAGAAGAAGAGCGGGTGGCGCTGAAACGCTCGGCGCAAGTAGTCCGCGATAACATTGCACGGTTGCCGGAGTAACCGCCCAGCTAGAAAAACATATGGGGTGTGTTATCCAATTTCGCCAAGCTGTGTCACTATGGCTGGCAACCGATAAACAAGCTACGAACATAGTGAACCAGCAACGGAGATCGGATTCCCCCAGAGCCAAGAACATACTTGTTAGCGTATCCATAAACCAACAACAAACCAACCAACTGATGAAAAACCTGCTCGCGCTTGCTTCGGCAAGCCTATTGATGATCGGCATTGCTGGCTGCGGCGACGACCCCGTAACGGTGGATGTCAACAAGTCGTTTGAAGCAAAGAAGAACGATAAATACACCTACGAGGTCTATGACCGTGATGCCAGCCAAGCAGCAGTTACCGCCACCAAAACCATGCGGACGTGGACTGTGCTTGAGCTATCGGCCAGCTACGAAGGGAAGACGAACGTTGCTAAAATTGACCAGATCTATTTTGCTGCCGATGGCACAACCCAAACCGGACGTGACACTATCTATCTGCAAACCAACGCCGATGGAACAGTCCATCAATACGATGCCGTTGGCGAAGTGCTGAAGCGGTTTCCCGAAACAATTCGCCCGTTTATTTCCCAACTGCCAAAAAGCTGGGCAAAGGTCAGCGACACCAAAAGCAGCAACGCACTGACGTGGGTATCGGCGTTTAAGACAGCCACAACCGTGGACCTTCCCCTGATTGGCTCCACCGCCATTTCTGCCGAGATGAACGCACAGCATCTGGGCCGCTCCAAGCGGAACGCAACGGTTCCTGCCGGAACCTTCACCGCGTTGTTCAGCACCGACCACACCATGACCGCCGAAGCCAAAAGCGTAAGCAATCCAACCGCGCCAGCAATTCTTAGCGATTCGATGGTGCTGCACTACGATTTCGATCTGGAAAGCGGTCTGGTGAAATGGGCAATGGATAGCAAAACCGTCTCGCTGAACCTTGTGGGCGCAAGCCAGCCGTACTTTATTGCTGGGTTCGAGATGAACTTGGTGAAAGCCGAACGGGCACAGTGATTGAGTCACTCACCTTACGCAGAACTTGGAAAGTGCACACTTGCTCGTTCACTGGCTTGCTTCGACAAGCTCAGCATGAGCGGAGGGTGATGTCCGGTGGAACAGCGAAGCATCGAAATCCCTTTTCGGCTTTGGCTCTCTCTCCCACCCGACCAATGGAGTGGAAATAGTAGCATCACCCGCTTGTGAGAGGGCCGGGGTGAGGGCCAGCAGCGAACGAGGGCAGGTGCGTAAGGTCGGTGAGTAACCGCCAGCAGCCGACGCTGGGGTGATGTAGAAATACTAACAAAGGCGCGTACCAGAGAGTGGTGCGCGCCTTTGTTGCGATAGGTAGAGAAAATCAGGACAGAAAAGACAGCCGACAAGTCTCTGGCCGAATTACCGGCAACTCCGTTTCACCACTACCGTTGCGCGGCGGTTGTTGCGGCGTTCGGAATCGGTGGTTTCGCTGGCCTTCGGGACTGCGCTTCCGTAGCCGATTACCCCCAGCACTTTCTCGGCTGGGACATCATTATCCAGCAGCCATTTCCGCGTCCGCTCGGCGCGCAGCCGCGATAGGCGTTGGTTCCGCTGCGGGTTTCCTTCGCTGCTGGCGTGCCCTTCTATCAGCACTCCCGATTCCGGACAGCTGCCCAAAAAGCTGAGTAGTTTCTGAAGGTTCACCGCTGTTTCCGGTCGCGAAAAATCGAAGCCGTCGCTGTTCCCCTGAAAGTAGATACTGAGCGAGTCCAGAGTCATCGCCCGCCCAATATCTTCTGCGGAGGAGCGGGTGCGGGGGCGCATCCGCTGGTAGCGGATTGGGGGAACACCGGATGGGCAGCCGTTTTCGGTTTGTGCGTAGCGTGTTGGGCAGCCGTCCAGCCCGTCGGGGATACCATCGCCATCGGTGTCGGGATTGTAGGGGTCGGTTTTTGCTTGCTCAAGCTCCATCCCATCCCCCAAACCGTCATTGTCGCTGTCGGCCCCGTCGGCGTGGGTGAACGCGGTGCGGATCTCTTCGTTGTCGGGAAGCCCATCGTTGTCGGTATCCAAGGCCAATGGGTCAGAGTTTTGGGTGCGGATTTCCTCGCCATCCATCAGCCCATCGCCGTCGGTATCGCGGGCAAGGGGGCTTGAGCGTTGGTAGAGTGAGGTCCCAGAAATACGGACACCGCGAACCTCGTTACCATCCATCAACGCATCGCCATCGCTGTCGGGGTTTCGTGGGTCGGTTCCATAAACTTTCACTTCTTCGCCATCGCGTAGCCCGTCGTTGTCGCTGTCGGCGTTGGTGGGATCGGTTCCGTAGGTTGCCTCTTCATCATCGCACAAACCATCATCGTCAGCATCGGGGCAACGCTCGGAAAGGGAAATCGGGTCGGGGGGGATCAACAATGCCAACAATGGCTCAACTCTTTCTGATGCTCCGCGCACCGTGCCAACGCTGTTGAGTATCGCCAGCGTGCGGCTCCCCTTGCTGATTGCTACGCCATCATCAACAGCGGAAATTGCAATTGCAGTGGGCATTGCTATCAGCAGCAGCGCGCAAAAAAACAATCTAGAGTATCCGTGGGGATAGGAAGCGGAAGGAGAGTCGGAGTTCACAGATGCGTTGGTTGTGTAGAGAGCGTGAAGTATCTGAATTTCCCGGCAGCAGAACTGCCGCAAATATGGCGATAACCGAACAGCATAGCAGCCACTCAAAAAAACGATGATTGCTACGGCGCAGCACCGGAATCGCTGCCGTTCGGCCCCAGCGGGTTGCTTCGTTGCTGAAAAATTTCATCGCCATCGCTAACGCCATCACCGTCGCTATCGGCGTTGTTCGGGTCGGTTTTGTAGGAGTAGATTTCGGCACCATCCACAAGGCCGTCGCGGTCGCTGTCGGCTTCGTTTGGGTTGGTATGGTAGGTCTCAACTTCTTCTCCATCGGTTAGCGCGTCGCCGTCGGTGTCGCGGTTGCGGTCGCGGGTTCGGTAGTCACGTTGTTCTTGTTGGTTGGTTAGTCCGTCGCGGTCGGCATCGGCATCGGGGGCGGCGGTGGCTTGTGGGTCGTTCATGCGGGCTTGGGCAATGCTATCGCGGCGGCGAACAGCCATGCTGATGCTGTCGCGCTGTTGGGCTTCGGCACGGCGTTGTTCAGCTTCGGTTTGCCGGGGTTGTGGGGTGGGCGGTTCGGTGCTGCGTGGTTGGTCGGTTCGCCCATCGGTTCCATCACGTCCATCCCTGCCGTCACGCCCATCTCTGCCATCGCGCCCGCCGTTGCTTGGCGGATTGGAGGTAGCAATCGGGGGGGCGGGTTCGGTAGCTCCCTGATAAATTTTCCAAGAAATGCCGAGCGTCAGTGCCAGCATGTGATCGGCGGGGGTGGAGTTGGTTCCGGGGCCCACAATCGCGCCGGGGTTCAGCTCATAATCAAGGTAGTGGGCGTATCCATCAAGGTAATCGGAGGTTGTTAGATACAGCATCAGCCGGGCGTTGGCGGTCAGCACCTCGTTGATGTTGTAGGTGGCCCCGCCACCAATCGGGAAAACAAGCGATTGGTGGTCGTAGCTTCCAGTGAGGTTTTCTGGGAGCGATTGATCGTCGTCGTTGGCTGCTTGGAAATGGATAGTCCCGAACCCAGCCGTTGCGAACGATCCCCATGTTTCGGAGAAGGGCATGGTGAATTGCAGCCGAAGCAGATATCGGGAAACGCCGATTGAGTTATCCTCGGTGATCGCTACCGCGCTTCCCGGATAGGTGGCAGCCCCGGCCGGGCCGAAGAAGTTGGAGGCATACCGTGCGCGGACGTAATCGTTGATTCCATGAAGAAAATTCTGGCGACCAACCTCGGCAGCAATCGCAAATTTGCTGGTGAAGGCGTAGGTGAAACCGAGCGAAAAATCGGAGCCCAGCCCGGGATTGAAAGCATCGAAATCATCAAGGCTGCTGAATTCGCCGATGTAGAACCCTGTCCCCAAATTTGCATCCAGCCACAACGAACGTGGGGTTTGCTGGGCCGATAGTGGGATTGCTGTGGCACAGAAGGTAAGCAACGCAAACAGGGATAAGCCAGCGGTACGCCGATTGATTGAAAGCATCGTTTCGTAGGCCTAATGTTGTTGAAGGAAGGTTCCCAACGATAATTACCCATCAACTGCCAAAAGATAACAAGCAAGCACGCCGGCTGCCATCCAAACGTTGGCAACCGGCGCGGAAAACGACACGATGCAAAAGGCAAAGTTTCGTGCTGTGGGCGTTCTGGCTCGGCATCACTCTATGATATCACTCTATCTCGGCCATTGCCTCTTCGTACTCGTTGCTTGTGTTGCTGTTGCGTGGTTCGTCGGCAAGTTTCTCTAGCACCAGCCGCCAAATCGTGTGGTGGATGTCATCAATCGGTTGGTTGCCATCAATCACGTAGTAGCGGCCACGTTCTTCTTGTGCAAGGCGCATGTAGCCATCAATCACCCGCTCGTAAAATCGGATGCCACTTTCCTCCATCCTGTCGCGCTCGTCGGCCAATCGTTCGTTGCAGCGTTCAAGCGCTTGCTCGGGGGAAATATCAATGAAGAAGGTCATATCGGGAACAAGATCCTGGGTGGCAATCCGGTTGATATGGATGATGTCTTCCAACGGAAGTTGGCGGCCATACCCCTGGTAAGCAACGGTGGAATCAAAGAAGCGGTCGCAGACCACAACTTGATCGCTTTCCAACGCCGGCAGAATCACCTGATCCACCAACTGGGCCCGGCTTGCAGCAAACAGCAGAAGCTCGGTTCGTGGGTTCATCTCGGTGTATTCCTTGTTCAGCAATATCTCGCGGATGTGTTCCGATAAGCGGGTGTTCCCTGGCTCGCGCAGCATCAGGACTGTGCGCCCTGATTCCTGGATCCGCTCGACCAACATTTTGGCCTGCGTTGATTTGCCACAGCAGTCAATTCCTTCAAACGTGATGAACATGTGCGCCGCCTCACAGTGATTAGTGGAAGTTGTGTATGAACCAATGGTTGGTATTGTGCAGTATCGGTTTGGCAACGTATCGTTGCCGATGATTACGGGCAAGAACGCGAAGTTGCGTGCCGTGGAAAGTATTATGCTATCCTCACTAACGGGCAATCTCCCCGCTGATGTGCGCTGCCTTACGCACTGCTGTTCAGCCTCGTTTTTCCCTTCAACAATCGGAAAATAGAACCTCCGGCAACCAAAGTCAATCGTTTAGGAAACTTTATGCAAAACTATCGTCGTTTTGGCTCAGCAGTTATTGCTGCCGTCGTGCTACTGCTTCTGTCGTCGACTGTTCTGTTTGGCCAAACAACACCAAACAAAAAGGAGCAGGAACGCATTGAGCGCGAACGTGAAAAGCGGGAAATGAAAGAAGAGCGGAAACGCGCTGCCCGCGAACGTGCCGCCGCCCGCAACGCACGCCCCCGCGACAAAGGGGTGGCGTTTGTGGTGGAGCCGGTGGAAGGCCCAGCCGATACCGTGGCGTTTCACATCGGCTCGCCGTTGTTCTTACGGCTGCGTATCCCCGCCGGAAACGATGCTTGCACCCCCTTCAATGGCCGCCCTTTCTTTTTCGATTCCAGCGGTGCCCAGCTTGGTTGGGGGTTCCAGGAAGTGACCGATAGCCTGCTGTTCCCATCCGTTGGGGACGACTGCCAGCGGATACTGATGTTAAGCAGCGAGCAATCGAACAAGCTGCCGGAAGGCCGTTACACACTCTATGTGGAACTGATGTTCGATGCACAACATCGCCTGACCTCCAACATGATCCCGATCCATCCGGCGTACTCCAAAACCGGGGCGGACTCGCTCAGCTACTCACGGTTTCTTGCCGAACAGATTGTGAGCAACAACCCACTGCTGCGCGACCCCGAGACCTTGCAGGCGTTGTTTGCCGAGGGCGTTCCCAAATCGGTGGAGTCGGAGCTGTACCGGGCCCTGATACTGCTTCGCGCTGGCGATGCCGAAGCCGCCCGCCAAGCATTGGCCGCCGCCGATCAGCGTGGGGCCGGGAAGCCGCTTCCCCCAGCAACTGCAGCACTTCGCAAAGGGCTGGCGCAAGTGCTAGCCGCTAACGAGTAAGGAACTAAACTGCGCGGTTGGGATGCTGCAATCGCAGCACTTTTGGCAGCGTGGTAACCTCTGTTCTCCAGTTTTTTTAAGAGTGAGGTCACACTTTGCCCAATTCTGGCACTATAGATAGTGGAAGGCATCCGTTATGAACTATGAGAATCTTCACGCCACCGCTTGCAGCAAGGGGGTAACAGGCGTTAGATTTGAACGTGCAAGCCAGCTTGCAACTGCTACACAGTAATGAGTGACTTCATTCAATGGTGGGCTTGCAGCAATTCAGCAGCCCCTTCCGGGGGCAGTTGCGTTGTTCCGTACCGATGCAAGATCCCCCGCTTTCGGTCGTTATCCTTTTTCAGAATCAAGAACACTGAACCATATCATCCACTTCCCTGCGAGGTGAATCCGTGCGCATAACCAAACAATATACCAACCGCGAAAGCCAGTCCCTTGACCGCTACCTTCAGGAAATCGGCAAGGTGGAACTGCTAACTCCCGACATGGAAATCGAGCTTGCCAAACGCATCAAGCGGGGCGGAGCCGAAGGGGAGCGAGCGCTTGAGCAGCTGGTGAAAGCTAACCTCCGTTTCGTTGTCTCGGTGGCGAAGCAGTACCAAAACCAAGGGCTGTCGCTGGGGGACTTGATTAACGAAGGGAACCTTGGGCTGATCAAAGCTGCAAAACGATTTGATGAGACCCGTGGCTTCAAATTTATCTCCTACGCCGTGTGGTGGATTCGTCAGTCAATCCTTCAGGCATTGGCCGAGCAATCCCGCATTGTCCGCCTTCCGCTAAATCGGGTTGGCGCGCTGAACAAAATTGGCAAAAAATTTAGCGAGCTGGAGCAGCTGTACGAACGTGAACCAACCGCTGCCGAGCTTGCCGAAGAGCTTGACATGACCATGACCGAGGTGACCGACACCATCAAAATCTCTGGCCGTCACCTTTCGGTTGATGCTCCGTTTGCCCAGGGGGAGGACAACCGCCTGCTGGATGTCCTGGTAAGCGAATCGCAGCCGGCACCGGATCAAGGGTTGATGTCCGAATCGTTGAAGATTGAGGTCCGCCGCGCACTCTCCACGTTGTCGGAACGGGAGGCGGAGGTGATCCGGCTCTATTTTGGGTTGGATCGCGAGCACTCGCTTACTCTGGAAGAAATCGGTGAGCGGTTCCAGCTAACCCGCGAGCGCGTGCGCCAGATTAAGGAGAAGGCAATCCGCCGCTTGCGCCACACCTCCCGCTCGAAGTCGCTTCGTGCATACTTGGGGTAGGCAAACCACAACAACAGATATCACACCCCGGCGAGCATTCGTCGGGGTTTTGTTTAATGAAGGGAAAACAGAGATTCGCTTTTCCCCCAACTTCCATCAACTACGATTGCTCCCTTGACTCTCTCTGCTTCCCGTATTCACCAACTGTTTACCATGCTTGCTGGGCGGCGCATTGCTGTGCTTGGCGACGTGATGCTGGATCGCTACCATCGTGGCTCAGTCAGCCGTATCTCCCCAGAAGCCCCTGTGCCAATTGTGGAAGTGGAGGAAGAAGTGGAGTACCCCGGCGGGGCCGCAAACGTGGGCTACAACCTTGCCACGCTTGGCGTTTCACCATTGCTGTTGGGGGTTGTGGGGGATGATGCTGGCGGAGATTATCTTCGATCGCTGCTGCACGGGCTAGGCATTGATGCTGCAGGACTGGTGTGCGAGCCAGGGCGACCCACCACCGTGAAAGCGCGTGTGATTGCCCACGGCCAACATATCGTGCGGATTGACCGAGAAACGAAACGGGCAATCAGCGAGCAGACCCAACGCCAGTTGCTGGACATCCTTTCCCAACAGATTGCCACGCTGGATGCTGTGATTCTTCAGGACTACAACAAAGGGGTTGTTGGGCGTGCGCTGATCCCACAGGTGATTGGCATTACCCAAGCTCACAACGTCCCGGTGTATGTGGATCCGAAATCGGACAATTTTTTTGAGTACCGAGGGGCAACCGTTTTTAAGCCAAACCGCAAGGAAGCGGAAGATGCCTTGGGGCAACGCCTAATCACACAAGCCGAGCAAGAAGACGGTATCCGGCAACTGCGCCAACAGCTTCACTGCGGGACAGTGGTGCTAACCCTTAGTGCCGATGGCATGATGCTGTTTGGCGACGAGGCTCCCGAACCACAGCTTGTCCCCACACGGGCCTTGCAGGTTGCCGATGTCTCTGGCGCGGGGGATACCGTTATCGCCACGCTTGCCGCTGCTCGTGCGGCTGGCGCAACGCTGATGGAGTCGGTTGTTCTGGCAAACCATGCTGCCGGGGTGGTGTGCGAACAAATCGGTACTGTCCCGATTTACCACGATGCCTTGCTGCAAGCCCTTCTGCACGATCTTCGCCATCCTGAATCCGAACCGATACCGTGAGCCAACCTGCCAGATCTATCCACAGCAAGCAAGTTCAGCGATTGCGAACCTTCCGCAAGGTGCATCGCTTTACCGGTGCATCCTTGTTCACGCTTTTTTTTGTGGTATCTGCCACCGGGCTGCTGTTGGGGTGGAAGAAGCATTCGGCGGGGATGATCCTTCCAAAATCGTACAACGGGACATCAACCAACCTGAGCGATTGGCTGCCGATTGACAGCCTACACCGCCGCGCCTGCCAAATCCTCCACGACTCCGTTTCCGCCGAATTGTCGTTGCAGCTAGAGCGGGTTGATATGCGCCCCGATAAAGGAATGGTGAAATTCGTCTTCATTGACCACTATTGGGGAATCCAACTTGATGGCGCAACAGGCGCACTGCTGCATATCGAGCGTCGCCGATCGGACTTCATCGAGAATATCCACGATGGTTCGATACTGGACTACCTGTTCGACACCGACGGCGAATGGATAAAGCTGATCTACACTTCGGTTGCGGGCGTGGCGTTGCTCACCTTCACTGTCACCGGATTCTGGCTGTGGCTTGGCCCCAAGCGGATGCGGCACAAGCCGCGTAGGCTGCCAAGCAATGGATGATGGACGAAGGAGTCGCGCGCACACCAAAGCAATATCAGCCTCCTTACCTTGCAACCGACCAGAAGTAACGTTATGCCTGTTCTTAACCACACCACGCTTGCCGCCACTTGCCAGATGCTGCACGCCAACGGCAAGCGCATCGTCTTCACCAACGGCTGTTTTGATATTCTGCACCGTGGCCATGTGTCCTACCTTGCGCAATCGCGCCAGCTTGGGGATCTGTTGGTTGTGGGGGTGAACACCGACGCATCAGTGCGGCGGCTGAAAGGGGAGCAACGCCCCATTGTGACGGAAGCGGATCGTGCCGAAATTGTGGCCGCGCTGCGGGTTGTTGATTACGTTGCGCTGTTCGATGACGACACCCCCTACGAACTGATCCAACTGGTGCAACCCGATGTGTTGGTGAAAGGGGGCGATTACGACCCCGCAGCCACCAGCGGCTCACGCTACATCGTCGGATCCGACATCGTTCGGCAGCGCGGCGGCCAGGTGGAGGTGATAAACCTTGTCCCAGGCCGCTCGACAACGGAACTGATTCGCAAAATCGGGGGATGGTAGGAGGGGGAATGAAAAGTGAAGAGTGAAAAGTGAAGAAAAGCCTCTTCACCAATGACCTTTGAAAGTATGAAGTATGAATGATGAAGTATGAAATGAAGAAGGGGAAGAATGACCACTGACCCTTGAAAGTATGAAGTATGAATGATGAAGTATGAAATGAAGAAGAGGAAGAATGACCACTGACTACTGACCACTGACTACTGACTACTGACTAATGACCAAGTATCAATGACTCCTCCTTTGCCACTGACTACTGACCACTGACCACTGACCACTATTCAAGATGGCCAATCGGCTTAACGGCATTGTTCGCACGGGGGCGCGGCTTGTGGTTTTTGCGATCACAGGGCTGACGTTCCTTTGTGCGGTTGTTGTGCTGCTAACGCAGCTTCCTGCGTTCCGTTCGTGGGCGGTGGAGCAGGCACTGGCTGCCGTGAACGAAACGCTGGTTGGCGCGATTGAAACCGGGGAAGTTACCGGCAACCTTCTGACCGGTCTCACCATCCACAATGTGCGGCTGAAGTCTGGCGACAGCACCACCATTCTGGAAGCTCCTGCAATCGCGCTCCGCTACCAGATCACTCCCATTCTTGAATCCAAAACAATCCGGGCTCAGGCGTTGATTGAGCGTCCGGTTATTCAGTTGATCCGCAGTGCCAACGACAGCGTTTGGAACATCGCCAAGTTCGCGAAGCCTTCGACCGACACCACACCCAGCAAGCCGTTCGACTGGACGATTAATCTGGAAACGGTGGAAATTCGTGATGCCAGCTTCATCATGGATGACCGCACCGCCCCACGCAGCCCCGACACCAGCGCGGTAGATTTTTCCCACCTCCGGATGGAAGACTTTCACCTTGTGGTTTCGGCTGATGTTGACCCTGTGGAGCAGCACCTTGCAATCCGCCACCTGAGCGGGCGACTGGTTTCCCCCTACTTCCGCATTGTTGAACTGGCGGCAGCGATTGATGTTGATGAATCAGGGTTGACGCTGGATGATTTCTACCTTCAGACCGACCGCAGTTTACTGACGCTGGATGCCCATCTCGATTCCGTCAATTTTCTTGGCCCAACCCCCCGATTCGATCACGAAGGCTCCCCTTTCCGCTTGGTGCTGAATGCCAAGCGCGCTTCCATGGATGACTTGAAGCAGTTCGTGCCAAATGTTGGGTTTCTTGCTGGCGCGCCAGCGTTCAGCACCACCATCAGCGGAACCTATGATGACATCTTCATCAGCAATGCGCGGCTTACGTTGCAGCACAGCGACCTGAAATTTGGCGGGCGGATGAAAAACCTTCGCAACCCAGAGCAACTCTATCTGCAAGCCAACATCACCGATTCCAAACTTTCCAACCGCGATGGCAGCATCTATGCTCCCGGATTGGAGCTGCCAGACCTTGGCTACGTTGGCGATGCCGAGCTTCGCACCGTGACGTTTGCTGGCCAACCGAACAATTTCACCGCAACGATTGATGCCACCACAGCCTCCGGCGCAGTAACCGGCGGGGTGATGTTGGATATGCGCCGCCCAGCGATGCGGTACATCGGTGATCTGGCAATCGTCCACGGGAATTTGGCGAAAGTGATGGCCGACTCCGCGTTCCGTAGTGATTTCACTGGGCGCGCCGTCATCAATGGCCAGGGGGTGGAGCTGAAAGATTTGGATGCCCGCGTGCGGATTGAATCGCAAGGCTCGATGGTGGCTGGCCGACGCTACCGGAAACTCTATCTGGATGCCACCGCCCGCAACGGCGGGGTGCTGACGCTGGACACGCTGATGGTTGCCTGGGGCGCAGGGGGAACGGCGGCCACCTCCAAGCCGGAAGTGAGCGATTCGGCAGTTACGCCGCAATTTATGGAGCAAAGTGTCCAGACCGTTCTTGCTGCGCCGTTGCGCCTTTCGGCCCAGGATCAGCAGATGTTTGCTTCAGGGCAGTACTTCGGCGTTGGGGGGATGATTGATTTCCGTAACAGCAACGACCCCATCTACAACGTATCGGCGAACGGTCGCCAGTTGAACTTGGAGGAGATACTGCTGAACCCAGCGTATCGCTCGCGCCTGAATCTTTCCATTGCCGCCAGCGGCCACGGCTTCAATCCGGATCTTGCCGAAACCAACGGCCAACTGCGGCTGGAAACCAGCGAGTACAACCAACAATCGCTTCCCGGGGTGAACGGCACGTTCAAACTGACGCGCCCCGATGCCCGCCGCCGCACCTTCATCTTTAACTCCGAAGTGGCCGATGTAAGCCTGAAAGGGGAATGGAAATTTTCCACGATTGCCCCAGCGATGCAAGATGCACTGCAGGGGATCATGCGGTACGTTGAAACCCGTGCAAACTACGGCGAGCAACCTACCATCACCAACCACCCAACAGAGCATGTGGTCGAGACCGTCAATGCCAGTTTCTCGCTCAATCTGAAGGACCTGAAGCCAATCCAGCCACTGCTTGGTTCAATGAAAATCACCATGACGGGGCTGATTGATGGGGGCATTATTGCCACCCCAAGCGGCGTGGAGATCAACGCCAACGGCGGAATCAACGGAACGTACCAACAGGACTCCACCAACATCACGTTGAACAATGTGAAGCTGAGTTTGGGGTTGTCGGGGATTGAGATTGCGGGGGCAAGCAAAGGATTGCGGGGTGAGGTTCGCGTCAGCAGCGATTCCTCCATTCAGTTTGGGGAGATGTTCTTTCATCGTCCGGCGGTAAACATCACCCTCAGCGACCAGCTGTTCCGCATTGGCGGACGCACCCAAGTGGATAGCACCATGTATGTTTCCGTTGCCGGAGCCATTGATGCCCGCGATCCCGCTGGCTACCAGGTGCAGTTGGACACCATGCTGTTTCTGTACGGGCGCGACCTGAAAGCTCGCAATGTTGGGCCAATCCGTGCGCTGGTTGGCCCAACATCAATGCGTGCCGACTCCATGGCAATCAGGGTGAACGATGGCGACATTGTGAGTATCAAAGGTGGGTTCCTGACTGAGGCGATGGGCTTCCGGGAGGTGACCGTGGACTACATCACCGTGCAGATGCAGAACCCCAACGACACCACAAACGCAACGCTGATGAATTTCCAAGCCGGGCAATCTATCGGGCTGATTCAGCGCAGCTTGGAGCGGATGCATGTGACGCTGAACGGAACCATGGAGTCGCCAATAATTGCTGCCGAAGCCGAGGTAAGCCTGCAAGATATTTTGGACGAACGCGCCGGAAAACTTTGGGCAACCTTGAACTACCGCGACCGAAACCTTGTTGGCCAGATGCAAATCCGCAGCGGTGCCGACACACTTCAGATGAAGGACACACTAGCCAACATCGTGATTGATGCGCTGCCGATTGACCTTGCGTTTGCTTCGCGGACGGAGCGGTTCATCAGCGGCCAGCTGCTGAAGATCACCGCACAGACCAAGCGTTTCCCGCTGGAGATCGTTGCCCCGTTTGTCCCAGGCGTTCAGATTCGCAAGGGGCGTGCCGACGTGAACTTCAGCGTGGCGGGGAACTACCCCGAACTTGATTACCGTGGCGCAGGGTTGGTGGAAGCCACGGGGGTGTTGGAAGGGAACAATCTTGCGTACTACTTCCGGTTGCCACTTCAGTTCAAGGATCAGGTTCTGAGCATTGATTCGGCAGTGATTCGGAACGACCCGCGCGACCTTCCGGGGGGGATAGGCTACATGAGCGCGACGGCCAAGTTCGATGGCTTCCAGGTTAGCCGCATTGATGCCCAAATCCGCACGCCGCAACTGATGATCCTGAGCGATGCCTCGCAAGCCGTGAACGATTTCATCTACGGCGATTTGGTCATCTCCACCGGGGATGGATATTTAACATTTGATGGAAGCCTAGACTCCCCCGCGTTATCGGGGCCGGTGATCATCGAGCGGGGAAATCTTCAGATACCATACTCCGAATCCGGGGCAAGCATTAATGCCACCGGTGTTCGCTATGTCAGTAAGGAGGAATGGGAGGCGGAGCAGAGTCAGCCATACGGGCCCGACTTTGGGTTTGGGGAAGAGGAGGCAACCGCACCAACAGAAGCCGACTCTTCACAGCAAGCGCAGGAGGAGCGGCTGCGGCGCGAGCTTCAACAGCGTGGTAGTGTTCCAACAGCGGTAGCTCCATCGTTTGTGGATCGCCTGAACCTTGATCTTGCAATTCGGTTTCCGAACCGCACCAACCCCTTGTACGTCACCATGGATCTTGGCGCGGCAACCCAGCAGCTTCGTGCGCAGATCACCGACAATGGCTTCCCGCTGTACGTTCGGCAGGAAGCGGGGAAGATGACCGCCGATGGCTCCTTGGAAATTCTTTCAGGATCGAAGTTCATTTACATTAAATCCTTCAATGCTTCGGGGGATTTGGTGTTCGATGGTGATTTGGGGAATCCGGGGATCAGTATCACCGCCGTGTATGAAGGCCGTCGGGTAACATCGGCTGGGCAGAACGAGCGGTACAGCGTCACGATTGACATCACCGGAACGAAAGAGCGGCCAACCATCAACTTCCGGTATGCAATCAATGGGTTCGAGCAATCCGTGGGCGACCCCGACGACCGCACGCGCAACGCTATCTCGCTGCTGCTGTTCGGCAAAACCACCGACGAGCTTCGTGGCGCGGGAGCCACAAGCCAGCTTAGCGACCTGCTGAACAACAGCATCAACTCCTACGGCAGCGCGGCGTTGGGAACATTCCTAACAGAAGCACTTGGTTCCGATGGAGTAATCCAAAGCATTGATATTGAGCTTGGGCAACTGAGCGATATCGGTGGGGCACGGATAAATTTCGTGAGCCAATTTGGACCAGTGCTGTTGCGGTACGGGGGAACCGTAAGCGACCCCACCAACGGAGCCATCACCGTGGATTTGCCAGCCGATGCGTTGCTGGATACGGAGTTTGCCCACTATCTTTTCTTGCAGCTTCAGCGGTCGGTGGAAAGCTCCAGCGCGACCACCACCGCCAGCACTACCGCCACAGACCCTGCCGACATCTACCGCGTGCGGGTGCAGTTTCGGAAAAGCTGGTAGCGGGCCGGCTGAATCTTCAGGCTGCCTGCGGGCAGAAAAACACACCGCCGCTGCCATCTATGCGATGGCAGCGGCGGTGCTGTACGTTTTTGGTTCTTGGGCGTTTAGGCGTTCGGAAGGATGTTCACCGTTTTGCGGGTACGCCCTTTGCGTCCGAACTGGACGGTTCCATCAATCAGCGCGAACAGTGTGTCATCGCTGCCGATGCCTACGTTCAGCCCCGGGTGGAATTTGGTTCCCCGTTGGCGAACAAGGATGTTGCCAGCGCGAACAACTTGCCCGCCAAAACGCTTGATGCCAAGATATTGCGGGTTAGAATCGCGCCCGTTCTTTGTTGAGCCTGCGCCTTTTTTATGAGCCATGGTTCATTGCCTCCTGAAAAATATCTGCTATGCTTGCTGGGTGTTGAGAAGAAGAGTGCGGCCTACTGGACTAGGCAGTAATCCCTGTAATCTGAATTTTGGTGTAGCCCTGGCGGTGGCCGTTCAGCTTCTGGTAGCCTTTGCGGCGTTTCTTGTGGAAAACCAACACGGTTTCCCCTTTGCCATGCTCCAACACTTTGGCGGTTACGGTTCCGCTGCTTAGGCCCAACGAGCCGTCAGCGAAGGTTGCCAATATGTTGCTGAACTCCACAGTGGAGTCAACATCATTGCTGAGCCGTGGGACTACGATGGTGTCCCCATTTTGGACGCGGAATTGCGAACCGGCGATATTCACGATAGCGTGCATGATTTCACCTACGGAAAATATGCTGTGAAACGGATGTCTGCTTTTGAAGAGCGACAAAGATACGCCCGCGCCGTTCGGTCTTCCAAGAAGAGTTTGTCAGAATCCGTTCCCATTTTGTAACGGCTAACGGCGATTGCAAAGAACCTGTATTTTGCTGGAGCCGAAACCGGGGCGGAAAAGCAGGTGTGGCGGCGGTGAGGCTCCGGCGCAAAACGTGCGGGCAACGTGGCGTTGTTTCGGCAGCGCAATCAACCTACTTCCAACCATGCCAACGATTTTCTCCAAAATTATCAGCGGTGAGATTCCGGCTGACATTGTTTATCAGGATGAGCAAGTGCTGGCCTTCCGCGACATCGCGCCCCAGGCCCCAACGCATATCCTGATTATCCCCAAGCAGGAGATAGCAACCGCTAACGACCTTACCGAGCAACACGCACCGTTGCTGGGCCACATCATGGTGATTGCTGCCCGTATTGCCCGCCAGCAGGGGATTGCCGACGGTGGCTACCGTCTGGTGATGAACTGCAATCGCGACGGCGGGCAGGAAGTCTATCATCTGCATCTTCACTTGCTTGGCGGGCGCAAGATGGCGTGGCCGCCGGGGTGAGGGGGGGAATGGTGAGGGTGAATCACCACACTCTTTCCGGCGCCACTTCTTCCCAAAACATCACAGCGGGTTGCTGCACCTGGTGCAGCAACCCGCTGTTCGTTTGTTTGTGAGTTCAGAAAGAGTGCAAGCCGTTGTTGGCTTACTTCTTCTTTGCAGGTTTTGCGGCGGCTTTAGCCGGGGCTTTTGCGGCGGCTTTTGCGGCGGCTTTGGCCGGGGCTTTTTTTGCCTTGGCAGCGTTTACCGAATCCTTCAGCGATTTCCCCGCCGAGAATTTGATGGTTTTGCTGGCTGCGATTTTGATTGCTTCACCGGTTTTTGGATTGCGACCGACACGTGCAGCACGTGCGCCCACACCAAACGTACCGAAGCCAACAATCTGCACGGAATCCCCATTCTTTAATGCGCTTCCGATAGCGTCCAGCACTCCCTTCACGGCACTTTCGGCTTGGGCATTGGTCAAGTTTGCGGCGGTGGCCACTGCGCCCACCAGATCACCTTTGTTCACTTCAGAACCTCCAGAAGTTGGTAGATGTGTTGCGCCCCACAGGGGCAGTTGGATTGGTTGACCGCGAACATACACCACCAGCACCCCCGAACGCAAGAGGGAAACGCCCGCGAAGGTAGATTTTTCAAGGCTTCGCGGGGAAAAGTTCACTTTTTGGGGAGAGTGAAAGCCGTGCAATGTTGGAAATAGAGATTCGCTGTTTTCCTATGCTTGAAAACAGCCTTGATCCCCGCAGACAATTCTTGAACTTCACCACTTTCTTTGGCTTCCCCTCTTGATAACCACATATCTGCGCCGTATAATCACAGGCCAATCGTTTGATGCCCTCCCCGACCCCAAATCCCCCGGGGTAAAAGCCTTCCGACGGCACTGAACTTGCGCATGTGACACTTCAACATTTAACAACCTACACGGAGGTATCAGGTGGCAGCAGAAACCAGATCGGAGAACGTCCGCACCATTGTGCTTGCGGGGCATGGTGGTGCCGGCAAAACAACCCTTGCTGAAGCAATGTTGTACGCAGCAAAGGAGACCAACCGCATGGGGCAAATCCCCGACGGATCAACCGTTAGCGATTATCACCCCGATGAGATTGAGCGTGGCATTTCGCTGATGCTGTCGGTGCTTCATGCCAACTGGCGTGGGCACAAAATCAATCTTCTTGATGCCCCCGGATTTCCCGACTTTATCGGCGATCTGAAATCCGCCGTTCGTGTGGCCGACACCATGGTAATGGCTGTGGATGCCAGCACCGGCGTGGGATTCGGTGCCGATTCAGCATGGGAGTTCGCTGGCGAAACAAAAGTCCCAGTGTTGTTTGCTCTCACTAAAATCAACACTGAGCAAGCACATTTTGAGGAGACGTTGGACTACCTGCGCGAGCATTTCAGCCGCGACATCGTTCCGCTGGAATATCCGGTGTACGAGAACAAGCAGATTGCGGCAGTGGTGAACATTCTGGAGATGAAGGCAATGAAGTTTGCCGACGACGGAAGCGGTTCCCACACCGACACTGCCGAGATACCCGCCGAGGTGCAAGCGCGCTGTGCCGAAATCCGCGAGGGGTTGATTGAAACGCTGGCCGAATCGGATGAATCGCTACTGGACACCTTCTTCAACAACGGCACATTGACCGAGGAAGAAATTGCCAAAGGGCTGAAGGCCGCGCTGCTGCAACGGAAAATCTTCCCGTTGTTCGCTGTCAGCAGCACCCAGAATATCGGTGTTACTCCGCTGATGGATTTCATTGTGGATTACTGCCCAAGCCCGATGGACCTTCCCGCACCGCCGGCTGCGGTTCCCAACAATCCGAACGCCATCAGCCTCCCCAAAACATCAGAAGGGGAGCCAGTGATCTTCATCTTCAAAACCATCAGCGAGCCACACGTTGGCGAGCTCTCCTTCTTCCGCGTCTTCCACGGCAAAGTGACCCCGGGCCTTGATTTGGTGAACGTTGACAGCGGCACCACCGAGCGCCTGAACCAGATTTATGTGGTCAACGGCAAAAACCGCAAGGACGTTCCCGCGCTGAACTACGGCGACATTGGCGCGGTGGTGAAACTGAAAAACACCCACACCAACAACACCCTTTCCCCAAAAGGGAAGACAGTGAAAATCCCCACCATCTGGTACCCTGCGCCAATCACCGACGCAGCCTTAATCAGCAAGGGGAAGGGGGATGAAGCAAAGGTGGCCGAAGCGCTACACGTGATGCACGAGGAGGACCCAACCTTCAGCGTCCACATGGATCCGGAATCGCACCAGACAGTGATTAGCGGGTTGGGCGAACTGCACCTTGACGTTGTGGTGAAACGCCTTACCAACAAGTACGGCCTGCATGTGGAGATGAAGCCGCCCCGCATTCCGTACCGTGAAACTATTCGCAGCGCGGTGGCAACAAGCTACCGCCACCGCAAGCAAACTGGTGGGGCCGGGCAGTTCGGCGAAGTCCATTTCTACATTGAACCATACGACGCAAACCGCCCTGTGCCGTCGCAGTATCAGGTTCGCGACCAGGAGCTTGAAGACTTGCAGTGGGGGGGGCATTTCCATTTCATCAACTCCATTGTGGGGGGGACCATCGAGGCCCGCTTCATCCCAGCGGTGAAAAAAGGCATTCTGGAAATTCTTCGCGGCGGAGCTTACGCTGGCTATCCGATGTCCAACGTCCGTGTGGTGTTGTTCGACGGCAAGATGCACGCGGTTGACTCCAACGAAAACGCCTTCAAGACCGCAGCACGGATGTGCCTGAAGCAGGGCATCAAAGAATGCCGCCCGCAACTGATGGAACCGATCTGGAATGTGGAGATTTCTGCCCCGGCAGATTACATGGGGGACATCATGGGGGATCTAAGCAGCCACCGTGGGCGAATTATGGGGATGGACTCCAAAGGCGCGTCTCAGATCATCAAAGCCCAGATTCCGCTGGCCGAATTGTACGGTTATGCTGCCCGGCTGCGCTCGCTAACGCAGGGGCGAGGAAGCTACACCCGCGCATTCAGCCATTACGAGGAAGTGCCGAAGGATGTGGAAGCTAAAATCGTTGCCGCTGCTGACTTGAAGGATGAGGAGGAGTAGGGACACCACTGAAATAGCAACAGCGCAATACCAAGCGTGCAACAACGAAAACGGGCGAAGCAGTTCTTGCTTCGCCCGTTGTTCATTTCTGCCGGATTCTGCCGGAGCCGAATTTTCTGAAACAGCCGAGATTATGAGTTCGCGGCTGAGTCGGCTTGCTTTTGTGCCAGTTGCTGGTTCGTTGGCAGCCCTTTGGCGAACTGCACAATTTCTGCTGCGGCGTACTGCCCGGTAAGCTCGGTCAGCAAGTTTTTGGCAAGCGCGTCGCTGCTGAACAGTCCAACCGAAACGCTGTACTTGCGGCTGTCGTTGTGGCGGGTTTCCACCAGGAAGACGTTGTTGTAGCCTTGCTCAATCAGGCGTTGTTGCAGCGCGGCAGCTTCGTCAAATCCCAGCTGCTCGGTGATGCTCACGGTGCGTCCATGCAGCCGGATGCTGCGCCCTTCTGCATCGAATGCCCGGATGGCTGCGGCCCCCTTGTTGGCATACACCTCCATTGTCACCGATCCGGTTCCGCTTCCGCGAATGCCAACGCGCCCGGCGGCCCCTTCGGAAAGATCAAGAACACGGCCACCACAATATGGCCCGCGGTCGTTGATGCGAACCAAAACGGCACGTCCGCTTTTTTCGTTCACCACCCGCACCAGTGTCCCAAAGGGGAGCGTCTTGTGGGCAGCGGTCATCTCATGTTTGTTAAATCGCTCGCCGTTGGCAGTGCGGCGGCCATGGAAGCCTGGGCCATACCAGCTTACACGTCCCGATAGCGTCTGCGATGCAGGCATCGCCATGGCGTAGCTGGTGTCGGTCGCTACTTCCTCGGAAGCCTTTGCGGCGTACAGCGAGTCCATGTTTACTTCGGCAGTAGCGTTCACAACTCCCTTTGCATTGGGTTCAGTGGCACTGGCCGACCATGTTAGCGCCGCAACGACGCTTGCTCCACTCAGTGTGGCTGTTAGCAGCAAAGCGATAATGCCAGAACGGCTCCGCTTTGTGCTGCTACTGGTAGCTTCAACTGATGTCAAGGTTCCCTCCTCGTTAGTTCAACGTATCTATGCTTCAGTAACTGCCGCTGCCACTGGGGGGCTGCGATTTTTGAAGCGGGGCAAAGATAGGTTGCCGCCAACAGCGGGGGTCTTAATTCTTTTTAATGATTTTGTCGTACAGGCGATAGCGCTTGTAGAGCTCACCGTTCATCATCTGGGCGGCGCGGTTCATCATCACATTATCTTCCACCACCCACGACGCTTCCCCTTCGCGATATCCCTTCCCATCCACCATCCGTGTGCCAACTTCGTAGTAGAGCACCGCATCAATCCCAAGCCGCTGAAACTGCGGAATTACGCCCAAAATGAAGATTCTTCCACGGGTCACACGCTTGCGGAAGCGGAGCATTGCCGTCACCGCGCCAATCAATCCGCCCCGCTTGTTGTGGATCAGCACCTGGTTGATGTCGGGCAATCCCAGCGCAAAACCAACTGGCTTACCCCGGGCTTCGGCAATCAGCACAAAGTCGGGATCGGCCAATTGTTTCAAGTCTTTGGCAATGAAGTCAAACTCGGCATCGGTCATCTTCACGAACCCCCAGTTGGCTTGCCACGCTAAGTTGTAGATTTCCTTGATGATCGCTACATCACGCTGAAATACCGATTTATCGCCAAAATTCACGTTTCTGATCGTCAACCCCTCCCGCTGGCGAACCGCCGATTGCACCCGCTGAATCTTCTCGGTCAGGAAAGAACGGGTCAAACGATAGGCGAACATATCCTTCGATTTGGCTAGGCCGAACGTTTCCATTACGGTGCTGTAATACTTGGGGTTGTAGGTCATCAAGATTTGCGGGGGGTCATCGAAGCCTTCCACCAGTAATCCGGCCTCATCATTCAGCGAAGGATTCACCGGCCCACGCATCACCTCCATCCCTTGTTCACCAAGCCATTGCTCGGCAGCGGCAAGCAGGCCGTTGGCCACTTCTTGGTCGTTCATCGCCTCGAAAAAACCGAAAAACCCAACCTTGTCGTGGTAGGTATCGTTGTGGTTGCGGTTGATAATTGCCGCAACGCGCCCAACCACCACCCCGTCCCGTTCGGCAAGGAACATCTGGAGTGTGGCATGTTGCCAGAATGGGTTCTTCTGGCGGTCTAACAATCGCTTGCGGTCGAACTTCACCGGCGGAACCCAGTTCGGGTCGCCTTTGTAGATAGACCAGACCATTCCAATGAAGCGGTTCACATCGCGATTGCTGCGGACGGGGATAATTGAGATTGCCATGAACAAAAGTAGAGAGAAGAAGTGAGCCAAAGAAGAAAGTGGAGGGGACGACAGCCGCCAACCAAGGGGTTTTGACGATAACTTGACAACTCCACCATGTGCCAAATACAGAGCTTCTGCAGCCGCGAAAGAAATTTTGCCGCTGGGCCATGCGGGGAACCGCTGGAATAACGAACTTGCGAACCACGCTGGTTGCACTATTGATGAATCCGGGAAATCTATGAAACGCCTTCTGCTTCCGACGCTTTTGCTTCTGCTTCCCATGATGGTTCTGCAGGCCCAAGCCCCGCCGCGCGTTACGGTGCGGCTGCAACAGCCGCCGCCAAACCAGCTGCGGGTTTCGGATATGTGGAAAATCACCCTAACAAATTCGGGGCGAACCACCGTCCGGATCTACTTACAGGGGATTGCCACCGAGGTTCGCGACGGCCAGATTGTTGACGCGCAAACCGCCCCGTTCGATCTTCCCCCCGGAACCAAACGCCTAACCGGACGCGACGTTGAGCCGGTGAAGGTCAATAGCAGCAACGGCCGCTACAAGAATATCCTGATGCAAACCGGCCTTGTCCCATCGGGCGATTACACCGTCTGCGTCTATGCCAAAGAAGTCAGCAGCGATGATGTGGTCGGGAGCGATTGCTTCAACCAGGAAATCCAAAACGTTAGCCTTGTGCTGATTGCCCCCGACAACAGCACAAGCGTTGGCGATGAACTCCCGATGTTCAACTGGACCACCGCACCACTGATAACCACCGGCGCAACGTACAGCATTAAAGTTGTGGAACTGTTCGGGCAGCAAAGCCCCATCAGCGCGATGGGGTCCAACCCCGCCTATTTCCGGCAGGAGAATATCAGCACCAGAAACCTTACCTACCCGGTCTCCGCATCGAAGTTCAAAAGTGGCCAGCAGTATGCGTGGCAGGTGACGTTGTTCAACGATGGAGTGAAAGTTGCCGAAAGTGAGGTCTGGTCCTTCCTCTATGTGAAATCGCCAGTCGCTCCGCTGCCACCGAAACTATCAGCCGCGCTATCCAAGTTTATGAAAGCCTACGGCGGCGGCGCGTTGGACCAGCTGTACTCCATTGCTTCCACCGCCGACAGCGGCTACATCCTTGCCGGAAAAACCCGGAGCTTTGGTGCCGGAGGGGACGATGCCTACTTGGTGAAAGTGGATAAAGGGGGGAACGTGCAGTGGTCTCGCGCCTTTGGCGGAAGCAACGACGACGCAGCGTTTGGCGTGGCACAAGCGCACAACGGTGGCTACATCGCCGTTGGCTACACCCGCAGTTTCAACGCCATGTTCGACGATATCTACGTGGTGAAAACCGACCCGCAAGGGAACGTGCAATGGTCCCGAACCTACGGCGGCGGCGGACACGACGCAGGCTACAGCATCATCCCAACGGCAAACAACAGCTACACCATTGCTGGCATTCTGGGAACCGGCGACAGCTACGACGGCTACCTGATCCGCATTGAAGCCAATGGCGCGTTGGTCTGGAGCCGCAGCTTCGGGGGGGATGAGTACGACATCTTGAAATCGGTTATCGAGCATGGCGAAGCGTTGTATGCCACCGGATGGACCCGAAGTTTTGGCAATGGCAACGACGATATGATGGTTGCAAAAGTCAGCCCCGACGGCGCGGTGATGTGGGTGAAAGCCTGGGGAACCAACCGTGCCGAGCGGGGAACCGCAATCGCTGGCGGGCCATCCGGTTTTGCGGCGGCCGGATACACGCTGGGAAGATTAGCGGAAACAACCGAGTTCAAGCTGCTGGCCATTGGCTTCACCAACGATGGCAACGACCAGGGGAAAGTGATTGCCCGCGCAGGATTGTACAGCGAAGCTTTCGGGATTGCTGCCGACAAAAAAGGGGCGTTCTACCTGACTGGCTACGCCAAAGGAACCGACCCTGCCAACGTTGGCGGAACACTACTGATGACACTAAGCTGCAACGGCGCGCTGGAATGGGCAAAGGTCTATCAGTCCACAGCCGTCAGCGAAGGGCGTGGGATAATAACCACACGCGATGGCGGGTTGGCAGTTGTTGGCTTCACCGAAGCAATTGGCGCGGGCGATGGAGTTCTGCTGAAAACCGACGGCGCAGGCGTTGCCAACTGCGCCGAATTTGACCCCAAAGCTGTGGCCGATATGACCGAGTTTCCGGTAAAAGATCTCTCCATATTTGGCGTAGGTTCGGTGGTAGTCCCACGGGTTTCGGTTGCCGCCACCGCCACCACGATTGAAACGCTGGTTTGCCCCAAATAAAAAATAACGGTAGGCCGAAGGTTCGCTTCGGCCTACCGCGCGTGACAAGAGGGGGACAGCACCATCCACTGCCCCCCTCTTTGCCTGTCCCGTTTCCCCCTGGTGTGTGCCCCCATCACACTCGCGTTCCGCAATGCGGGCAGTAGTTGGCGATTTGGTGGCGGATTGCCGCGCCACACCGCCGGCATTTGCGGGGCAACTGCACTCCGCAGCAGACGCAGAATCGCTCCCCCATGAACCCTACCGCGCTGCAATGCAAGCATTGAACAGTTTGTTGGGGAACCCGCCGAAGCTCCATCTGGATTCCGCTGCTGGTTCTGTTGGTTGCCGATCTCACGGCTGATTGTGCAGACATCATGGTGGTAAGATACCCGCTGCTTCTTACGCCTTTCTGTTGCTGATCTTACGCTCGGTTGTTCTTCTCCCAAAATTTCTCATTTTGCTCCCCTTCTCCTCAGTTTCCTTCCGTGCTGCCTTCCCGTTCTCCTTCAACTATCACGCGATAAGGATCCGCTATGCAAGCCCTTGTGGATTTCCTAAATCACGGCACCTTGCCGATGATTGGCCGCACAACCGTGATCTCCCGAATTTTGCAGACGGTGCAGAGCACCCCCGAACACGAAGGGCTGCATACGCTGTTTCTGGTTGGGGAGGCAGGAATTGGAAAAAGCAGAGCTGTGGAAGAAGCACGCCAGCAAGTGGAAGAAGCTGGCGGATTGGTGATTGCTACGCGGATATTGCCCGAAGCAACCCTAACCCTTGCCCCCGCGTTTGCTCGCGCACTGGAGCAATCGGAAACAGCGCAAGGGTTGCTTCGGCACGATGTCCCGCCAACCCTTGGTGATGTTGTGGCTGGGCTGCGCCGGTTGTCGCGGTTGCGGCTAACGCTGGTGGTGATCGAGGATACCCACCTGCTGGAAGGGGATGGTATCCGGCAGCTTGGGCTGATTCTGGAAGGGCTGTCGGATGAAACTCTGACGCTGCTCTGCTCGGCACGCCCTTCGGCAAATGCGGTGGCGACCTTGCTGGAGCAGTATCCATTCCAGCAGATGGAGTTGGGCGGGTTGCTTCCAGCGGAAATCGAAGAACTATGGGGGCGGCTGTTTGGCACCCCCCCCGATCCGGCAATCACGGCCATGCTTGCGCGGCTAACAACTGGCAACCCGTTGGCGTTGCGGTCTGGGCTTCGCGGGGCGATTACCGCTGGGATTATCACTCAAACCGCAGGGTCTGGCCAGTACGTGGTGGATTCCGATGACGAAGCGTTTACCACTCACATTGAGCGAAGCTCCAAACGAATCGGCGAGGGGATGGCGGCCCACCTGATGCCGGATGAACGGGTTGCCGCCGAACGCCTTGCATGGCTGGGTGAGGCGTTCGCCCGCGAAACCGCCGCGCAAGCCTTGCAAGAACTGCCCGAAGCCGAATTACTTCTTGAGCGATTGCTGTTCCGTGGGGTGCTTCAGCTTCACCCAATGCTCATCACCCCGCTCCCCGGAATCCATTCGGAAGGGAACGACTTTCCGGCAAGCGCGCTTCCGCTCCTCTCTTTCACTCACACCCTTCTGCACCGCTATTTCTTGGATCATGCCCCCCCAAACCTTGGGCGGCTGTGCGCCGTTGTCGCTGCCGATCTTCCGCTGTACTCCTACCTCCCGGTTGACATTATTGGCGAACGGATTGGCCTGATGTCCGTGCCGGAGCAAACGGTGCTGAACCTGCTTGGACGGATACGGAAAATGGCTGCCGGGGCGCTGGAGACAAGCGACCTTGCAGCAACGCGCCGCATGGCCAATCACGCCCTGAAGCTGTTCGAGCACTTTGGCGAAGGGAACGACAACGAGGCATGGCAGGCCGAGCGAGTCCATTTGCTGGTGGTGCAGTACGTGATGGCCCGCGCCGACACCGATGCTGAACGCTGCACCGCGCTTTGTGCCCAGCTGGAGGCACTAACCGCCGCGCCAACCACCGAACACCAAGCTGGGCTTCGGATTGTTGCGTTGGTGCGGCTGATGGCGCAATATCCCCGACAACGGGTTCACTACACGGCCCAGGCAATGGAGCTTGCCGAGCGGTTCCCCCAGATTCGGGCCTCACGCTCCTTCCTTCTTTTGCTTGCCAACGTTGCCTTGCGGGCCAGCAACGAAGGGCGGCAGGAGGAAGTTCGCTTGATTGAGCAGGAGTTCCAGCGGGTGCGCCAGCTTCCGATGGGGAAGAAGCAGATGGAGATGCTGTGGGGGTATATCGGGCCGCCGCTGCTGCGGGTGTTCGAGACCCCCGACCAGTTGCAGGAACGCCGTGTGTTGCTTGCCGATCTGCAAGGCCGCCACGGGTGGAATATCCTTCAGCGGGAAAGCCTTGCCAAGCACTCCATTGCCTTCCACGATTCCATTGGCGAACCGGACGCGGCACTGCGGGTGCTGGAACGTTGGCAGGATGTGATCCGCGAGCATGACGGGGTATCGGCCTACTACGGCTCGCAGATTGTTCGCATTCATCTGCTTGCTGCGTTTGGCGCGCCGATTCCCCAGCTTCAGGAAGCTGCAAACGCCATGCTGCAAGCCTGCCCTGCCGAACATCAGAAAATCGTACGCCATTTTATCGGTTCCTCGCTTGCCACCATTGGCTTGCTTCTGGGGGAGCGGAAGTGGGGGATGGAGATGCTAACTCAGTTTCCCGAAGGGAGGACCATACTGCTCCCTTCTACAGCGTTGGGGGTGATGCTTGGTTCGGAGGAGATGCCCCAGCTGCCGGAAGCATCCGAGCGAAGTGACTCACCACAGGTTGCCGATACTTTGAGGCTGCTGCTTCGGTTGCTTATCGAAGCTGCACCGGACGAATTTATCATTCCTGTTGCCGAACGGTTGCTTGCCCGCCCGTTGCTTCGGATTGATGACCTGGCGCTGCTGCACACCGTAATCCACCTGATAGAATGGAAACCGGAACGGGTTTTGTGGCAAGAATTGCAACCCAGTTTGCGCTGCGCAATCACCCACGGGCTTACGTGGCTACAAACACAACGGATTGCCGCCTACATGCTGCCGCTGATTGCGTTGGCCGAGAAATGTCTTCCGGCAAAGGAGGTGAAAGCGTGGCGGGGAAGCTGTGCAGCAATCCAGCACGACCGTGACGCGCAGCTGCGTGCCATGAAAGGAAATGGGCAGATTGTGGTGACAATGATTGGGGTCATCACGGTGCAGTTGCCCGGGCAAGAACCACGGAAAATTTCCGGCGCACGCGCACGCACCGTGCTGGGCCTGATGGTTGCTGCACAGCTTGCCGACCGTCCGCTTCCGCACCGCGATTTCTGCGCCATTGCCACCGGCGACCCCGACCCCGACCGCGCACGCAACGTTGTCTATGTTCGGCTGCACGACCTGCGCAAGCTATTGGGGCCCGATGCCATTATCACCGAGCCAGAGCTTGCCCCACGGCTGAACCCCGCCGCCGTTCGGGTAGATCTGCTGGATGCATACCAGCATCTGCTTCAAGCAAGGAAAGCATTGCGCGGGGGGGGGCTGCTGCGGGCTGTTCCGGCGCTGCTCCAGGCCCAGCAACTATTGCAGGGCGTTCCTTTCCCGGGATTATACGAGGAGATGTTCGAGGCAGCGCGAGAAGAGATAGAAACCATGCTGCGGGGCTTGGCGATTCGGGTAGCCCGCGCACTGCTGCGCGAAGGGGACACCCAGAACGCTGTCCGATTGCTGAACAACATCCTTCAGGCAATGCCCGAGGATGAAGAAGCCGCCGAGCTGCTTCAACAATCGTTGGCCGAACAGGGGAAAACCACCGAGGCCGAACGGGTGCGAAGGGCAATGGTTGAGTAGCTGACCGTACGCAGAATCATGCTGGAGCTTGTTGATTGCAGTATCTGGGTGTTCCACCTGACAACACCCTCCGCTCATGCTGAGCCCCGTCGAAGTATGAGTGGAGCCACTGAACGGCCAACTGCTCACTATCCAAATGCTGCCTAAGGTCAGTGACTAATGACCAATGACTAATGACCCTCTTTGCAACTGACCACTGACTACTGACCACTGACCTTGGCGTTGCGGAAGATCAGTGAATAATCCAGACGTTGCTTGCTACGGAACCAACCGCCGCGCAGCGATGCAGCGTTCCAGCCAGTCCTTTTTCTTCAGCAGTTCGTTGATGCTTAACTCTTCTTGGGCTTTTGCAAACCGCCGCTTGGCCTCGCCGTGGATGAAATTGATCTCCACAATCTGTCCATGCGATTTCAGGATGAACGACAGCCGCGACGCAAGCGACGCGCACTCCTGCCGCAACTCATGTTCGCGCTGGCTGACGTTCAGGATGTAATCCTTCTGCTGGGCTGGCCCGCTCGGTTGTGCAGATTGCTCGGGAAGGGGTTTGGCAAGCTCGGGGAACAGCTCAAGGGTGTATCGCTGCATGTCGCGGTGTTCAACGTCGCGCAGTTCCCAGCCGCTTTCGCCGGCGGCATTACGGGTAAGTTGTTCCTGCCGATCCCGCTCCTCCTTCAGCCGCACACCAATCTGCTCCTCGCTGCTGATCCACTCTAATGTTGTCACTACTTCGGAATCGTTGGCGGCGTAGATATCGCAGACGTTTCCCTGCTCGCCGAAGCCATCGTAGTAGCGCATCCCCCGGAAAATTTGCTGCAAGGTTTTGGAGTAAGCCCGCACAAGGTCCGCTTTCACAATCACGCTAATCGGCTTGATGTCGGTTCCTTCGCCAATCATATCCACTTGCGCCATCACGTCAATCTGGCCGTTGCGGTATTGCTCCAGCAGTTGCTGGCGTTCTTCGGCGGGAACGTCTTGGCCAATCCGTGCCGAACGCCACTGCGGAAACCGCCGCTGCACAAACTCCAGAATCGCCTGGGCATGGCGGTTGCTCATGGCGATAATCAGCATCTGGTGGTTGCGGGCATCCCCTTTTTTTATGGCTGGATTGGCGGCAAGCTCGGCATCGCGCTGGTTCCGTTTTTCGGCAAAGCAGTGGAATGCGGGCCCCAGAAGCGACTCCAAATAGACCTCATGGAATCGCAGTTTCCGCCGCGCAAGGAAGGCATCAACATCACTTTTGTTCTTGGTCATCTCCACCATCTGCGACAGCGATAACTCCACAATCTGTCCGGTTTCGGCATGGGCCAGCTTCAGCCGGTAATCAATCACGTGGGCATGAACCCGCTTCAGGATTCGCCCTTCGGAGTGCGCATCGCGCATGGTGACTTCGTGCAGGGCAAGGTAGTACTGCTCGCCATCGTTCCGAAGCTCGAACGGAACGCCGAACAACGTTTTGTTGTCGGATCGCATCGGCGTGCCGCTAAGTGCCACGCTGCACGCGCAGGGGAATTGGTCAATTTTGTTGGCCCAGGTCCCGTCGTCGGAAAGGTGATGAACTTCGTCGAACACAAACATGCACGGGGCCGATTCGCAAAACCGGAGCAACGCCTTGTGACCGCCGCGCCCACTGGCATACTGGTAGGTGGTGACAATGATGGAGGTGTCAATGTTCTTCAGAAACACCTTCTCCGAATCGGCCACACAGAAGGAGAACCGGGGCGCGCCGATGCTTTGGAACACGCGGTTAAGTTCTTGCGGATCGGCGTACTGGTCGCGCAGGTTTCCGCGAGGGACGAACACCACTAATTTTTTGGCAACGCCAACGGCGTGCGCAACCACAAATGCCGACAGCGCGGTGATGGTTTTGCCGTAGCCCGGCACAAACACGCCAAGCTGGTTCAGTTGCCCAGCACGGAATGCCGCAGCCAATTTGGCAAGAAATTCATGCTGCCCACGCCGGAACTGAAACCCGTTGCGGGGGGTGATTCCGGGAAGTGAAAGAAACGATGGTGCGTTGATATCCTGTGGTTGCTGGGTTGGATGTTGGATTGTTGGTTGTGAAACGATTGCAGGGTTTGCTGTATGTGACATGGGAGATGATTCACCGCGTAAGAGAGAGAGAGGGAGAGAGAGAGAGAGAGTATTCGGCCACCACGTTTTGCTCCCCTTCTGGTTGTGGGCGGCGCGAAGATAATCAAATCGGGAAATGGAGGTTCGTGGCATTGTTCTTCCGCCGCATTCTGCCCCCCAGCAGTGCGTTGGCCGCAGGCGGGCTTTTGGTGTGAAGGGGGTGGCAACGCTAATTTGCCCGCCATGATAGATGCAACAACAACTGCCGTGGATACTGATAGAAGTGAGCCGCATGGCTGGCAATGCGCAATCGAACCGAACTGCTCGGGAGCGGCAAACATGGAACGCGACGAAGCAATGGCCCAAGCGTGCGCTGCCGATGGAATCCCGCGATTACGGTTCTACAGCTGGCAACCCTGGGCGTTATCGCTGGGCTACAACCAGGACATTGCCCAGATCAATGTGGCGGAAGTGGAACGGCGCGGCTACGGAATTGTGCGGCGGCCAACTGGCGGGCGCGCTGTCTTTCATGCTGAAGAGATCACCTACGCGGTGGCAATGGTGGGGAAGAAGGGGCAGGGCGTTCAGGATAGCTATGCAGCAATCAACCAAGCATTGCTGCGGGGGTTCCAGCTGCTTGGGGCAACGGGGATTGAGTTCAATCGCTCGCAACCTGATTTCCGGGAACATTACGCCAGCACTGAATCGGCCAGTTGTTTCAGTGCTTCGGCACTTAGTGAGTTGATGTGGCAAGGGCGGAAACTGGCGGGATCGGCGCAACGGCGATACTCAAACGTGTTGCTTCAGCACGGATCCATTTTGCTTGGTGATGCTCATCTGGAAATTATTGATCTGCTGAACAGCCCCAACAGCGACCCCAATCGCCGCCAGCGAATGCGCCAGATGCTCCGCAGCCGCACGGCAACCCTTGCCGATGTTTTCAACGGTGCCGCCCCTCCGTTCAGCCAGATTGCCGAGGCATTGCGCGAAGGATTCCTCCAGATATTTTCATCCGCTCGGTAAGGCGAAACGAGAATAAACCCGAAGCTCACATCGTTGAAGGTGAGCAATGGTTAGCATCAGCAATCGTGCGTTTCGGCGGAAACGTCACCTCCATCTTGCTTCATCAATACCACCGAACCACACTCCATTTCCCAATCATCAGCACCAGCGCGATGCCAAACGCTTGGAAGGTTCTGCGCTCGCTACGGAAGGCGGTGTTCCAGTGGATAGCCGTGGAGCGGTCGCCGTGGTAAGGGGTTAGCCGCGGAAGGAAGCGGGGGACGTTCCGGCGGAATTCTTCGTACTCCTTCCCAAATTTATTCGCCAAAAATTCTTCCTCACGTGCAACAATCATGTGGTACTGGAACACGAACCAAGCAAACGTTAGGATGACCAGCCACCAGAGGTTTGCCATCACCCCAAAGCCAGTGTACAGCAGGATATTCCCCACGTACAGCGGGTTCCGCACGTAGGCGAACGGCCCGGAGACCACCAGCCGTGATGCGCCGACGGTTTCGGTGACGCGGGTTTCGTAGCTGGCGTGGCCAACCCCCCAAAAGCGGATGGATTCACCCAACAACGCACACACGAACCCCGCCACCAAGCTGATAATCGTTGGTTGGCCAAACACCAAGCCAACAAGAAGAAAGGGGATAGGGGTGTAGCTTCGCCACGTAAACAGTCGGTCGCGGAAATCAGGCATTGATGTGAGGTTCGGTTGTTGTGAAATGTACTTGAGTGATTGCGTGCGGCACACGGCGTTACCGCAGATCCCGCTCGTAGCGTGCCGCGTGTTCTTTCAGCCACGCGATGGAGGTTTCGTAGGTGGGATCGAATCGCGCCACCAGTGCCCAAAATTTTGGTGAATGGTCAAAGTGCCGCAAGTGGCACAGCTCGTGGATCACGATGTACCGACGCACTTGTTCTGGAAAGAGTATCAGCCGCCAGTTGAGTGATAGATTCCCCTGTTTCGAGCAGCTGCCCCACTTCGACTTTTGGTCGCGGATGGTGACGTTGCCGTAGCGCTCCCCCAAGCCCATCCGTTTTGCTTCCTGTTCGACATCATTGTTCAGCACTGTTGTGGCTTCAGCCCACAGGTGTTCCCGCAATGTTTCCCGGATCGTTTGGCCGTGATTGGGGGGAAGGTGCAGATGGAGTTGGCCATCTTCGATGATGACTTGCCGAAGGCCAACCGCGCTATCGCGATGCACCCGCAATCGTAGCGGCTGGCCACGATAGTAAATCGTTGAGCCATCCCGAAGCTGGGCCGCAGGGCTGACTGGCTTCACCTGTTGCAAGTGATGCAGCACCCACTCCTGCTTTTCGCGCAAAAAATCTTCCGGGTTGATGTAGCGTTTCAGCCGTGCCGGAAGCGTTACCACAACGCCGCTGTGGGGCGAGATGGTGATCCGCATATTTCGCGCACGAGGGTTGCGGCGAACCGTGTAGTTAACCGGAACGCCATTTAGCAGAACGGTGGCGGTCGGCGGTTTGGGAGGCTGGGAGTTCACGGCACAAAAATACTATTCGGCAATCCCTTGTTGCTAAACACAGTGGGGATTCCTTGCCAGAAACCGCTGATGTTTACAAATCCTTATCGGCCAGGCTTCCCCCAAACATTGCCTGCGCTGGCGAAAGGTGGTAGGTTGACCCGCCTTCTCTTGTCGTCATTGTTTTCTCAGGAGACCGAATCAGAGCAGGGGCGATGAGTACCTTCAACCTCTATTTTCCACAGACCATGAAACGATTATTCCTTACTCCAATCTGGAGGTTTTGCTTGCTGGCGGCGTTGGCCACGGCACTGGCGGCGTGCGGCGAAACCGCGCCCCAGGATAACAAACCCAGCGTTCAGCAGGGATACACCAAGATGGTGGAAACAATGCGGACGGGAGATGGAGCCAAGATTTACGACCTTTTTGATAGCGACCAGCAACGCCAGCTGGATATGATGATCACCGGCCAAGCCATGAATATGTCGCTGGATTCCACTCGCCGGAACGAAGCCGCCATGCTGCAAGGGCTGAAGGGGAAGGAGGCGTTTGCCAAGTATATTCAGATGTACGGTGAAGATTTCACCGGCAAATTCCAGGGCGATTTTAAGATTTTGCAGGTGGATACCCTCTACTCCGTTGTTGTGCGTCATCACGACCGTCCAGCGGAAATTTTAATGGTTCGGTGGGAAAATGGAGCGTACAAGGTGGCGGCTCCGCCAAACCCGCAGGTGGTGGAACGCCGTGTGGAGGGGAGCAATGGAAACACAACTGTGCCAAGCCCAAACGATGCATCTTCGCCGCCAGCCGATTCCGACACAACACGGCGGTAACAGAAGCCCCTTCGATAAGGGGCTTCTCGTAACAATGGTTGTCACAACCAAGAATGACCTGTTTCATGCGGTAAGGCATCTTGCCCACGTAAACGGGTGAGTGCTATCTTTGCGCTCTTCTTTGTAAAAACCGAAGTCTAACAATACAACAGTCAAGCTGTGCCAACAATCAATCAGTTAGTTCGCAAGGGCCGCCAGGAGGAGTTGTACAAGAGCAATTCCCCTGCGTTGGATCGTTGCCCGCAGCGTCGCGGCGTTTGCACCCGCGTTTACACCACCACACCGAAGAAGCCGAACTCGGCACTTCGTAAAGTGGCAAAGGTGCGTTTAAGCAACCAACAGGAAGTGATCGCCTACATTCCGGGGGAAGGACACAACCTTCAGGAGCACTCGATTGTGCTGATCCGTGGTGGCCGCGTGAAGGACCTTCCGGGTGTCCGTTACCACATCGTGCGTGGCACGCTTGACACGCAAGGGGTTGCCAAACGCCAACAAGGGCGTTCCAAGTACGGCGCAAAGCGTCCAAAGAAGTAATCAACGAACATCTACTGCATAGAATCCATGAGAAAGAAACGCGCAGAAAAGCGGTGGATCTCGCCAGACCCACGCTTCAACGACGTGACCATCGAGCGGTTTATCAACAACCTTCTGCTGGATGGAAAGAAGAGCACCGCCCGCGACATCCTTTATGGCGCGCTTGACCTTGTTGCCGAGCGTACCCAGCAGGATCCGTTAGAGGTTTTCCGCAAAGCATTGGGCAACGTCTCCCCAGCCGTTGAAGTCCGTTCGCGCCGTGTGGGTGGTTCCACCTACCAAGTGCCGATGGAGGTTCGCCCCGAGCGCCGCGTTGCGCTGGGCATCCGCTGGCTGATTAAATACGCCGATGACCGCCGCGAAAAAACCATGCGCGAAAAATTGGCTGGCGAGCTTATCGCAGCTTCCAACGGCGAAGGTTCTGCCGTGAAAAAGCGCGAAGATGTTCACCGCATGGCCGATGCAAACCGTGCATTCGCTCACTTCCGCTGGTAGTCGGGAATTGGTAATCGGTGGCAGGGGATCGGTAACAACGAAAGCAACACGCCTTTCTCTTCTACTGGCAACCCTCTCAAGAATCATCGACTACTGACCACGAACAACTGACAACTGACCAATCCGCTGTTTAGGCACTGTTATTCATAGTTAACCGAAGCTAATTCTCGATTATGCCACGCCTGTATCCACTCGATAGAGTTCGCAACATCGGCATCATGGCGCACATTGATGCTGGCAAAACAACAACAACCGAGCGCATCCTGTACTACACTGGTGTGCTTCACCGCATCGGTGAGGTTCACGACGGTGCTGCAACCATGGACTACATGGAGCAGGAACAGGAGCGCGGTATCACAATCACATCGGCAGCAACAACCTGCTTCTGGAAAGGGTCAAAATCCCATTTCCCAGAGCACCGCATCAACATCATTGACACCCCGGGCCACGTTGATTTCACCGTCGAGGTGGAACGTTCGCTGCGGGTGTTGGACGGCGCGGTTGCCCTCTTCTGCTCGGTTGGTGGTGTGGAACCCCAATCCGAAACGGTGTGGCGGCAAGCCGATAAATACAACGTCCCGCGTATCGCCTTTGTGAACAAGATGGATCGTGTGGGTGCCGACTTCCTGAAGGTTGTCGGGATGATCCACGACCGGCTTGGCGCAAACGCTGTCCCGCTGCAATTGCCGGTTGGGCAGGGTGATATGTTCAAGGGAATCGTGGACCTGATTGAGTGGAAAGCCTACATCTTCGACGACTCGAGCCAGGGGGCAAAATGGGATGTGATTGACATTCCCCACGACATCGAGGAGCAAGCAAAAGAGTACCGCACCAAAATGCTGGAAGCGGTTGCCGAAGTTGATGACACCCTGCTGATGAAATATCTGGACGGGGAAGAAATCTCGCCGGAAGAAATCCGCAAAGTGTTGCGTGAGGCCTGCTTGCAGGTGAAGATCATCCCGGTGATGCTTGGCTCCAGCTTCAAAAACAAAGGCGTGCAGCAGTTGCTGGATGCCGTGTTGGAGTTCCTTCCGTCGCCGATGGATGTTGGCACAACGCCGGGCCACCACATGGATTCCGACGACCATGTGGAGCGCCAGCCATCCGATGCCGAGAAGTTCTCCGCGCTTGCCTTCAAGATTATCACCGATAAATTCGTTGGCAAGCTCACGTTTATCCGCTTGTACTCCGGAACTCTGTCGGCTGGTTCCTACGTTCTGAACACCATCACTGGCAAGAAGGAGCGCGTTGGCCGCCTGCTACGGATGCACGCCAACCACCGCGAAGACATTGACGAGGCATACACAGGCGACATCGTTGCCGTGGTCGGTTTGAAAGCAACAAAAACCGGCGACACGCTCAGCGACGAAGCCGATCCGATTGTGCTGGAGAAAATGGAGTTCCCAGACCCCGTGATTGACCAGGCAATCGAGCCAAAAACAAAAGCCGATCAAGACAAGTTGGGCGAAGCTCTTGCCAAGCTCAGCGAAGAGGATCCAACCTTCCGTGTGAAGACCGATGAGGAGACAGGGCAGACGATTATTTCCGGCGTAGGTGAGCTTCACTTGGACATCATCGTGGATCGTATCCGCCGTGAGTTCCGTGTGGAAGCAAACGTTGGCAAGCCACAGGTTGCCTACCGCGAAACGATCCGCGAGACGGTGAACCAGGACACCAAGTTCGTCCGTCAGTCGGGTGGTAAGGGGCAGTATGGCCACGTAGTGATTGAGTTCGGCCCAAACGAACCAGGCAAAGGCTTCGAGTTCGTCAATGCCATTGTTGGCGGTGTGATTCCAAAAGAATACATCAAGCCAGTGGAGCAGGGGATTACCGAAGCACTGCGCAACGGTGTGCTTGCTGGATTCCCGGTGGTGGACATCAAAGCAAAGCTCCATTTCGGTTCCTACCACGACGTGGACTCGTCGGAAATGGCCTTCAAGATTGCCGGGTCAATGGCCTTCAAGGAAGCCTGCCGCAAAGCAAAGCCGGTGTTGTTGGAGCCGATCATGGCAGTGGAAGTGGTGACACCGGATGAGTACATGGGCGACGTGATGGGCGACCTTTCCAGTCGCCGTGGCCGCATTGAAGGGATGGTGCAACGCCACGATGCCCAGGTGATTCGGGCAATGGTTCCCCTTTCGGAGATGTTCGGCTACGTTACCACGTTGCGCTCCATCACGCAAGGCCGCGCAATCCCTTCGATGACCTTCGACCACTACGAAGCCG
>JADZEY010000006.1 GCA_020850315.1 Armatimonadota bacterium | reverse complement strand
TATATTACTTAGGAGAGAATATATGGTTAATGGGGGCAAAATTTGCGATCTATAGATCTGTTGATAATGCAGTGTCATGGTCTGAGGTAGGTTTCCCAAGAAGCAATGCTGAATCTTTTTCATTTTTCAATGGTAGCTTCGGCATGAGTGTTCCTGGGTATCGTATGTTCCAAGGAAACGAGCGAATACAACGGACATACGATAGTGGAAAGACATGGGAAATAGCAGATTATGGTATTCCGCTCCACCATGAGATGGGGGCAATTAGTGTAGTATCGCCAAGAGTGGCATACTGTGCAGGGGTAACTTGTCGTGATGGCTATGTTAAGGGATGCAAGGGGATCATCTATAAAACAATAGATGGCGGTGGACCAGCAAATAACCCAACAGGTGTTGTTGAATTTGCAGAATGGGGAAGCAATTTTACCGTATTCCCCAACCCAACCACATCAACCCTACAACTCACCTACCAACTATCAAGCCAAGAGCAGCGATTGGTTGTAAGCGATTTGTTGGGGAGCGTTGTGCGATCAACAACTGCTTTGCCTGGGAGCACCCACACCACGCTGAACCTACGCGACCTCCCCGCCGGAACCTATTTCTGCCGATTGGGGGAGGATGTGCGGACTTTTGTTCTGGTGCGGTGAACAGGTTTGAAAATAGAATGAACAACACAGCCTCTTCCTACCAAAGGAAGAGGCTGTATTGTTGAAATCTCTTGTGCTGCCTTCCTGCGGCTATTTCATATCAAATTCCTGCCCGCCGCTGGCCCCGCCGGTTCGCACAATCTCGATATGAATACGGCGCTGGGCGGCGCGGTCGGCTCCGTCGCGGCTTTCGCCGCCACCAATGTAGCGGAACTGAACCCGCCCGTCGCTGCGTAGCTGGCGGTAGTCTTCGTTGCCGCTGGCGGTTAGCATCTGATCCAAATAATGCCCGCTGTACCAGGCTCGCAATCCGGAAAGCTCAAGATTCCCAATCTGATCGCCTTGGCTAACCTCATGCTGTGCCTTCGCCATATCCTCGAACGTCACCACCTCGCCTTCCAAGTATTGCCCAACAAACTGCTTTGGGTCGGCATATCCCGTCACCCGAATTTCCAACACCTCGCCCGGTAGCATACTGGTTTTGAATCGTGGGAGAATCTCGTTCAATGTGGAGTTTTTCACTCCATCGAACAGCCCCTCGATCGTTTGGCTGTAGCCGATGTAATCTTTGTACCGCTTCGACCCTTTCCGGAATCGCTCGATGTAGGCTGCCTCGCTTAGCGGACCTTCCAGCAGGGGGTACAGCCCGTCAAGATTTTCGCGGGTGTTCGGGCGGTAGTAGCCGGTGACGAAAAACGGGACGTTGTAGCGGCCAAGATCAAATTCGGCCAGCGAGATTGGCCCGAACTTCACCGTTGCGGTCCCTTGCTCGTTGGCAAACGGCGTGGTGATGCTTGCGGTGCGTGGCGGCAGATCCCGAATGGTCGCCTGGAACCGATACTTCCGCTCGGCAGGAAGGAACTGCTCGTACTCCTTCACCTGTGGGTTGGTGGTGAATGTTGCCACGGTCTGCCCGGTGGCTTCATCAATCACGTTCACAACGCTGGGAAGTGGGTTGCCGCTGGTGGAGTCAATCACGCTGACAAGGATGCGGGTCATGCCGTCGCCAAAGACGTTCGGCGTGCCGTAGTAGATGTCCAATCCCCCTTGCCCGCCGTCGCGCCCGCTGGCAAAGTAGAAGCGTTCGTGCTTGGATGGAGCAAAGAAGAACAGCTCATCCTTGGTGCTGTTAATCAGCGACCCCAGGTTCGATGCCTGGCCCCATTCGGCCCCTTCGCGGACTGCCATGAACACGTCGTAGCCGCCAAACCCCGATAATCCGTTGCTGCTGAAATAGAGTGTCCCGCCGTCGGGGGTGATGTTCGGCGATCGTTCATCTTTTTTGGTGTTGATCATTGGCCCAGCGTTCACCGGTGGCGACCAGTTTCCGCCGTTAAGCGTGGTGTACCAGATGTCAGTTTTTCCGTAGCCCCCTTTGCGGTTGCTGGCAAACCAGATCGTTTTCCCGTCGCCGCTGATTGCCGGCTGCGATTCCCACGCCGAGGTGTTGACAGTGCCCCCCAAGTTCCGGATGTTGGTGATTCGCCCGTCGGCAATTTCGGCAATGTACAGGTCGGTGCTCCCCTTCCCGTCCGCTTGGTCGTCGGCACTGAAAACAACGGTTTTGCCGTCGGCAGCAATCGCCACCGCGCCATCGTTTCCGGAAGTGTTCAGCGGCGAGCCGGGGTTTACCGGTGTGCCATATCCCCCCTGCGTCCGGTTCGCGCTGAAGATGTCAGCTTCCCCCAACGACCCCGCTGGGCGGGTTGAGGTCAGCAGCAGCGTTGCACGATCTTTGGAGAGGGCGGGCGCGTAATCATCGTTGGGGCTGTTGATGCCCTCAATCGTTTTAATTTCATACGTGTAGTTGAACAACCCCTGCCCGTGCGCCGAATCGGCAAGGGGAACCAACAGGAGCAGAGTAGCAAGTGCGTGACGTTTCATGGTTTCTGTGCTGGTTGGTTCAAATGGAGAAAAGGATGCCAAGGGTGAACTGCAGCGGGCTGGTTTTCCACTCATCCTCCTTGGAAATTTTGGTGAACGGGAAGCCGTACAAAACCTCAGGATTCAGGAAAATTGCATCGCTGATGCCGATGGTTGCGCCAACGCCGCCGCGAAGCTCGAATTGCAACGTGTTCACAATGTCAAGCTCCCCGGTGAACAATTGCTGCTCGGTTCCGGTCCCGTTCTGGAACTCAACTCCGTCGGGGGTGGTGATCTCCTCGGTCTTCGTGAAATCTTTCCCAATCAGAATCCCTGCCGATGGCCCCAACGCCACGTACAACCCAAAGTCGGTTAGCGTGTAGGTTCCCAAAAGATCAATGTTGAAGGTTGCAAGATTTGCCGTAAGCCGGTCGGTGAAGATCACGTTCTCCACCTGATTGTTTTGCCCAAAAATTGGCACAGGGTCGCTGGTGGTCTCAAAATCCCCGGTGCGCGATTCGTACGCCAGCCGTGGCGAAAGGGCGATTTGCTCACTGAGCGGGATCATCGCTTTTGCGCCAAACACCGGCCCAATCCCTGACCCTTCATCGAAGGTGCAGCAGACGATGTTGTTCTCGGTCAGCACAAACTGGCCGCTGTGCATATTGAAGTTGATCCCGCCGTAGGGGCCAACCAGAATCCCCCGCGTGTCAGGGTTCAGGATTCGATCGAAGGGGAAGGGGGAAGGGAGCAATGTGTGCGGAGCGTGCAAGCGGTTGGCAGGCAAGGGTTGTGCAATCCCTTGCTTCGGCATTGTTGCCGCCAGCACCAGCAGCAGCAATGCCATTCGTAGCGGTGTTTGCATTGGCAGATGTTGTTGTTGCATCCCAAACCGGAATGCTGTGTGCGTCCGGTTCGATGGTTGTCGTAAATTCGGGGCGGCGATGGCGGAAATTCCCCCAGCCGTTTTGGAAATCGCACGCAAAGGTAATGACAACTCCCACAAAACGCGCACGCCCCGCAACGGAAATTAAAGCCGAGGATGTGAAAAACGCCGGAGCCGACCTGTTCCCCCTTCAGTTTGTGAAAGGGATTGGGCCGGCCCGCGCCGCTGCGTTGGCTGAAGCTGGCATCCGCACGGTGCGTGACCTTCTGCTGTTCACCCCCAAAGCCTATCTGGATCGGCGCACGGTGCTTCCGCTTCGGCAAACCCGGTTGTTGCTTGGCGGGGAGGAAGGAATCCCCGACCAAATCACCGCCATTGTGGAGATTCGCCGGATGCAGATTCTGGAGAGCGGGCGGGGGCAGAAGCGGCTGGTGATCCGCGTTAGCGACCAAACTGGCGAGGCCAACTTGGTGTTTTTCCAGGGGGCGCAGTATTTCATCAAGTCCTACCAGGTGGGGGATATTCTGGCCATTAGCGGCCCGGCGGAACTGTTCAGCGGGATGCTGCAATGGACCCATCCAGAAATTGAAAAATTGGAGGAGGAGGAGAAGGGATTGATCCACAGCGGGCGGATTATCCCTCAGTACCGCGAGACCGCACGGATGAAATCCGCAGGCCTTAGCAGCCGCTCGGTTCGGAAGCTGATGGAGGCCACATTCCAGCGGTACGTTGCCGAAGAGCTTCGCGAAACCTTGACCGATGAACTGATCCGCGAGTACAACCTTCTCCCCTTTGCTGATGCCGTCTATCAGATGCACTTTCCGGGCGATGAAGAGCTTCTGCAGCGGGCACTCTACCGGATGAAATTCGAGGAACTTTTCTTCTTCGAGCTTGGCCTTGCCTACCGGAAAGAAGTTGAGCTTAGTGCCGAGCCTGGCATCAGTTTCGACACCCACAGCACGCTTGCGCGGCGACTGTTAGACCAGTTAGGATTTGAGCTAACCAGCGCACAACGCCGCTCCATGAAGGAGATTTTGGCCGACATGGAGAAGCCCACCGCCATGAACCGATTGCTGCAAGGTGATGTTGGTTCCGGCAAAACGATTGTGGCGGTGCTGGCGATGTTGGTGGCGGTCCAAAACGGCTACCAGTGCGCCATGATGGTTCCCACCGAAATCCTAAGCGAGCAACACACCCGCACACTGCAACGCCTGCTGGAAGGCTTGCCGGTGAAGGTGACGCAGTTGGTTGGCGGCCAAAAAAAACGAATCCGTGGGGAGATACTCTATCAGCTTCGGAACCACGAAACGAACATCATTGTGGGGACCCACGCGCTGTTTCAGCAGGAGGTGGAGTACGCAAATTTGGGGCTGGTGGTGATTGATGAACAGCACCGTTTTGGCGTTGAGCAGCGGGCGCAACTGCGCAACAAAGGCCGCCGCCCCGACACGCTGATTATGACAGCAACCCCAATCCCACGCACCCTAACCATGACCCTGTACGGCGACCTTGATGTCAGCATCATTGACGAGCTTCCCGCTGGCCGAAAGCCGATCCGCACAGCCATTCGGTTCGAACATCAGCTGGATACCGTCTGGAGTTTTGTGCGGAGCGAGGTGATGGCCGGGCGGCAAGCCTACGTTGTCTATCCATTGGTGGAGAAGTCGGAAAAATTGGAGTTGAAGTCGGCGGTGGAGCATTACGAGTTCCTGAAAGAATCCACCTTCCCGGACCTTCGGCTGGGGCTGCTGCATGGGCAGATGCTGTGGTACGAGAAGGAGGACACCATGCGGGATTTTCTTGAGCGGAAGGTGGATATTCTGATTGCCACCACCGTGATTGAGGTTGGCATTGACGTACCGAACGCTTCGGTGATGGTGATTGAAAATGCCGAGCGGTTTGGGCTATCGCAGCTGCACCAGTTGCGTGGGCGGGTTGGGCGTGGGGCCGATCAATCGTACTGTATTTTGCTCACCAAAGATCATTACCGCTACCAGATGCGGCGGGGTCTTAGCCCGAACGAGGCGCGCCAGGAACGCCGCGCCGCAATCCGGCGGTTGGCGGCAATGGCCGAAACCAACGATGGCTTCCGCATCAGCGAAATTGATTTGGAGTTGCGCGGCCCCGGCGATGTTGTTGGGACCCGGCAAAGCGGATTGCCGGAGTTCCGCCACGCCAACCTTGTCACCGATGGGCCAATCGTTGGCGCGGCCCGCGATGCAGCATTCGGCATCATCCGCCGCGACCCCGAACTGGCATTGCCAACCAACCAACGTATCGCCAAAGCCTTCCAGGAATCGCTCAAACGCTCGTTGCAGTATGCTGATGTTGGGTAGGGTGCCACAACCCTATCTATCATTTCATGTGACTTCGTAGGTCGTTCACCAACTGTGAAATTGGCCGCACATAATTTTTAAGCCCAACGTGTTCACTTGCATATGATAGCCGTCTGCTGTTATCAGGCAGATAAAATACTTGGCGCTGCTCACCAAGTACTGTAAGTTTATCGTCAGATAAATCCTCATCAAAAGTGACCACATGGAAAATGTACTTCACCTTAAATCGGTTATAAACTTCTGTGCTGCTGCTAACATTTTTCCAACGTTCACGAATCGTTCGTTTACATGAAATGCCAATCAGCCAACCATCTTTACCTTTTACCCAGTTATCAACTTCAAGGTCTGCTTGAAAATGTGAAGGAGCTTCTGCGCGCTTGATATTATAATAGCCTAAAATAAAATCTGTGACATCTTCTAAACTTCCCCCTGCTCGCTGTTTTCGCTTTTGGGCTGCCCGTCTTTCAAACTCTTGTATAAATCCTGTAAGCACAATATCTCGTTCTTCTTCGTTGATAGAGTGATCTTTTATAAGCAACAAACGAAGTGTTGTGAATGCCTTTACAATTTCTGTCCTCTCTGCTGTTAAGCAACCCTTTACTCCTAAATCATCCCAGAGTGAAATTATGGTTGATAGACCTTGCTCCCCTTGAATGTCCAGATATGATTTTGCAATATTGAGTGTGAACTCTTTGTCGTCGCTTGGAATTGTTGTGATTGCCTGATGTAACGGCAACATGATGTTCTCGCATGTAAGAATAAATACTTCCATATCGCCGGTTGTTCGTATTTCTTCATCAAGCTCTCCTAACATACGTTGAACACGATTGCTTTTCGTTGAGCTTTTCCTGAATCGTTCTTCAATAATGTTTCGCAGAGTTTGCTTCTGCAATTTCAAGGTGTTTGCCCCTTTGCTTTCCTTTGCTACAAGCCGCAAACTACTGGCGATTATTGAAAGTAACTTGGGCTCTTTCCCAATGGCGACATACTTGTCATTATTGATTAGCATTCTTGAAAACCAATAAGCATTGTGCCATCTGTTTTGGATATCGATAAGCATTTTTGTTGATTGTATTGAATTGACTATTTCGTTGAGAATTTTAATTCTAGTAGTTGATGAAAATCATTGATTCTATCTTTCGCCATGTTGCAATAGATAGGTGAAAGTTCAATGCCAGTGTAATTTCTATTGTTCATCAAAGCCGCAATTGCTGTTGTTCCTGAACCCATAAAGGGATCAAGAACATTCTTAGCCAGAGTTGAACGTATTATGCGGTCAATTAAAGCAACTGGGAAGGGCGCAGGGTGGTCATTGTTCATCTCCTGCTTAAATTCCCAAACATCACCCAAAGCATTAGCTTTTGGTGCAAGTCTAAATTCGGGTTTTGCAATCAAATAGATTACTTCATACGTCGGCAAAAAATAACCGGAATTAAAATTTATACCACCCTTGCGCTTCCATATGATAATTTGCCGTACAGGCAAATCTCGGATAATATCTGCTCTGTCCTGTAAGTAGCCGTCTTGCACTCTCCATTTATGATTATAAAATATTGCTCCGTTTTCGCTTGTTAATCGGTACATCTCTTTTAAGCATTCATATTGCCATTGCGCGTACTCCTCATGTGGCATACAGTCATCATGGTGACTGTATCCGTTGACCAATTCTGCTTTCTTCCATTTGCCGCCTCTTCCGTCCTTCATGCCGTTTCCGGTAGAATTTTTCAGATTGTATGGTGGCGAAGTCACAACAAGATCGAACGCCTTATCCGGCAACTGCCGCATAAGTTCTAAGCAGTCACCTTGTAGAATTTTATCGTTAAAGTCGGTTATCATTTGGGCATTTTTAGTCTTGTCAAATGTAGCAAAAATGGAGGATTTCAATGCTGCGGTTTCTCACCGGGCATCCCCCACCACGTATGTTGAGCTTGCTGAAGCATCAAAGCCGGCCACTGAACGGGCAAGTGATCATTATTCAAATTCTGGTGAGCTTCCCCGAGTTTTGCAGGCTTGCCACTATCATTGCTTCCCCATTTCTTCCATCATGTTCACCATCTCCATTTTTTTCTCCTGCCGTGCGTAGTCAATCACGGTTTGGTTGTTCCAGTCAACGAACATAGGGTTTGCGCCGCGCTCCAATAGTAGGCGGACGGCATCAAGGCTGTTGCTGCGGACGGCCCAGAAGAGCGGAGTCTGTTGGCGTAGATCGGCGGGGTCAACTGCCGCGCCGCGCTCTATCAGGTAGGCCACAATATCGGTCTTGTTTCCCTGCGCAGCGTAGTGGAGCGGTGTGGATTCGCCGGCTGCGCTGGAGGCGTTCACGTTGGCACCATGTTCCACCAATGCTTGCACCATCTTAATCCCGCCATGCTCTGCTGCTGCATGAATCGGCGTTACTCCGTTCCGTTGCGCCTCGATTGTTGGATCGGCATTGTGATCCAGCAGAAACTTGACCATCGCCGTTTGCCCGGCAGCGGCGGCAAGGTGGATCGGCGTTGCGCCGTCGTCGGCCAGCATATCCGCCGGGGCGTTGATGTTGGCCTGGTTGTCTTCCAGCAGGAACTCCATCAGCGAAATGTCGCCAGCCGCTGCGGCTTTGTGGAGTGCGGTGGTTCCGGTTATTCCGGCGGCGTAATTGACTTGCGCACCGTTGTCGCGTAGCAACGCGATTGCGTCGCGGCGGTTTCCGGCCAGCAGGATGTAGGCAGGGCCGTTCACGTTCACATCTTCGGGGTCTTCGGCAATTAGCTCTTGCAGTTCATCAATGCTTCCGTTGGCTCCTAACGAAAGAGCGATACGAGTTTCCAGTTCTTCCGGCGAGGGTGCTTCTTGCGGTTCATCGGTGGGTTCCTCGTCGGTTGGCTGCTCGTGATCATTCAGCGGTACGCCTTCCAAGCCAAGCGCGGCGGCGATAACATCTACCAACTCTCTGTTCCCGGCCGCTTGTGCGGTTTGCAGCAGTGTTGTGCCATCGGCCTCTTCAATATCCACCCGCGCTCCGGCTTCAATCAATGTTTGGGTTAGCTCAATATCTTCTTGCTGGACTGCCCCAAAAATTGGGGTGCGGCCATCGCCATCGGGGATATTCGGGTCGGCATCGGCAGCTATCAGTTGCTGAATAATCTCGGATCCACTCTGGTCCACCGCCACCGACAGGGGCGTTTGGCCGATGATGTTTTTCGCGTTCACGTCGGCATTGTGGCGCAGCAGCACGGGGACAACATCGGGATGATTCAACAAGCAGGCATCGTGCAGCGGGGTGGCCCCAACGTCGTCGGCGTGGTTGATGTTGGCACCGGCGGCAAGCAGAAGCTCGGCCATCTCTGCCGAGCGGGCGGTTTGCAGCGGGGTGATCCCATCGTTGCTTTTGGCATCAACCTTTGCGCGGTTGCGGAGTAGCAGCGTGGCCATTGCGGTGTCGTCGGCGCGGGTGGCAAGGTGGAGCGGTGTCTCGCCGTTTTGTTGGGTTGCTTGCGCCAGCTTTGGCTTTTTTTTCAGGAGCTTGGACATTGCCGCCACATCGCCCGATGCAGCAATAGCAAAAACATCCTGAGCAACGGCGTGCTGCGAAACAAGCATGGCCGCAAGAAACAGAATGACCCCTACGGAAAGCGAACGGTTCATGAATGGTTATTGTGTGAGTTGATAAAGCGACTACTTCCCCTCAGTTCGTCGTACGCAGAGCGTGAATAGTGAATATCTGCCCCTTCCGTGGCTTTTCGACGGGGCTCAGCATGAGCAGGGAGGGATAGATTCGGTGAAATATCGAATTTTTTATTTCTCATTTGGCATTCACCATTTCCCTCACCTGCACCGCAGCCGTTGCCACGTTGCGCCGTGATCTTCGGAGCGGTAGGGGATATCTTCGATAACGGCATACAGGATAGCGTCATGCACGGAAAACATGGGGATGTAGCCTTTCGGGAAACGGGCATCAATCGGTTGCCAGCCATCGTTGCCGGCGATTGAGGTGACGAAGAATTGATTTCCGGAGGGGTCATCGCCGCCCATCAAGTACAGGCTGTCGCGTCCCCGCATGATTCCGTACTGGCCCGGAATCCACGGCTTTCGGATCGGTTTTTTTCTTCCTTCAATCTCTATCCCAATCTCCTTCCCTTCAATGCTCCAGACTAATAGTGAGTTGGTTTGCTGCACGG
>JADZEY010000005.1 GCA_020850315.1 Armatimonadota bacterium | reverse complement strand
TATACTCGCGTGTGTTGAGATTGCGAAATTCTATTCTTGTCAGGCCCTGTATAGGCCTCGTCTTCGCCCCGATCAAATCGGGGTAAACAGGGTGACAATTTCGCAAACTGAAAGCACGCGAGTATAAATATGTCCGAGATACGTACAAGGATAAGTTTGGGAAAGAAGGTGAAATTGATTTCGATGACGACACAGTCATGATAAAAGGCAAAGGTAGCGAAGTAAAAGTCAACAAGTCAGAGATTGAAGAAGTTGATGAAATTAGAGACTTTTATTTTATAAAAACACGGATAGGGGTGGTTTTCATAGTTTCAAAAAACAAATCAAATGACATCGAGAAAATTAACAATGAAATTCGATCAATGATTGAAACACAAAGATTAAAACACAATATTGAATTGGACTGGAAATGGAGGTAAAATTTTCAGCCACAAATAATGTGCAAAATCAATGGCCGTAGCAACAATTCGGGCGCGCAGCCAACTGGCTGCGCGCCCGATTCCCACAATGCCGGCCCGGATTGTTGCTGGCATCACACTGCCCCACAACGTGATGCAGCTATTCCTTGTTAGCAATCCCCGTTAGCACGCTGCCGGGGACCGCATTGGTTCCGCATCAATTCTGCATCAGTTCCGCATGGACACCGGAGCGGAGGCTTTCTCGGTGTTCAGCCGGTAGAACCATTCCCCTTGCGGCAGCTTGCTGGCATCGAATTTCACGGTGTGGTCGCCGGCGGTTAGCACGCCATCGTAGGCGGTGGCAAGGTATCGCCCGTTGCCATCCACAAGCGTTACCGTCACCCGCGAACGCTCGTCAACATGGACGCTGACGCTTGCTTGCTCATGGTGGCTAACGGGCTTGGTGCTGACCTTGTAGAACCATTGCCCAGCCGGAAGTTTTGCGGCATCGAACGTGATGCTGTGATCTCCGGCATCCAACACCCCTTCGTGGACGGTTGCGACTTCTTTCCCTTGCGCGTCGGTGATCATCACAGTGACATCCGAGCGTTCTTCCAGCGACACATATACAACTTCTTGGCCAGCCTTTTCGGTGGCGGTGTTGGCTTGTGCGTGGCCTGTGGTGGTGGCTGCAACGGCGGTGGTTAGTAGCAGAGCCGACAGCAATCCGTGCGAAAATTTCATGGCAATTCTCTCCCTGAGTTAAAGGTTGCGGTTAGTAGAAACGGTGGTTAATGATTTCGTTGGGTGCGGGCGGCCCTACGCCCGTAGCACACGTGGGTTGCAGAAGACTGAAGAAAAAAAATCGTGGTGGTGAGATCTGCGATAAAAAAGCAATAATGGAGTAAACAGGAAGGGAAATTTCAACAACTACACCGCCAATCCCCGATTCCGTGGTGTCGTTTTCTCCACCGCCTCACCTCACCTCAGAATTTCACATCAATCTGCACCGTTATGGAGTTGCTGAGTTGGCCGCTGATTTCTTGCAGCCCCCCTTCACTGATTGCTGTCCGATTCCGGTACCACGTCTCGCCATACTTGGCCGCGATGGTTCCCCATGTGGTTGGGGACCATTGCGCAAGCAGATAGAGCCGTTGCCCCTGGCCATAGAGCGCAAGATTGGAGAATCTTCCCGAGACATCTTGCTCGAACTCATAGATGGCAGCGTCAAAATTATCGCCGTTGAACAAGGCGATTCGCCCACCAAACGATAGCCGCGCGGTTGGCCGCCAGCGCAGATCCAGAAAGGTGAGCGTGCCGTTGGCGGCTGGGCGGAGCACGGCATAGCCTACATACTTCCGCTCGAACCGCGCCCGCAGCTGCACACGCCCGCCAACCGAGACATACCCCGCCTCAATCCTTCCTGATGCTGTGGTTTTGTCGAACAATACGCGGGGCGCGCGCCCGGGTGCATCGGCCACTGCCATGGCATCACCTTTCACTTCTTGGCGTAATCGGCAGCTGAGGCTGAAGCGTGGCGAGGGCGCCCAATCGAATTGCAGCATCCCGTCGGCCCCGTTGGTTGGGAAGGGGATGGAGTAGGTTTTTTGTGGGAAACGATAGAGATCGAAGTATGCGGAAAGCGTCCCTTGCGGAATCACCGGAGCTTTCACCCCGATGTAGATGCCCCGCTCGTTCTGCTGCTGGCGCGGGGATTCCCCAAACCCAACCCCATGCGGCGTATAGAACCCCGGATCAACACTGCGTCCGGCAATCACAATCGTGGCGTTGTCAATGCTTCCCCCAATTCCTGCAATCATTCCAATGTTGCCGTTGGTGCCGCCTGCGGCCTCGCCAAACAGGTAGAAATTGCCGAACAGATAGCGACCATCAAGGCTAAGAAGGTGAAAGTTTTGGCCGGAGAAATCGTACGGAAGATCGGGCTGGATTGCGACGCTGTAGCGGGCATCGTAGCCTGTGATCCCAACGTGTCCCTGGTCAAATCCGTACCGCGCCGAAGCCCCAATCACCCGCTCGTCCAGCCCGCCGCTGCGGCGCAGCTCGGTGCGGGTGCGGTGGTAGCCGTCGGTTCGGATTGAGGTAACCTCAGTAAGGGTATCGCCCATACTATTTGGTAGCTGGCCGAACACCTGCTGGCCGAACAAAGCATCAAACGAGCGGTAGGACCCGAACACGCTTCCGCTGAACCCCTTGCGTGCGCGCCCCGATTCGTTGAACGTGACAGCGCCGCCACGGAAAAACGCTACCTCGCCCGATGAGCGATATGGAGTAATCCCGCGCCCCGCTTTGTACGGAGCATCAATCACATTCCCACCTTTTGTTCCGCCAAAGCTGCTCCAAAGCCCCAAGCCTTGCCCGTACTCGGCGGTGAAATCGCCAACAATCAACCGCACCGGCCCAATCGTTGCTGCCCCGCTTCCGCTGATGAATGTTCCCAGCTTCGGTTCGACAGATCCAACCGGCTGAGTGGGATCCACAAGCTCATAATTGGCGTAGTTACGCGCCAGCGTATCGCTGAAGCTGAACGGTTCGCCAGCATCTTTTTCGAAGGTGAGGTTTAGCTCGTGATCGCCGTAATTCAGGTTCAGCCGGGTCATCAGCGCATCGCACGGGCCAACGTAGGAAGGGCCAAGTGAGATGGTGTCAACCGCAATCGAATCGCCGGTTGCGGGGTCGCGGCGGATCACGCGGCGGAACAGATCATCGCCATACCCACGGCGTGGCTGAAGGTCGCGGAACCACCATGACCGAACGGCAACGCGCAACGGAAGCCCCGGGTGATCCAGCTGGCTTATGGGCCGGGCAAGCGTGGTGTAGCTGCGCAGGATTGAGAGTTGCGCCACCGTTAAGGCGGGCATTTCTTCAAACTGATCGAACTCTACCGGAGTAAGGCTATCAACGAACGTGAGGATTGCCACGGCATCCGGCAAAGTAATTCCGGGAAGCCGCGTCAGGACATCGGCGGTTGTGGTGTACAGGTTGATGGGGTTGGTGTGGTAACGTTCTAACTCATCCAAAAAATCTGGGCCAGCTTCCTCTTCACTGGCCGATTCCACGGTGCGTTCAATCTCAATTTCCAATCCATCCGGAACCCCTTCATCGGTTTGGGCCAATGCTTGATTGCACAGGCAAGCAGCCAGCAGCATGGCGCACAATCCACGTTTCACTATGGTCAGAATGGAGACAGCTACCATGCAACCCCCACCCCAACCGAGTGCCGCAGGCCCAACGGGTTCACCCACGCACCGCCGTACTCCACCATGAAATCGCTGAAACGATAACCAAATCCCAGCGCAAAATTTGTGGGGTAATGCCCAACCCCGCCGCGCACCATCAGTTCCGGCAGCAACCACGTGGAGAAGCCAAGCGAAGTGGAGATGGAGTGCCCAACTTGGTTGTTCATGTCAACCGAGAGCGTGGTGGATTTGGAAAGATCGAAAGCAAACCCGAATGCCAGCGTTTGCGGAAGGGGTTCGTCGGCAAGTTGGGTGCGGGCGATATTGGTTGCCGCTCCCCCAATGCGGATGCCCGCTGCCGGGCGCACCAGCACGCCAACATCCACTGTTGGCGCGGTGGCCGAACCGTAGCCATCAATACTGACGGAGTTCAGCCAGACGGTGGCACCCAGAGTGATAAACCAATCGGGCCGGAAGGCGACCATCCCGCCGCCGCGAACTTGGTGGTAGGATGCCCCGCTTACCCCCTCGATGTTCACCCCGATGCTGAACGCCGAATCGAGCGGCAATGTGGCAACGGCACTGCCGTCAACGTAACCGGCAATGCCAAGCGAGGAAGGGGACGCGCTGGCATACGCCCGCCGCCCAACGGTTCCAACAATCGCCGGGTTCACCCGGGCAAACGGAAGCTCACCCGCACGCGCAACCCCAGCCCCCGAAAGTGCAGTTTCGGTGGAACCGGGCGCAACTGATGATTGAGCAATGGCTATCTTGCCAACAAGAAACAACATGGCAACAATCCATCCCTTTCTCCGGTGAGGCAGCTTCAGTAGATTCGGAAGGCGCATGATGAAATGATGAAATGTCGAGTGTCAAATGAACACAACCCTACCGACTAATGACCAATGACTTCTTTTGCAACTAACAACTAATGCTCAATCTAACAATGACACAACGCACAGCAATTTTAGCCGCATTATTCTTGGCCGCACTTATGTGGGGAATGATACCCGCTGCCGCCCAAGAAATAGAAGCAACAGTAAGCGTGAACGTGGATCAGATCCCTTCCGCTGATCAGCAGGAGCTTTCGGGGCTTGCCGATGAGTTGAAACGCTACATTGATGAAATGAAATGGACTGGCGAAGATTGGACCGGTGAGAAAGCAACGATGAACATCAGTGTGGTGGTGACTGGCGGCGGAAATGGATACTACAGCGCCAAGTTCCTGGTGGGAAGCCAGCGCACGGTGGCGGGTTCCGGAAACCTTACGCCGATGATGAAAGTTCTGGATGAATATTGGGAGTTCCGCTACTCGCGCAATCAGCCGTTCCAGCACGACCCCACCAGCTACGATCACCTTAGCGGCCCGATTGATTTTTACGCCTACGTCGCGCTTGGCCTTGAGCTTGACAGCCGGACGCTGTACGGCGGCAACGCCATGTACGAACGCGCCACCGAGCTTGCCCAGCGCGCCCAACTCCGCTCCGACAGCAAAGGCTGGACCACCCAAGCCGTCACCGGAAGCTACTCACGTATTGGATTTGTTCGCGAGCTTACCAACGCACGGTTTGCGCCGTTGCGCGCCTTCATCTTCAACTACCACAAAAACGGGCTTGACCTTCTGGCCCAGAACCGTACTGCGGCGATTGACTCAATCAACAACCACCTCACCAGTCTTGTTTTTGCGATTGACAAATTAGTCGAATCCAGCACCATCGTCCGTGTGATGAACGACACCAAATATCGTGAGTATGCCGAGTTATTCGCTGGCACACGCGACCCCATGGTCTGGCGAAAACTGATGTTTATTGACCCCATCCACCAAGCGATTTATGAAGAAGCAAAGAATAAGTGAGAGAGGGGGGGGAGGTGATTCCGTTGGGGATAGGCATCCAGTATTTGTGAGTACGAACCGCTGGTGGGCGCACGCTTCAGTCAGAGTATAATCATGGAAAACCCACAGCAATGAAGAAGCAACAACAGCAGAGAGTGTTGGCTTGTGCGGGAATTATCCTTGTGGCAATGCTTACCGGGGGAATATCCGGGTGTACGGTCTTGGATGCCGAACCAACCGATAGCTGTGTGGTTTCTGGGATAGTCTGCGACAGTCTTGGATTGGGCATTCCGAACGCAATCGTCGAAGTGGCGAAGTTGAGCAATACGATTGTGGCGGTGGATACTTCCGACAGTGACGGGCAGTTCAGCTTTCCAGAACGATTTTCTAACCCTGAGCAACTGGTTATCCGGGTGCATCATCCCGAGTTCAATCCATTCTCCCAAAATGTAGCCGAGGCAATCCATAGTTCGGCAGTTTCGCCACGCCTTCGGTTGCTGCTGCAATCCGGCCAGCGGGGTTGCGTGCGTATCCCGATCGAAGTTGTCTATCAAAAGCAATCAGGGAATATCTACGATCTTGTTATTGGTGCGGAAGTTCGATTATTCAGCCAGGGGAAATTCCGCTCGAAAGCAATTTCTGATTCAAGCGGAGCGTACTTTACATCACTTCCGGTGGGGGCGTTCAGGATTGAAATCACCAAGCCTGACTTCCGGTTGGGGAGTGAGGATTTTGTGCTCACAGAGTGCGGAAGCTATCCAATTACATTTCGGATGTATCCGGAGTGATTCCTCACTCTCCCTCCTTTTTTCAACACCCCAGAAAATAGTCCCCGGCCATCTCATTTTCTCTTCTTGAATCTCACCTCACCTTCGCGTTAACTTTGCCGCAGCACCCGCTACACTGAAACTGTTCCGAATGGGAGGTCTTGATGAGCCGCACGTTGTTCTCCTGCCTGTTGCTTCCAGTGATGCTGCTTTTGGGAATCACGATAATTTCCTGTGGCAGCAATCCGGTTGATGCTGTTTCCAACACCATTATTGCCGGCGAAAGTCGGGCAGTTGCCACAAGCTCGGTGTCGTCATCGGGTGGAATCGTGGTGGTGAACGCGCCGGGGGATTCGCTGGATGGGATGGAGGTGAACGTCCCCACGGGTGCGTATTCCGATTCCCGTACGTTCCGTATATCTGCTGCGCCAATCCAAAGCCACCAGCTGGGAAGCAACTGCAATCCCGTTACGCCGCTTATCACCATCGAAAATGGCGGGGGATATGCCGATGAGTTTATGACCCTCACCATCCCAATTTCTGTCCCCGATAATCATTTCGCCATGGCCTTCCTGTACGACGACGTGACGGGCGAAATGGAGGGCTTACCGATGCTGGAATCCACCAGCAACCACGTGAAAATCCTCACGGCAAACTTTGCTCACTCTGATATTGCTGCGCTCAAGCGTGGGGTTGCTGGACTATCCGCTAATTCTGGGCCAAGCCGCTCCCGCATTTTTGTTTCGTCCATCGAAAAAAATGTGCTTGAAGCCGCAAACGAATCAACCTTCCGTCCCGGTGTTGATGATTGGCAATTTGTGAACTATGGCTCCTATGCTGCTCCCGGTGGGCATTGTGCTGGGCAAAGTTTAGCCGCGATGTGGTATCACAACAAGAAGCGGATAAACGGCAGATTATACGGGCGATACGATAACGATGGCACACGAAAAACCCCCACAATTTGGCAAGATGATGTTGGTGGATACAAGTTTTGCTCGGTGCTGCAAAAGGATATGGCGTGGAATTCAATTAGCAGAAAGCTATTGGATGGGGTACAAACATTGATTCCAGATTTTATTACCTACTACGCTTCTTCCTATACTTTTCTTTTATTGCACCGTCCGCAGTTTATCGCGATTTCGAACGATACCTCTGCCCATGCTATCATTGGATACGCTATTGGTGATGGGAACATCTATGTTTCTGATCCAAATTATCCTGCTGATAGAACGCGAAAAATTCCCTATGTCAACGGAAAATTCGGAACCTATTTCTCTGGTAGTAATGCCGCCAAAACAGGAACGCCGTTTCCCACTACTCGCTTTATTGGGGAAAGTGCGCTGATTAATTATTCAACTATTGAAGCACGCTGGGGTGAGGTTGCTTCTGGAACAATTGGAGGTCATCTGTTCCCCACATACACCTTGAAGGGGATGAACGACGCTGGAACCTTTGTGCCGCTGACTGATGGATTTAGCATAAAAGGGAACACGTTGAATTTTGATATTTCTTCCATCACATCATTAAAAATCGCTGCGGTTTTTGATGAATCGGAACGTGCGCTGCCGATTATCAACGAGGCGGTGCAGTTGCCACAGGGAACGCAACGAATTGGGTTTTACATCACCGATAGAAATGGTACGTGGTTCGGTTTTACGTGGGTGCAAATACGGGTAGAGGGGACTAATAATCCGCCACCACCACCACCCGCAACGGGATTGTCGTTTAACGGAGGCCCCTATAGCATTGGAATACTTGAGCACACCATAGATTCCGGGTTCGCGATCACCTTTTATCCCGGTTTTGATGTTTTAACGTTGTTTATGGTTGGGGTGCAGCCTTTCACTGGTGTTGGGACGTACACGGTGACGAAAGGGGATAGCTATGTGATCTATAGAGACCTTCGCGGAGCTACTCCAAGATTTAATTTTCAGACAGATGAGCAGCACACCGCGAAGGTGGAGATCACGCAATTCGACGATGATATTATTGTAGGTAAGGCAACTGGATCAATGAAAGATTTGGTCACGTTGGAAGTGCGAACATTCACGTTTGTTTTTCGGATCCAGCGGTGATGGAAATGTATCCACTACCCTATCACCAATCTCAGTGTATCCATCATCCCCAGCCTCGGGCGTGCGGCCAACGTGTTGTACCCCGCTTCCCGAATTTTCTGTGCGATTGCTAATCCGCCACGCACCGTCAGCGTTAGCTCCCAACGCAGCCGGCGGTGCGGAATCATCGGCAGCAGGTTGCTCCCTTCTTTCAAAAACTCTTCTGCGCGCTCGGTCAGATGCTGCATCATCCGTTGGCAGTTGGGGGTGAACTCCCCGCTGCGTAGCTGCACCAGCCGGCACCCAAAAAACTCCATGATTTCTTGCGGAACGTTCACACGTCCACGAGGAATATCCACCGAAAGATCCTGCCAGAAATTCACCAGTTGCAGCCCTGTGCAGATCATATCGGAACTCCGAACCCGCTCCGGCGTGGCCAAGCCGAACAGATGAAGCACCAGCCGCCCAATCGGGTTGGCGGAATGGCGGCAGTAGAACAGCAAGTGATCCATTGTGGCATAGCCATCGTTGCGGGCATCCATCCGGAACGCGGTTAGCAAATCGTGCAGCAGCTGAACCGGGATGTTGTGTTGTGCGATTGTGGCGGCAAGTGCTGTAAAAATTGGGCCGTTAGGGTTTTCACTGCACGCATCATCAAGGCGTTGCTCCCATTCATCCAGCCGCCGCAGCCGTTCTTCTACGGGAAAATCTCCTTCATCGGCAAGGTCATCGGCGGCACGGCTGAAGGCGTAGATTGCGCAGATATGCGGCCGCACCGCCTTCGGGATCAGCACCGAGGCCACGGGGAAATTTTCGTAATGCTGGCGTGCTATTTGCTGGCAGTGGGCGAATGATTCGGCCACCCCCCATTGCCCGGCATGTGGCGGTGTTCCGGCTCTCTCCGTTGATTCCATCAGTGTTGGTTCCATCAGTCTTATGGCTGGGGCAAACTACAATGGGGTTGTTGATATCCACATACAACGTTGGGGATTGGCTTGCGTGCAGAAAGTAAAATTGTAGATTTGCAGCGGTTAAAGTACACACACATCTTCATCTGGAACCTCTACCAAACACATCAGCTATGAAGGCATTGATTGTTGCAGCATTGATCGCGCTACCCACAACGTTGCTGGCGCAAAGCCCAATGGTGGACACCAAGGGGCACATGGGAATGGGGACAACACAACCGGATCCATCAGCAATTCTGGAGCTTCGCTCAACCAATGCTGGGTTACTACTTCCGCGCCTAAGCCAGGCTGAGATCAACAGCATTCCGAGCCCAGCACAAGGTCTTGTTGTGTTTAATACAACAACAGGGGAATTCAATTATAATTTCGGCACGCCCGGGGCTCCGCAATGGAGCGCGATCTTATCGTCGCAAGGAAACAGCTTGGGGACTGTTGCTTGGGTTCTAAAAGGGAATGATCTGATCAGCGCAATCAATCCGGTTTTAGGCACTACTACTCCTCACGATCTTAACATCGTTACCGGCGGGGCTGGCAATGTTCGTATCAACATTGATGGCGCTACCGGTGCAGTCAACATCCGTACAAATACTGATGTTGATGGGGCATTGAATGCTGACGGAGCAACGACGATTAAAAACACTCTTACTGTTGATGGAGCAACCACGCTGGGTACCAATAGCGTTGCCGCAACACTAGCAATGCACGATGGAGATGGCAGCACTGCGGCAATAAAAACGGCGAACTTGGCGGCCAACAGGAATTACACTATTCCTGAGGCAGGCGATGATGCAGATTTTGTGATGACACGGGGGGATCAAACCATCGCAAGCACCAAGTCGTTCACGAATCCACTTCGGCTTTTAAATTCTGGCAGCATATACTCTTCATTAGCTGCGTCTTCCTTGCAGTCGGCAAACATAAATTATATCATGCCTGACCAGCATCCTCAAGATGAAGGCGATGTTCTTGTTGCGCGTTCAATCAGCGGAAGCGGCCCGTATGATGTTGAGCTTGAGTGGGTTTCACCGGCTGGTGCTTTTGTTGGTGGCGATAACGTGCAGGTCAAGGGCAACTTAGTTGTTCACGGCGATCTTCGGGTTCATGGCCGAATTATAGGATACAATGACTACAATGAATTAGGGAACGGTGGCGATTCACGGCAATTAACAATCCATGGCGATGGCAGCGGAAGCGCAGATCATTTATATGTTGAAGGAAACGCCCGTGTCACACGTAATTTCTATGTTGATAATGACCTTTCTATTGGAGGATTTACCAATTTTTCCGAGACCGTAACGCCCGGCAGCAACTCAGGCATAGCCATAGGTAAAACCGTCAGTACTGTTACGGCCGGGACTGCTACTGGCAATTTTGCCTACACGCTTCCAACGGCCGCTGCTGGACGCATTGTGTACATCAACAATGTTAGCGGGTTTACGATGCTTGGCACGCCAAATATTGCCAACGGCACTAAAGCGACGCTTATCTACACAAATAGCGGATGGGTCGCTTTCTAAACTTTTACCCACTTACAAAAACACCCCACACTATTCAAAAATAGTGTGGGGTGTTTTTGTAAGATTCATGTTGCTCTATCATTGAATCTGTATTTTTTTACTCCATGTTTTTCCATTGCCAGTAATACTCAGCAAGTAGCTTCCGGGTGTAGTTGTTAATGGGATTTCAAATGGGGCAATGGATACACGGCGGCGTAGTTGCTGAAACATCTCATCCCCGCTACCATTTAGCACCACTACTTTAATATCAGTTGCTCCAGATAAATTTGGCTTCACTGCAACTGTACGCCCTTGCGAACCCTTCATGGTTATAGTGAATGCTTCATTGGCAAAGGAGAAATCAGCGTTTTTTTGTGGCACACGATAATAAATGACGTACGATTCTACGTGAAAAATTGGTTTGTTGTGGCCGACATCATCGTACTCGCAATTTGGGCAAGAGCAAGGAACAACACCGGGACGGCAACGGTTTTCGTACGGCTCAACATCATAGTCAATGCGGTATTTTTTTCCGGCAGTGATAAATGGAGTTAGATCAACATCCCAGACCTCAACTTTTTCGCCGGGGCAAAAACCCGCCCGCGATCCTGTCCAAGTTCCGTACTGCTGGCCAGCCAAGCTGCGCCCACAATCATCGCGCCATAAATATCGGCCATATCGCACAACTTCATCCACCTTCATCTGATGCCATTTACGGGCAAATTCTCCGGCATTGTCGGTATTCCCCTGCCCATGCCCAGTAATAATTACCCGTGCGCGCGCAAACTCCATCTGCTTATCGGCGGTTAGTGTCAGCGGCTTGAAAAAATCCTCGATTGGATTTGCCGGATTCCCATATTCTGGCGAACCTCCCCACAGTTTTATCACACGATAAGGTTCAAGAATCGGCGTCCCAGCCGTGAACTCAAAATCCATCGTCAGTAAATATCCATACCCTTTGCCAGTATAGGTGGTAACGAAAATCATCACCCGTGCCGAGTCAACAAGCAGAGGGCGGAAATCAGTGACATCGAAGCTGTAGCTGATGTTTTTCCCGTATGGAGTAATAAATCGCGCAATTTCTTTTTTGTTGGTGTCTGCAAAATAATCGCTGTAGTAATGATAGAGTGTGGTGTCGCTTGGGGTGGTGATCCAAATGCTGGCTCCACGATCCCAGGGATCACATCCACCCCGTGGGCAATCTAACGTCACTTTTAAGATGACTTTGCTAAACTGAGCATCCATGGAGGGGAATAGCACCGTGCGTGAAAATACCCGATTCGGGCTGTCAACCCCTTTACGGTCATATACCCGAATTGTGGTATCCCCTTGGTTTGCTGCGCACAGAACCAAGAAGCTGCCGTTACTAACCACTAACAGCATTGATAGAAACCACACTTCCTTCAACCGCTTGAGCTTGTATTTGCGTAGCATTGTAGATAATGGTTATGAGTTATTGAATATCCAGACGGCGACGAGCAATCTCTCCGGAAGATGTCTCGACCTTCAATAAATAGCTTCCAGGAGTAGATGACATATCCAAAGGAAATAGCTGGTTTGTTACTTGCTGCCCTTTCTGTAGCAATAAAATCTCCCCTGATAGATTGGTGATGGAGATAGTTATATCCACTGGTGTTGTAAACGATGGACGGAGCAGCGGCACGCCAGCAGAATTACCTGCCGCGATTTCAATCGGTAGTTTTTGAAGATTGCTGGGAATGCGGTAATAAATAATCTGCGACTCAATCCAGTAAAATGGCATATCATGGGTCACATCATCATAATTACAAGAAGGGCAAGGGCAAGGAGTAATACCCGGTCGGCAGCGATTTTCGTATGGCTCGATATTGTAGTCGGCAGTGAAGGTATTATTTGCTGAGATCAAGCCTGAGATGTCGTTATCCCACGGGCGCACCACCGTCCCAGGGCAATATCCTGCGCGTGGTCGTTCCCATGGCCCTTGCTGTGATGATAGAGCTGTTTGGCTACAATCATCGCGCCATAGTAGATGGGAGAATGTTGTTCCGCCAATCACTACATCATGTCGCCTTTTTGACCATGTTGCTGCACCACCAGTATTCCCTTCACCATGCCCAGTTGCCACAATTCGCACTTTCGCAAAATCAGCATTTCGGTCAGGTTTCAAGGTTAATGGTTTCAGCAGCCGCTCCAACGGTTTATCGGGATTGCCGTACTCCAACAGCCCAGCCCATAAATTCTCCACGCGGTACGGTTCAAGGTCTGGGGTTCCTGCAATAAACTGGAAGGAGATAGTCACCAGAAATCCTTGCCCGCCGCCGATACTGGTTTGGATATAATTTGCCAACGTCACGGAATCGCGCAGCAATGAACGATAATCGCTGACATCTACCGCCCATGTTCCACCTTGCCCGTAGGGGGTAGTAATCCGTGCGATCTCGTATAACTCCTCTCCTATGGAATCTTTTTGTGTCACGGTTATGGTTGACACTCGATCCCATGGATCACAGCCACTGGAAGGGCAGTTGATTGTGTACTGCATCACAATTTTTTGGTACTGCAAGGTGCTGTCGGGGAAGTAGAATGTTCTTACTGCACGGCGATGCGCAATATCAATCGGTTCGTACAGAAATGTTGTGATGGTTGTATCCTTCCCTTGCTCAAAGCCGGCCGAGATGGCCAGCGGATGTATTGCTAACACGAAGAACAATGCAAGGAGTGTGAACCGCATGATGATAGTGCCAAGTATTTGCTGAATGAGGATGGCGTGCAGCGCACGCACGTTGCGAACGTAGCAAGATTCTATCAGACTTCCTCCCACTCCTCCTCCGGCACCCGCTGGCCCCATTCTTCTATCAGTGCGGCGGCGCCTTCGGTATCGGCTTGGCGGCGTAGTGCGGCAACGGTTCCGATTACGGCTTGGCGCAGTCGGGATTCGACTTCATCACGTAGCGTCTCGAACAGTTCATCATACAACGCTGGGAAGGGGACGCGGCCAGCGGCAATCCGAATTGCCCCAATAATTGATTCGTGCGCGGCCACCAACCGCCCACGCCGCAGCGATAACTCGGCCTGTTTCAGCAGTTCCCACGCTTCAATCACATCAATCTTCACCATCTCCATTGCCAACTGTGGAACCTCATCGCCACCGCTGATGATGGCGTTGTGGCCAATGGCTTCGCGCAGGCGCATCACCGCAACGTTGGCCGTTACCCGCGCCCGCTCGGGATCGTCATCAATCCCGCTGGCCAGCGCGTTGAAGGTCAACTTATCCAGCGATTTGCGGAGCATTTGCATGGCCACCAACAGCCCAAGCAATGTTTGATTCCGCCCGCCACGCAGCCGCGCCGGCTCCGGCTGGCCCGGCTGCTGTGTGGTGATAGTGTCAATCATGCTGATTGCCAACCACGCCTGATGCTCGGCTGGTTTCTGCTGCGTACGCCGTTCCCGTTCGATTGCTCCTTCCCGTTTCCGCCACTCTTTTATTTCCCGTGCCGAAAGCCAATGGCCGTGGCAACGAAGCAATGCTGCAATTGGGGTGGGTGATTTCCGCTGGGAATACCAGTTCAGCAACCCAGCCACCACCACTGCCGCCCCGCGTTGGATCTGTGGCGGGATGGCCACGTTGTTGGTGCGTTGGGCGTAGTTTAACAACTCCAACACTGGATAGATACCACGGAATTGCAGCAGCGCAATCACTGGCTCATCCAAAAACTGCGCAAGCGTTTCCCAGAACTCCACCGTGCCAACTTCTCCGCCGCAGCAGATGTTGAAAAGCTGGAGAAGATCAGGTTTTGCGTTTGGTGGGATTGCCGGCAACTGCGATTCTGCCGCCGCACGGTTGCCCTGCCGGATTGCAATCGCAAGCGCAATCGGAGGGTCGCCACCAGGCTGTTGGAAGCAGTGTTCGGCAGCAAACTCGGCAAGCTCGGGGATGCCACAATAGAGTGCGATTTGCATCAGGCTTTCGCCAACCATTCGTTGACAACGGGCTTCGGTAAGCCACCCTGCATATTCTTTCTGCTTGGCTTCGGCCAGCAACTCGGTAGCGGTTTGCAGCAGTTGTTGCGGCGCGGTTCCGGTCATCCCTTCTGCCATCAGTTGGTGCATCCGGGTGGCGTAGTAGGGGCCGAACAATCCACGCTGGCGCAATGCCGGAAGCAGCTGGGCAGCTTGCTGAAGCATTGCATCGGCGCAATCGGTGGCGTACAGGAACGTACCCTTGCGGACTTGCAGATCCAGATCGGTTGGGTTGGCGCGTTCCAGTTTAGCAAGCAGTTGCTGGCGGTGGGCAAGCTCTTCGGGGGTGCTGAATAGTATCAGCGTGGAGCGCATCAGCCGAACGAACACCGTGTGTCGGAACCCTTCGCTGTAGGCTGTGGTGTTCAGCAAGCCAACAATCACCCGCTCCAGCTCTCTCATCTGTTCGCTGTTTTGGGTGTTGTGAGCGTGCACCGTCAGGTCCCCAAGGAATCGAACGTACTCGTAGGTTCCGCGCAGTTCAGGGTGATTGTTCACCAGTATCTGCATCTGCCTGGCGAACTGCTCTTCTTCCCCTGTTCCGCCCCCGACCGCATGGCGGTACAAGTGGTTCAGCCCCACCAGATGGAGTTGCAGCATCGGAAGACGGGTGCTGGATTCGGCAAGCTGAAGAAGCTGCTGGGCGGTTTGGCGATACTGATCCGATGTTGTGTTTCGGTTGCGAAGCTCTAAGCGCCGGGCAATAAGCAATCCTTGCTGTTCGGTCTGCTGTTCAGTAGAAAGAAGTTGGTCGGAAGCCAATCGGATGAAGGCTTCCAGCGATGCAAGAATTTCCGCGCTTCTTTCCCAATCGGGGGTTCCATCCACGTAGCGCGTTGCCAGGTGCAGCTGGTCGGCACAGGCAATGGCTTCGGCGGCGGTGCAGCCCTCCAGGGTTGTGGCCGTGCGGAATTGCAGCAGCGGAAGGAAAGAGTAGATCGGAGTATTCAGCCCAATAGCCCGCACCAAGCCACCAATGGCACTGGACGTAGTAGCAGCGGTGATAAACCCTTGATGCAGCAGTGTGTGGGTGAAGGCTATCGGCAGCCCGTTGCTTTGCTGGCTGTTCAATGCTGCCACTGGCGTTGTGGAGTGTGCCAGCAATCCCTTAAAAATCAAAGCGTTGATAACCGTGTGAGCGTTTGGCAACATCTGCGCGGCGGCTTCTTCGGAGAAAACTTCACCCAGCAATGCCAGCTTGCTTGCTTCTGCTAATTGATCTGGCGTAAGGTCGGCGGTCATTCCTTGCACCACGCCGCTGGTGCTTAGTTCGGCCACTTGCCGGAACGCACCAAGGTTCACCCGCACGGTTCGGTCGTGGTCGTACTCCTGCTGTGTGATGCTTCCCCAACGAACCCCCGCCCGCACCGCCGCACGGATTGCCAGCACGTTCCCTTGCGTTGTGGCCATCAGAACATCCAAGGCCTGCTGCGGCGGCGGGGCGGAAAAAAGCGCACCCCACAGCAGTGCAACATGATTGTTGGGCAACCCCTCCAAGGTCAGTTCATCCGTCAGATAGCTCTCGATAAGCGCACGTGCGGGAAGCTCAAGGGGGCGCGCAGCAACCAGCAGTGCTATCGGCTCATCGTTCAGTGCTTCCACCAGCATCGCAAACTCGCGCAGGGTCCCCCCCTCCAGCAGATGGATATCCTCGATAATCAACAGCGTGCGCCGCAACGCACACAGCCGCCGCACAATGCTGATGCAGTTGGGAAGTGCCGGGCCAACAACGCGTGGGGAGAGCTTACTTGCCGTGGCCGAGCGTTCAATTCCGGCAGCAAGCAGCGGCCCCAGCGACACCGAGCCTTCCGGGCGCAAGCGCAGGTGAACCACCACCCCCTGGGCTTGCTCCACGTGCGGGATTACTTCTTCAATCAGGCGGCTTTTACCAATCCCGGCTTCCCCCCGCAGCAGCATTGCCCGCAGCTCTGTTTGGTTGGGGTTGCGCTGGTTCCAAAAACGGAGGATAGCCGATAATTCTTCGGTGCGACCAGTGAACGGAAGGGTTCCGTGGTTCAGAAAATCAACAAATGATTCGTGCATTGTGGAACTGTTATCAGGGGACTGTCGGTTCTGTTATCGGCGGCGGGTAGATTGATTGTGTAGGCTGCATAACGATTGGCAGCAATGATACCACAGATTCACGCCGCAGCAATCGCCAATGCTTCAGGTGAACAACCATCTTGACGTTCCCTTTGTTCCCACTCCCTTCCCAGTGGTGCGGGCAATGCTGAACGTTGCCGAACTGAAAGCGAGCGATCAGCTTTGGGACATCGGTTGCGGCGATGGAAGGCTTGTGATTGCTGCGGCATTGGAGCATGGGGTGCATGGCGTTGGTGTGGAGCTGGACCCAACGCTTGCCCAGCAAGCACGCAACGAGGTGGAGTGGGCCGGGGTTGGGCATCTGGTGAAGATTATTGAAGATGATTTGCTGAACGTTGATTTTAGCGAAGCAACCGTCGTGATGCTGTTTTTGCTGACGGCTATCAACCTGAAGCTGCGGCCAAAATTGTTGATGATGCCCCCCGGAACACGGGTTATCAGCCACCGATTTGCCATGGGAAATTGGATCCCCGATGCCGCTTGGACCCTGGGAACCACCCCAATCTACCGCTGGGTGATCCCCCACAACGGCCCCGAACTGCTGCGCCAGCTGGAGCAGGAGCCAACCGCACCGAACGGCAACCCCACCACACCACCGTAACGCAGCAATGGAATCGTATCACAGCCACAATGTGGCCAACAACCATAACCACCAACAGGAGCAACGATGAACAAGCCAATCTTGACAACACTGACGGTTGCTGCCGCGCTTGCAGCAACATCGGCCAACGCCGCGCCGCCACTTGTCCCAATCCCCATCACCAGCAGCTGGATGAACTGCACGTTGTGGGGCGACCCGCATATCCAGAAAGCAGGGAAAATCTTGCAAAACCGTTTTAATGCCTTCCTGAAAATCTACGAAGCCAAAGGGCTGGAGAAAGCGTTGGCATCGCAGGAGCTGAAGCTACTGGAAGAAGCAATGCAAGAGTTGAACGAGCGGATTGCCGCGCTGGGGGATGGCTCGGTACGGCCAGGGAATGAATCGGAAGCGGTTATCCAAAAGGTGCGGACTGATCTTCAGCAGATGATGGAGCCAATCGGGAAATCGCTTGGCGACCTGAAAATTTCCCCCAACCGCTCCGCTGCCGACGGAAGCGTCCGAACGCTAAAAATCAGCATCCGCAATCTGGTGGATTCTTACGCCAAGTAACCCACGCAAAACCATGCTGGGGCTTGGCGATTGCAATGCTTGAAGGCTCCAAATGTTCATCATCCAAATTCTGCAGAAGGTCAGCCAGTAAAAAACTGCCGTGAGCCAAACATCAACAGCGGAGCGCAAAGCGAAAACCCTTGCGCTCCGTTGCTTGTTATCAGCATCTGCCACAGCACTGCTGCCAGCAGCAACGTGGACATTTTCTGGACATGGGTTGTTTGTGGCCTTGCACTGCTTCATTTTTGCCGGAGTATCTCACACAAGAGGCGATAGCGATCAAACGGCAGCATCATGGCAACTACTGGCACAAGCAACAGCGAACCGATTACTGCAGAGGAGCTTCAGCGGATTCTATCCAACCGTAGAATCCGAAATAAGGGGGCACATGTGGCAGGGATGGTTCGTCATCGGGAAATTGCAATGCAGGATGCTGCATCGGTGATAGAAATACTGCTGCTGCTGGTCCAGCAACTTCAGCCCGCTGCGTTAGCGTTGCCAAGCACTGCCAAGCCTGCCGATCGCCGAAGCGCGCAACGTGATTATGCCATACTACTCTGCGTGATCCACTACCTGAAGCTATGGCAAGGGCAACGCCACGAAGTGATGGAGGAGGAAATTCAGCAGACACAGGAGTTAGCCGAGGAGATAGAAGATTGGAGAACGGTGGTGTTCTGCATCAGCAACCAGGCTTGGATTCTTGCGCAGCGGGGGGAAGTCCAGGAATCCCTTCGGCTACAGCGTGCTGGCGTAACCATTGCGCGGAAGCACGGATTGCCGAACGCAACCATCGCCATCTACCTAAACAACATCGTCCACCTACTCTACACCCACCTTCAGGATCCGCACCAAGCGTTAGGGGTCTCCGATGAAGTTCTGGATGCCCTTGCTGTTGGTGAGCATTCCACGCTGGCAATCTGCAATGCCTTTGATACTCGGGGCAGGGTTCTTCTGCAATTAAAACGGATTGAAGAGGGGATGCGAATGCTGAACGCCGCCCAGCAAATTGCGTTTGAAGCTGGGCAAGATGATCTGGGCATCCGTTCGGCACTGGAGATTATTGCCCGATGGTATTCCGTGGAAGAGTACACGTTGGCGTTGGAGCATTCCCGCCGGATTGAGTCCTTTAACCCCGCCGCTATTTCCCCCACAAGAATGGGCGAACTGTTGTGTGCGGTGGGGCGGGTAATGATACAACTGAGTGAGCTTGAAATAGCCCACGAAAAATTGGCAACCGCTGAAACGCTCGCTAAAAATATCAACCGTGCAGGGCTTCGCTACCAAATTGAAATGGCGATTGGAATGCTTCATCTGGCCCAGGGAAATGGTGCTGAAGCAGAGCAGAGAACAAGAAATGCCATTGCCATTGTTGAACGCCACAAACTACGGCCAGCGGCACACTGCGCTGCGTTGGTTCAGCTTGGCGAATCCTACGGCGCACAAGGGGAAATCCCGGAAGCGGAGCAGGCGTACCAACAAGCATTATTGATAGCAACGGAACACCAACATATCAGCAGCATTATTGCTTCGCACCGGTTGTTAGGAAATCTGAAGGAGAAGCTGGGGCAGATTGCTGAGGCAAAATCCCACTACCACCATGTGCTGGAAACACCATCCACTATTCAAGCTCACCAGAACGCCATGCTGGCCACCGAGCGGCTTGCCGAACTTGCTAAATCGGAAGGGAATTTTCCTGAAGCATTGGAATATCACGAACGCCACCACGCTATCTGCCGCCAGGTTGATAAACGGCACCAGAACAACCGCCTGACGATGCTGCGCGTGTATTACCGAATTGATGAACTGGAAGAAAAAGCACAACGGGAACGCACCGAAAAAGAACACGCCCACAACATCCTAAACTCCACTCAAAATGATCTTGATGGGCTGCGCGTAGCACTAATTGAACACCAGCACCAAGTGAAAACATTGCGCTCGCGGCTGCAAATAATTATGGCAAATATGGAACAGGAAAAAGGGGAACGCACTTTTCGGGAGCTTCGTTCGCTTACGCGGGAAATTGATGGAAGCGTTGGGACTGAACAAGCACACTGGCAGACAAATCTGCGCGGCACCAATAAGGAATTTCATCGTCGGTTGCTGAAACATCACCCCACGCTTTCGCCGGCACTGACCCTTCTGTGCGACTGTATCCACTCCGGCATGACCACTGACACGATTCTCTCCCTGCTCCATATCTCCCCCGACGCGCTCAATAAACGGCGGCATCGCTTGCGGAAGATGTTGCAACTATCCCCCAATCAAAAATTAGATGAGTATTTGCAAGGGCTGTAAGGATATACTCGAATAAAAGAAAATTGCAATGCTGCGGTTGCTCGCCGAACCTCACTCTCCGCTCATGCTGAGCCCGTCGAAGCCTGCCCTGAGCCTGTCGAAGGGTATGAGTGGAGCCACTGAACTGGCAATCGTTCACTCTTCAAATTCCACGTAAAGTGAGTAACTCACCTTCCCAAAAACCACTGTTTCACAACCGCCTCGGCTGGCGTGCGGCGGAAGGTGAATCCCATGTCTTCGCCGTGGCGTGCGGCGCGGTCGGGGTCGGTGAAGGCTTTCCAGAGGAACACCCCTTTGAACCAGGGGCGCGCCGTTGCGGCGCGGAACATTGCTTGGTAGGCGCGTTGCTGCGCGGCGTAATCCAGCGTGCCACCATCGTACTTCCAGGGTTCGCGGAAGGTTCCGGTTGCGGGGCGGTATCCAATTTCCATGAACAGCACTGGGCGGTTGGCAGCGTTGGCTAATCGCCCGATGCGTTCCAGATGCGGTTGCCATGCTTCGGTAAGTTGCTGGACCGTGGCGGTGTCGGGAGCGTTCAGCGGGAAGTAGGCGGTGATGCCGATGTAATCAAGCCGATCCCAAAACTGGATGCTGTCGAACTCATGCTCCCAGTGTGCGGCATACGTCAGCGGGCCGCGATAGACCTTGCGGATATCAGCAATCAGCGCGCGCCATTCTTCGGGGTAGGTGGTGGTCATCTTCACCAGCTCGGTACCGATGCAGAAAAGATCCGCCCCAGCGCGCTCGGCAAGATTTGCGTAATGGAGGGACATGGCACGGTAGCTGCGCCACCACCGTGCGTGGGCTTCTGGGGTGGGTTGCCGCACGGTCCCATGCCACTGGCTGCCATCCCAAAAATCATGCGACCAGATATGGGGTTTCAGCGCCACGTGGATTCCCCGTTGGTGGGCCAGTGCAATTTCCGCAGCAAGATCATCCGCATTCATGCTTGGATCCAGTTCCGCTGCTTCCGCCTCCCCAAAGCCAACAATCTGATCGGCATTTACACTCTGCTGAAAGCCAAACGGTGTGATTGCCGTCCAGTTGACTCCGATTGCCTTTAACGAATCCAATTCCTGGGCCGATGCCGCCGATCCATACCCCAACCCGCGCCGATGAATATGGGCGTAGTTCACCCCCCGGAACTCCATCGGGCGCAGAGGAACGGTATCGACAGAAGCCATTGCAGCAATGATACCGGAATCCGCATGGCCAGATTGCGTGCGCGCATCGCGGCAGCAAAGCTGGGAAGCCAGCAGCAGAAACGCTAATGGAAGGGAACGATACGGCATACGGGTACTGTGTATTGTTTGATGGGCAATCTGTGTACTGCTACACTGAAGATTCGCGTGCTACATTCCCAGCATATTTTGCTAAGTTGTTGCCGATTGAGGAATAGAATGAGATCGGTATTTCACCGCAATGAGATGCCAACAGAAATGTTGCTTGTGCTGCCCGCTTGGTTCCGATGATTCCTCAACGTGCTGCTCCTTTCCTGCGTAACTGCTCCCTCCCGCAAAACCGTTTATCCACCTGCCGATGGTTGGCAGTTTGTGGCTTCATGTTTCGCTATACAAACAATGAAGTGTGCTTCTTGTGGAACTGAAAATGTTGAGGATGCCCGATTCTGCAATGGTTGCGGAAAGCATCTTGGCGTTGTCTGCACCCAATGCAACCATCCAAATATCGCTACTGCGCACTACTGCAATTACTGCGGGGCCACGCTGCAGACGCTGATAGAACCGTCTGCGCCGTTAGTCCACCACGCGCCAGAACGCCGCCACATGACCGTTATGTTCAGCGATTTGGCAGGCTCCACCGAATTATCCGAGCAGCTTGACCCCGAAGAAATGCGCGAGCTTCTGCGCCGCTATCACTCCATCTGCTCCAAGTGGATACGCCACTACGAAGGATACCTTGCCAAATTTTTGGGCGATGGCGTGCTTGCCTACTTCGGCTACCCACACTCGCACGAGGACGACGCACGCCGTGCGGTCTGCGCTGGGCTTGCGATTGTGGAGGAAGCAAAGCGAACCACCATCACAACCGCAGAACACACCGAGCTTGCTATCGCCGTGCGGGTTGGGATCCATACCGGACTGGTGGTGGTGGGCGATCTGGACTTTGATGATGGCGTGGAAACCAACGCCGTTGTTGGAAGAACCCCCAACCTTGCTGCCCGCGTGCAGGCGGCAGCCCCCAAGAACTCCGTGGTCATTACCGACGACACCGCACGCCTTGTGGGTGGATATGTTCTGCATAAAAATCTTGGTCCCCACACCCTAAAAGGGATCAGCAAGCCAATCACGCTGTTCCAAGCGATTGCCGAAAGCACAGCCCAGGGGCGATTGGACGTTGCCGCGCTAACCGGAATGTCCCCATTTGTGGGGCGCGAAAAGGAGTGGGGTTTGCTGTGGGACTGCTGGCAAAACGCCGAACAGGGGGAGGGAACTATGGTGCCGATCACTGGGGAAGCGGGAATCGGAAAATCACGATTGCTGGACAAACTTATCAGCAGTGTGATGGAAACGGAAGCCACCGAAGTGTTAGAGTGCCGTTGCTCGCAGTATCATCAAAACAGCGCGTTCTTCCCGATCATCGAACTGCTGGAACGCTCGGTGTTGCAGTTCAGCGTGGCGGATAACCAGCAATCCAAACTGCAGAAGCTGGAAGGGTTCCTAACCAGCCGTGGCGGCAACTGGGTCAACAAAACGCCATTGCTCTGCTCGCTGCTTTCCATCCCAACCGGCGATGCGTATCCGCCGCTGACAACTTCCCCCGACCGGCAAAAGCAGGAAACAATCCAATTGCTGGTTGCACTGTTGTTGCAGCAGTCGGCAACGGCTCCGCTGCTTCTTACCATCGAGGATCTTCATTGGGCCGACCCCTCCACACGTGAGTTCATCAGCATCCTTGCCGAAGTTGTTCCAACCGCATCGCTCTGCTGTGTGCTGACCTCGCGCCCGGGGAAGACATCAGAACCCTGGTGGGATCACCCCTGGCATTCCACCATCGGTGTGTCACGGCTGGATGCTGCGGAGACTGAGCTGTTGGTGCAGAAGTTAGTGGAACACCGTTCGGTTCCGGAAACCATCGCCCGCCAGATTGTTCAGCGTAGCGATGGGGTTCCGCTGTTTATCGAGGAGGTGACCAAAGCGGTGATCGAAAATGTTCAACAGGCCACGCAGCCGCATCAAGGGGGATCGGCTGTGGGTCACGTAGCGATTATCCCCGCCACCCTGCGCGAATCGCTTACGGCGCGTTTGGACAAGATGGCGCACGGGAAACCCGTTGCCCAGATTGGCGCAACGATTGGCCGCGAGTTTGGCTACCAACTGCTTCGGGCCGTGGCGCAGGTGGATGAAGCAACCTTGCAGCAAGGGCTTCAGGAGTTGGTCATGGCCGAGCTGCTGTTCCAACAGGGGGAAGGGGAAGCCAGCGTGTACACCTTCAAGCACGCGCTGATTCAGGATGCGGCCTACGACCTGCTGCTGCATCGCTCCCGAAGCAGATTTCACCAGAACATTGCTGAGACGATTGAACGGAGCTACCCAGAAATTGCGGCAACCCAACCGGAACTGGTGGCGCAGCATTTCGCCAAAGCCGGACACAGCATGGAAGCCGCCGCGTGGTGGCGGACGGCAGGGGAGCGCGCACTGTACCGCTCGGCATATCTGGAAGCCGTGGCTCACCTGCGCGAAGCCGAACAGGTGATTGCCCGGTTACCGGAAGGGGAAGCACGCTGGGGCATTGACCTTGGGGTGCAACTGCTGCTTGGTCCGGCGTTGATGATGACCCGTGGCCATGCCGCCCGCGAAACCGAAGAAGCCTACTTGCACGCTAACCAGCTTTGTGATCAATTACACAACACCCATGCTCAGTTCCCAATTCTCTACGGCTTGTGGTCGGTGTATGTTGTTCGGCCAGAGTACAACAAGTCGTTGGAATTTGGGGCACAGTTGCTGCAGCTTGCTGAATCCATCGGGCAGTCGGAGATGATTGTGTTGGCACACAATGCGCTGGGGTTCAGCAAGTTCAACGTTGGGGATCTATCGAGTGCCCACCACCACTATCTGTGTGGAGGCCAGCTATACGATCCGCTCCTTCATCGCCACCTATCCGAGCAAGTTGGCACCGACCCCTATGCTCAAATCCTTTTTCAGGATGCGTGGATTCTGGTGATGATGGGATTCCCCGACCAAGCCGAACAGAAATTTGCTGCGGCATTGGAATGGGCAAATGAACTCAATCACCCCTTCACCCTCAGCTTTACACTGCTGATGATCTGCAACTACCATCAATTTGTCTATCAGCCCCATCAAGCCCTTGCCATTGCCCAGCAGTTAATCGCCGTTAGTACGGAGCAAGGGTTTGCAGTATGGATGGTCATTGGCGATCTATTTGCTGGTTGGGCTATGGCAATGCAGGGGGATAGCAACGCCCCCTACCGGATGGAAAAAATACTACATTCCCCCTTGGCCCATTCCTGCACCCGCGTCTATTTGCTTAGCCGAGTGGTGGAGGCGTATCTGCGCTTCAATCTATTTCCCGCAGCTGCCGCCGCGCTGGACGAAGCCGAACAACTGTGCGAACAATGGGGCGAACGGTTCTGGAGTGCCGAGCTGCTACGGCTGCGTGGCAAGCTGCAACTCCATGCTGCCCCCGATGACGTGGCTACCGCAGAAGCAACAATCAGGCAGGGGATGGAGGTTGCGGAATCGCAAGGTGCGTTGGGGTTGCAGCTACGGGCCGCAATGGAGTTAGCCCAGTTGCTTCGTGTGCAGTCGCGGCATCAAGAAGCGGTGGCGTTGGTTCAGGGGGTGTTCGATCGCTTCACCGAAGGCTTCGGCACGCACGACCTTCAGCAAGCCGCGCAACTTATCCAACAGCTTACAACCGAAATGGATGCTCAATAAATCATTGAGTCCACTATCCACATCCACACACTAACTCAGCAGGAAGATGGCCACAACGGAACGGGACAAGAAGGTGATTATCGTTGGTGGGGGCGTTGCCGGATTATCGGCAGCGCACGAGCTGGCGGAGCGCGGCTTTGCCGTTGAGATGTACGAACGCCGAACCATCCCCGGCGGAAAAGCCCGCAGCGTTGGGGTCCCCGGCGCGACCGAAGGCCGGCAGGCGTTGCCCGGCGAACATGGCTTCCGTTTTTTCCCAGGCTTCTACTGCCACCTTCCCGACACCATGAAGCGCATCCCGTTCGGCGATGGGCAAACCGTGTTCGATAATCTTGTGGAAACTACCCGCATTGAGTTCGCCCGCCCCGGTTCGCCACCAATGATCCTGCTGCCCCGGCTTCCCCACTCGCTTGACGACCTGAAGACAATGGCGCAAGGGCTGCTAACTGCCGAACACATGAAATTGGGGCTAACCCCAGACGACCTTGAATTTTTTGCCGAGCGGATGTGGCAGATTATGACCAGTTGCCAGGAACGCCGGATTGCCGAGTACGAACGTGTTGGGTGGTGGTATTTCCTGGATGCCCCAAACCGCTCGAAGGCCTACCAAGATTATTTAGGCGAAGGGCTGACGCGGTCCTTGGTTGCGGCAAAGGCAAAGCTGGCAAGCACAAAAACTGTGGGGGATATTGGGTTGCAGTTGATACTGAATCTGTTGGAGCCGGGGATTGATAGCGACCGCGTGCTGAACGGCCCCACCAACGAAGTCTGGATTGAGCCGTGGCTGGCGTATCTGTCAACGCTTGGCGTTCGGTACAACACCGGATGCAACGTCACAGGGATTGAATGCGAGGGGAAGCAGATCACTGGCATCACCATCACCGATGCCGATGGCCAACGTGTGGTGCAGGGGGATTATTACATCATTGCCACGCCGGTGGAAGTAACCGCAGCACTGCTGAACGACCAGGTTATCGCTGCCGATCCAACGCTGGCCGGGATCAAAACGCTCTCCTCAATGGTGGCATGGATGAACGGCATTCAGTTCTATCTGCGCCAGGATGTGGATCTGGTGCATGGCCATCAAATCTACCTTGATTCGCCGTGGGCACTGACCTCCCTTTCGCAGTTGCAATTCTGGCCGTCGGTGGACCCTGCGCAGTTGGGGGATGGCACGGTGCGCAGCGTTATCTCGGTGGATATTTCCGAGTGGAACGTCCCCGGGCTGAATGGCAAGACGGCGTTGGATTGCACCCACGAAGAGATTGCCGAAGAAGTGTGGGCCCAGCTGAAAGCCACCTTAAATGTGGACGGCCAGCAGGTGATAAGCGACTATCACTCCTGGTTCCTGGACCCCGACATCGTCAGCCGTGAGCACACGGAACACCCCGAGGCAAACCTTGAGCCGTTACTGGTGAACCTTGTGGGCACCTGGCAGCTTCGGCCCGATGCACGAACTTCACTCAGCAATCTGTTCCTTGCCGGCGACTACGTCCGGACTTGGACCGATCTTGCAACAATGGAGGGGGCCAACGAATCGGCGCGCCGCGCGGCCAACTGCATCCTTGATGCCGAGGAGGATCGCAACTACTGCGACGTTTGGCGGCTGCACGAGCCGTTGCTTCTGGCCCCCTGGCGCAAGCATGACCAAACACGGTTCGAGCGTGGCCTTCCGTGGAACGGCACGTTGCTGCACTAACCATACACTCAATGTTAAATCCCTATCTACTAACCGTATGAACAACTCTCTATCCAGCCCCAGCCGTGGCGTTCCCGCTTGGAAAGTTGATCCCGCTGCGCGAAGCGTGTTCATCTTTGGGATATACATGGTCATCAACGGGCTAACGTTCATGACGATCCCGAACCTTTTTCTGCCGATGATTGGGCTTCCCACCGAGCAGCACGCATGGGTCCGTGTCGGTGCCTCGTTGGTGATGATCTTGGGGTGGTACTACATCGCGATGGCTCATCATGAGGTTCAGATATTCTTCCGTGTAACGGTCTATGGCCGGATAGGCATTGGGGTGATTTTTGCTATTTACTATCTGGCTGGCCTGATGCCGTGGCAGATTGTGCTGTTTGCCGTTCCCGACACCTGCGGTGCGGTGTGGACTTCGCTTGCATTGCGGCGTGGTGTTCCAGCTTCCGTGTAATTCCCTCGCCAGAATCGTCCCTTCTTCCTGCCATGGATTCTTGGATTAGCATACTGCTTCTTGTGCTTGTGGTGGTGGCCGCAACCGCCGGGGCATACTTCCTGCGGCGGTGGATACCGGTCGAGCGGCGGCAGCGGAATAACGAGGTGGTAGGCCCAATCATTGGGCTTGTTGGGGTGATCTATGCTGTGCTGGTGGCCTTTGTGACCGTGACGGTGTGGGCCAAGTGGTACGATGCCGAAGCACACGCAACCCAGGAAGCAAACCAAGTTCGGGGGCTGTTCCATGCCCTGTCTGCCTTCCCCGACTCTGTTAGCCGCCCAATCCAGCAGGACCTGAAGCACTACGTGGAAGAGGTGATCCGTGTGGAGTGGGCAATCATGGCCACAGGCCAAGATACCCCCAGCATTCAATCGGCACTGATGGATGACCTGTGGCGGCGTGTGCAGAGCATCCAGCCGGCGGGCGATTACCAAGCAACATGGTACGCCGCCGTGGCCGACCGGATGAACGACCTATCCAACGCGCGCCAGCGTCGGCTGCTGAGTTGCCATGCCGCTGTTCCCAACATCATGTGGGTGTTTTTGATGGTCGGGGGGATTGTCACGATTGCGCTAACCCTGATGTTCGGCATTGATTCCCGGCACGCCCATGCTGCAATGACCGCTGCGGTTGCTGGAACAATCGCCTTTCTGCTCTATCTGATTGCGGCTTTAGATCTGCCCTATTCCGGAGCATTGCAAGTTCACCCCGAGGCATTCCAGCACACACTGCACCTTATCTCTGTTTCGCTGAAATAACCGTGGCATAACTGTGCCGCAAGCGGCATTGCACCCGCCGATACGTGATGCGGTGCAATGCCACAACGCTGCGCTGCGCTATTTCCTCGCGCTGTATCCGGCGGGCTACGCGCCAGCAGAAGGTGAGTATCAACCCCGCAGCCACCAGTTGCCCAAACGTAGTTCCGGTGAATTCCACAAATTCTTGGATGACGTTCGCCGATCCTTCGGCGGTCTCGGCTGTTGGCTCGCTGCTGTCGGCTTGGATGTTGGCTTCAGCCACCGCTGGTTTGGTGATGCGTAGCTCTTGGTAAGGCGCGTTTGCTGCAAACCCAGGAACCATCAACTCAATCTGTTGCCCGCCCCGTGTCGGGCGGTGGTTGCTCTGGGAATTTCTATTTCCCTGCTGATCGGAAGTTGCGTTGGCCTGCGATTGCACCGCTGCTGCGCAAATCAGAATGCCCCACAGTGCAAACCGGATAATGGCGGCGTAGTGTCCCATGGTTCTATCTCCTATCTCTATTTTCTTCAGTGATTGTTTGGTTGGTTAGCAACGCAGTTTCCCGCTGTTGTTGATGCAACCATACGCCCCCTTGCCGCCGAACACACTACGGAAATACTACGGAGTTAGCCGCACCCTTGCCGGAGCTTGGTGTTGGGTGGGCTTCCGTTCCATTTCGTTCATACCGCTTGACTGCCTTGTTATTCAGTGTGGCCTTGTGTAAACTTGCAGCCCTTATTCACACAATCGGTGCGGTCGGTATCCCGTGACGGCTGCGCCTTGTTGGGGTATCACCCCGCCCTGCATTCCTGTTGTTGCGGGAATAGTTTGGCGGTTTTTGTCAACCTCAACACAGAATTTTTGACATCGCGTTTGTACAGCATGATGAGAACACAATCGTTAGTCCGGCTGCTGGCATTGTTGCTGGCATTGCCGTTGGGGCTGCAACAGGTATCGGCTCAGCCAAAAAAGAAAGGGGAAGCAGCCACCAGCGGAACCAAGCCAGTAAACGGCATATTGTTGGAAGTTGCCAACGAGAAGTTTACGGTGGAGCAGCTTGCCGATGCCTTCAAGAAAAACGCAAACCGTGGCGGCAAAACCTTCTTTGAACTCAGCAAAGATTCCGCGCTCCAGTTCGTGAACCTGTATGCCGACTACCGGCTGAAAGTGCGCGCTGCGTTGGACAAAGGGATGGACAAACGCCCGGAAATCGAAACAGAAATCATCCAGAATCGCCGCCAACTTGCTGCGGCCCCCGCCCCAAACACTGGCTACTTGATTGAACGGAAAGTGGTGGATCCCGCCATCCGCAACATCTTCAACCGCCGCAGCGATGAGCTGAAACTCTCTCTCATCTTCTCCAAAATGGATGCCGCCAACCCCGCCGATACGCTGCGTGCCTACCAGCGGACAATGGGCATCATCAAGCAACTTCAAGCCGGAGGCGATTTTGGCGCAATGGCAACCGACTCTAGCGATGACCCCATGACCCGCAATAATCGGGGAGTGTTGGGGTGGATCACCAGTGGGATGATACTGCGTGAAATTGAGGATGCCGCCTACGCCGCGCCTGTCGGGAAACTCTATCCCACCCCGGTGCGTGTGGCTTCCGGCTACGTGGTTGTGAAACTGGTGGATCGCCAGCCACGGATGAAAGTACGCGGCGCGCATATCCTGATTGAAGCCGGCGAACCCAGCATCGGTGCTGCTGCTACCGACACCGCCGCACAGTGGCAACGGGCGCAACAAGCACTGGAGCGTATCCGCAACGGCGAAGATTTTGCAACGGTGGCGCGCCAAGTAAGCGACGACAAAGTAAGCGGCGAAAACGGCGGCGACCTTCTCAGTTTCTACACCCGCTCGCTGGGCTTTGAAGCAAAAGAAGGGAAGCTGGAACCTGCCTTCGAGGATGTCCTGATGAGCTTGAAGGATGGCCAAGTTTCCGGAATCGTCCGAACCAACTACGGCTACCACATTGTAAAACGCTTGGAAAGCCACATCCCAACATTTGAAGAAGAAAAGGAGACGCTGCGCCAGCTGTACAAACGATTGTTCCTTGCCGACGACCGCCACCGCTACGTCCAGACGGTGATGGAAAAGCAGGGCTTCCAGATCAACAAAGCAACCATGACCGCACTGCTTGCGGCGGTGAACCAATCGCGCACCACTGCCGACACCGCTTGGGCGCACGGGATCAATAACGAGCTCCGCTCCAAAACGCTGTTCAGCTTCCAGGGGAAGAATGTTCGGGTGATTGATTGGATGGACACAATCGAAACCCACCCAGAGCTTCGGGCAACCGCGCTGACCCCTGAAGGGATCGAATCCTCCATCACCTCAGTCTTGGAAATGCCCGCCCTACTGAAAGAAGCTGAACCGCTGGAACAAGAGTATCCAGAGTTCGCTTCGCTGATGCACGAATTCCGCGACGGCATTTTGATTTTTAAGCTGGAAGATGAAGCCGTCTGGAGCAAGCTGAAGTACGACTCGGCCGAAGGGCGCGCATTCTTCGAGCGGAACAAGGCCAACTACAACACTGCACCCAAATACGGGCTGACAGAAATTTTGGTCTATAAAGAAAAAGAACGGGACGAAGCCTATCGCCAGGCCCAGGCCGGCACAATCCCGTTTGACTCGTTAGCTGCCCAGTACACCCAACGCCCGGGCTACCGCGAAAAACGGGGACGCTGGGGGCTTGCAACGGCCAAAGGCTCGGACATTGTGAAGCAAGTGCTGCAACGCAAACCGGATGCAAAAGTGGGCGACCTGATCCCCCCGTTCGAGTATCAGTCTGGCTGGTCTATCGTGCGGGTGAACGAGGTAGAGCCGCCCCGCCCGATGTCTTTCCAAGAAGCCGAAAGTGAGCTTCGCAGCAACTACATTGACGACCTGCAAAGCCGCCTGAAAAAGGAATGGATGAAAGAACTTCGGGGCAAGTACAGCGTGAAGATTGACGGAGCAGTGCTGGCCAAAGCGTTGGCAGCGAAATAAGGGGAAGGGCAGTGGTCAGTTGCAAGGAGAGGGAGGAGGGGTGAGGTAGTCATTAGTCCTTGGTCATTCGTCACTCACCTTACGCAAAGCCAAGGTCAGTTGTCAGTTGCAAAGAGGGGGCATTGGTCATTCGTCACTCACCTTACGCAGAGTTTGGAGAGTGAAGACTTGCCGACCCAGTGGCTTGCTTCGATGCTCTTCTTCTCTTCAGCTTTGGCTCCCTCTCCCGCCCGACCAATGGAGTGGAAATAGTAGCATCACCCGCTTGGGAGAGGGCCGGGGTGAGGGCTGGCAGCGAACGAGGGCAACAGTGCACGATTGCTCGTGCACTGGCTTGCTTCGACAAGCTCAGCATGAGCGGAGGGTGATGTCGGGTG
>JADZEY010000004.1 GCA_020850315.1 Armatimonadota bacterium | reverse complement strand
CTATGCTGTGATGATTGGCTTGTGGTTGACGATATATCTACCAGTGGTGGGGTCCGTGGCAATGTTGCTACAAAGCAGCTTCACCCTCAGCAAAGATATCTGGCTATCCTCGATTGCTGCGGTGATTGCTGCGTTGTTGTTCGAACCCCTTCGCCGCCGTGTGCAATCGTTTGTTGACCGCCGTTTTTTTCGGGTTCAGTACAACTACCGCGTGGCGCAACGTGAGTTTGTTGAAGCAATTAACCAGGCCATTGATGTTGAAAAATTGGCGCAATTAGTGGTGGAGCGAATTGCCCTGCTGATTCCGGTGGAGCGGATCGCGCTGTTCCGCATCCGTGGCGATGCGGGCAGGGCCTACCCGCTGGCGCAGCATCAGTTCCCAATACTTCAGCACCGCTCCGTTCCGTTCGACACCGCACGGCTGAACTGGGATGCACGGCTTCCGGTTGGTATCGAGGACCAGATTGAACCCGGCGTTCCAATCGTCCCCGCACAAACGCGCATCTTCCAGCGTTGGGGGGTGGCGGTGGCGTTCCTGACACTTTCCGAACAAGGGAAGGCACTCGGCTTTTTGGCACTGGGGAAAAAGAAATCGGAGCGCAGATTCACCGTCGAAGATATTGACCTGCTGACCACTGTTGCGCTGCAAGCCGGCCTGGCAATCGAACGGATCGAGCTTCAGCAACGGCTGATGATGGAACACGCCGAAACCGCGCGGCTGGAAGAGCTGAACCGGATGAAATCCTACTTTGTGAGCAGCGTTAGCCACGAGCTGAAAACCCCGCTGACCTCCATCCGAATGTTTGCCGAACTGCTGCAAGCCCGCCCCAACATTGCCAGCGAAAAATCGCAAGAGTATCTGAAGATTATTGAAGGTGAGACCGACCGGCTAACCCGGTTAATCAACAATGTGTTGGATTTCTCCAAGGTGGAGCGTGGCGTGAAGGAGTACGCCCTGATCCAATGCAGCATCAACCCAATTATCGAGTCGGTGATTGCAACGTTGCAGTATCAAATCCAGATGCGGGGGTTTGAACTCACCATCAACTTCCATGAAGACCTACCGCACATTGATGCCGACCCCGATGCCGTTGCTGAATCGCTGGTAAACTTGATTGCCAACTCCATGAAATACTCCACCGAGCACCGATTCATCCGCATCTCCACCTTCCGCCGCAACGGCCATGTTGGCGCGGCGGTGGAGGATCGCGGGATTGGAATCGCACGGGAAAACCTGCTCCATATTTTCGATCCCTTCTACCGCGTCCGCGAGGAGACCGCACACCGCGCCGGCGGGGCGGGGCTTGGGCTGGCGTTGGTGAAGCATATCATGGAGGCCCACAACGGCACAGTCCATGTCACCAGCGCGCTGGGGGAAGGGACTACCGTAACGTTGCTGTTCCCCATTGCAAACAACTCTATCCTACCTTCCGATTTACAATGAACACCATTCTTATCATCGAAGATGACCCCGCAATTTTAACGGGACTGGTTGCCAGCCTTCAGGAAGAACATTTCACCGTGCTGACCGCCAGCGATGGCATCACCGGCCAGAAGATGGCTCTTGAACAACAAGCCGATTTGATTGTGCTAGATCTGATGCTACCTGGCAAAAATGGCCAAGATATTTGCCGCGAAATCCGCGCTGCTGGCGTAACGGTTCCGGTGCTGATGCTAACCGCAAAAACTTCCGAAACCGACACCGTGCTTGGCCTTGAAATGGGGGCCGACGACTACGTGAAAAAGCCCTTCAGCATCCACGAACTGATAGCCCGAGTTAAAGCACTGCTGCGCCGAACCACCCTACCCCCACCAGCGGTTGACCGCTACTACTTTGGAGATGTCTTGGTTGACTTCAAAGGGCACGAGCTGCGGCGCGGCGATGCCGTCCACAAATTGGCGGGGAAAGAATACGACGTGCTGAAGTACCTGATTGCTCACGAAGGGGAGGTGGTCACGCGGGAGATGCTGCTGAACCAAGTTTGGGGCTACGAGCGATTCCCCACCACACGCACCGTGGATAATTTCATCCTAACGCTCCGCAAAAAAATTGAAGCCAACCCATCCCAGCCGCAGCATCTTCTGACAATCCACACCGCCGGCTACAAGTTTGTGAAGGAGAAAGGATGAAGGGAGGAGAGAAAGAAGGCAGGGGGAGCCTGCGAACAACGGGCAATCTTGCACTCTTCAAGCACTGCACAAGGTGAGTTACGGATATTTCACCCCCGCGCTGTGTTTCCATTTTCGGTGTTGCCACATCCATTGTTCGGGGTGCTGGCGGATTGCTGACTCCAAGCAATCAACGTAGCGTTGCGTGAATTGTGCGGCCCCTTCCGGGGTGTCCGGCAGGTCATCGTGGTGAAGCTCTTGCAGCCGCGCCACGTAGCTTCCATCCGGTTGGCGCACGGCAAACCCCACAACCACCCGTGGCCGAAATCGAAGCGCAAGACGCGCCGGGGTTGAGAAGGTCCAGGTGGGAATGCCGAACATGGTGGTTGGGTGGTCGGTTGTGGTGGCCGATTGATCGGCAAGAAGTGCCACCACGCCGCCATTGTTCAGCAGTCGCGCCGATTCCAACGCGCCCCGCTCGTAGGGGATCACACGGTTGCCGCGTGCGGTTCTGGTGCGGTTGGTTTCCCCTGCGTCCCGCTGCTGCTTCACGATGATATTGAACGGCGTTCCGGCAATGGCTGCCGCCCCAAACGCCAGCAGTTCCCAATTCCCAAAATGAGCCGACAGCAGCAACGCCCCGCCGCCGTTTTTTTCTGGCGATAGCAATTCAAGATTTTCCACCCTCAGCAGGCGGCACAGCTTGGATTGAGAAAGGTGGCGAAGCGGAAGCAGTTCCAGCAGTGTGGTAAGGGTGCTGGCGAATGAGCGGCGGGCAAGCTGATTCCGCTCCGGCTCGGTCAGGTCTGGGAATGCAAGGCGCAGATTGGTCAGCGTCACACTGCGGCGCAGGCCCGCTTGGTAGAAACACCACGCCAGCAGGACAGCCAGATGACGCATTGCCCCAAACGGCACAACGCGCCCAACCACTCCAAATAAGAATCGCCAGATCAGCACCATCTCTATCGCTCTCTATCGCTCTCTATCCCTCTTGCTATCGGTTCCCCTGCAAACCGTTGTTGTTGGGGGAGTCAAACGCTCCGCGGTGCATCTCGGCATAATCTTTCATCCAGTTATCGTTGCGCGGCTCGCCGGGGGCGGTGGCGTGAACAAGGTTGAATGCTTCGGTTTGGCTGCGATCCACAAACACGAACTGATAGTTGAGGTTTTGGTATATCCAGACCTGATATGGCTTCAGGTTGAACTCATTCACGTGGCGTTCGATGTTGTCTGGTTTGCCATATTTCAGCAGCACCCGCCCGCGGTCGCTCTCCCACCCGTTCGGTGCCATTGCGTAGGCGTATGCCGATGCCGTCCGTAGCCGCTCGAAATACTCCTCCTGAAACTCGTTGGCCAGTGTGCCGATTGTTTGGTCACGCTTCAGCCAAAACTGAGTAAGGAATCTTCCCTTTGCTTCGGCTCCTTGCAGCGCGTTCCAGATGTGGAGTTCCGGCTGGGTGGCTATCGGCTTGGCTTTTTCGAACTCTGTTTCCAACTCACTCTCCTTCAATCCGGCAAATACCGGATCCAACAAATCGGCCTGAAGCAGAACGCTCCCTTGTTGCTGGGTGATTGCAAAATCTTTATCGGGATTGCGGATGGTGATGGGGATCACCGCTTGCACGCTATCGGTGGCCGAACTGATGTAGCCATTGAAAACAGTGGCTACCAGATAGTACTCGCCGCTGGGAAGCTCATCCACCACTATCGTGTGAAGTTCGACGATGCTGCTGGCGGCCCGTTGGCGTTTCACTTCTTCCTGCTTCACCCTGCGCCCGGCAGTGTCGGCAATGCTGTATCGGATAAAAAACTCGCTTGTGGGAACGCGGTCAACGTGGTACAACTCCATGTAGCTGTTGATCACCAAAAACGGGGCAGCAATCAGCGTGGAAATGTTTGGACGAACCAAAAAACCGTTTTTGTAGAAAGGATTATCGGCGGCCTCGCTCGGTTCAAGATCGGTGGCAATTTGGATATCGCTGGCTTGGATGGCCGCCCCATTAAATGCGCGCACTTTCATGGTGAAGCTTTGCGAATCCACCGCCCCACCGGAAGCCATATCACGGTAGAGTATCTGGGCGGAATAAACACCTGGCCGGATTGCAATCCGCTGCACCCCCATCAGCACGCGCCCCGGTTCGGCGTTGCTGCCTGCAATTTTCACCTCGCTGACCCAATCGGTGTTGGCCACCACAACCCCCTGGAAATTGCGCAGCTTCAGGCGTTGGTACAGCCGCCCGGTCTCGTTCGGCTTCCCCACCAACCCCCGCTCACTGAATTGGCTGGTGAACTCCACCAGTGTCAGCGAATCGTTGTAGGCAAAATTGGTGTAGGTATAAAGGTAATTCATTGGTCCCGGGGTGTCGGCAGCCGCAGCCACCGAAACTGACATCAGCCCAACGATAGCAATCGCCAGCATTCGATTCACGGTTTTCATCATTGCTCACACAAAGGAATGGGAGTTGCAGCAACCCAAACATCGGGTTACAGGATTACAGGGGGAGGGGAGAAAGGGCCGCACAATGCCGAACAGCGAACAGGCCTCGCCCAAGCCTATGTGTGAGTACCGTGTGGGGCATCACGCGTGGCTTGGCCGAGGCCTGGTTTATCGGTTCATACTGCTTCTGCCAGATTGTGCTGGCAGCCGATTACTGGAACCGGACCGAAGCGGTGACGGTGTTAATCAGCCCCAACGTGCTGTGGGGGCGGATACCGTAATCAATTTGGCCAAGGAACGAACCGGACTCATACTTCAGCCCAACCCCGCCGCTGATGTTGTACTCATCGGGGGATCCAACCAACATCCCAACCCGTGCGGCAAGGAAGTTGTTCCACACATACTCAGCCCCGATTGAGACGTGCTCGCTGGCAGAAGAGCTGGTGTTAAACTCTAATGCAGCCAACAGTGAGTTCATCTCATCCCCTTCAAGGATATCGGAGGAGATACCGGCGCGGAAGGTCAGTGGCAGCGAGGCTTCAAGAGCTTCCAGTTGGATGTCGGGGCTTTGATTTCCCGAAACGGGGTCTATCTGCCCGCGCTGGGTCAGCTGCGACCCTGTGTATTTGATCGCAGCCGAAAGGTTTTGCACCGCGAAACCGAGGCGCATCCCCAAAATTCCTGGCTTGTACATGGTGCCGATATCGAATGCCATGCCCGAAGCCGAGACGTTAGCAATGCCCAGATTTACCAGTTTACCAGTGACCCCGAAGGAGAACTGGTCGGTAAGCTGGCCGGCAAAGCTAAGCCCCAAGGCAAGGTCCGTGGCACTATAGCGTCCGCCGGTTCCTTCTTGCTGAAAAAGTGTGGTTTCGTCGATATCGCCACTGCTGTAGGCGTTGGCGCTAATGCCCCCCTTGTACTTCTCCCCTAACGGGAACGTCACCCCAGCGAAGTTGTGGGTAGTCCCGGCGAACAGCGATCCGAAGCTGTAGGCGGCACTGGCACCCGGCGACAAGGTAATGCCTGCTGGATTCCAGTACAGCGCGGTTGGGTCGTCGGCAACGCCGGTGAAGCCGCCCCCTATTCCGATGGCACGCGCACCAACGGGAAGGGTCAGCATCACCCCGGTTCCGGCACCAATCTTCGAGACCTCCTTTGTGGTCAGCACGACGGGATTGTCCTGTGCAGCGGCAGTGCCGGCAAATATGCCACCAGCAATTGCCGCAAGGATGCAGATTCTGTATGCCTGTTTCATAGTTGATAAATTCCTCTGGTTGAATGCTTGATGCCGCGCTACCGCAGCCGCAAGCGGGTGTTGATTGATGTCACATCGCAACATCGCGGCAGTTCGGCTGGGGAAGGTTCTGCACCTTCCCCAGCCGCGCTCCCATTATCACCGTCATCGCTTAGTTGCCAACGATTCGGAACCCGCCAACAACAACCGAGAATTTCTCGATTGTCTCGGCACCATTTGGCGTTGTGATGCGGGCAATCAGCAACTGCGACTGCACTTGGCGGTTGCCACTGCTGACAAGGTCCCAAGCGTTCACCGCTACTTTGCCGCTCGCTTCGCTGGCTTTATGGTTAATCGTTTGCAGCAGCTCACCAGCCGATGTATAGATTTCAATCTTACATTCTTCTGGCAAGTGCGTGAAGTAGATCATACGATCGTTGTTGGAGCGTTGGCCAAGGTGGGAAATCAGGTATGGATTTGGAACCACCTTGATCTTCTCCAGCATCTCATCGGTGTACTGGTCAAGTTTCGGGGCAACGCTTGGGATTGCAACCAGCACTTTCGCGCCTGGTTCGGGCAAGCCCAATGCCCCGCCAGTAAAGTCAACTGTGAATTTATCGCCAGCCTTAAAGTCGGTTGTTGGCTGATTCTGCGGCACAAATTGCCGAAGCGTTGTGTTCAACTGGGCGATGGAGTTCCCCATGCCGGCGGCATCCAGCACAATTTCTGCGGCGTTTGCCATCAGCACTTGGCCGAAGGTAATCACGTGGGTTTCGCTTCCCCCAACTTCCGTGAAGGTCGCTGGCCCCACGTAGTAACGGCTCCCCTCGGTAAGCGGCGGGTTCCCTGTGGAGTAGTTCAATCGGCGGGTTTGCGATAAGCGATCGCTTAATGCAAGCCCCCCAACATCAATCCAACCATTGGTTGTTGTGCCGTATTTGCCCAACTGCACGGTTGCTGCGGTAAAATTCAGCGCGGTGTCCAGATAGGCACTCATGTTCGGATCCGGCTGGAACTCGTAGTTGTAGTTAATCGCCTCAGTTTTCTTTGCTCCGGTTTCATCGAACAGCTCGCGCTCGTAGCTGGCAATGTTTTTCACCCGAAGGTTCAGATATGGGACATCGGCAGCGAAGGTTTTGCCCCCCTTGGTGTAGGTAAGCCGATCGGTGCCCCCCGGCAGGAACTCAACTTCCAACTTCACTTGCCCGATGTTTGGCAGTGGCGTGTAGTTGTTCAATGCACGACCTGCGCTATCGGTGTAGAAAGTGTTGCCCAAGGATTGCTTGCGTGCAACGATGTTCACATTGGGGCCCGGCGTAGTGATCGTTGCCGGCCGCAGGCCGCTTGAGTCTTCGCCAAACCGCCCAAACCGAAGCGAGTCGCCGAACTGGATGAAGGTGTAGTCGAACGCAAGGCCAAAAGTCCCGGCATAGATTCCAACAGTCCCGTACTGCGGGCGTTGGGCATTCGGGATATGCGTGGCGTTGAAGACCGATTTCACCTTTTTCTTGTCGTAGAACTCGACATGATCCAGCTGGCCGTTGATGAAGATCGAATCGTGCCGTGTGACGAATGTGGTGTCAAGGTTCTGGCGGGCACTATCGGCGCGGTCGCTGAAGTTGCGATCGTAATCCAGATAGAACTGCTGCACAACGTTTCCGGTACGTTTGCTGCGTACGGTGACTTCGGTTGCATACCACAGATTCACGAACAATGCTTTGCTCAGGTTGGTTGGTTGGAATTCGAACTCCAACGTATCTCCGCCAAACAGTTGGCCCAGCCGTTGCTCATCGTAGGTAAGGAATCGAACGTTACGGATGCCCGCTAGTCCGCTTGATGAGACCACCACGGGATTAGTCGGTGGCCCAGCCGCCGGAGCTTCCGGCGTTGCGCGGATTTCATTTTTTCCTTCAATACCGGTATTGAGTTTCGATGGTGTTCCATCTAACGCGCTCCCTTCGTCGAAGGCTAACACACGGTAGTAGTAATTCGTGTTGTTAATTAACCGCTCGTTTTCGCTCAGTTTTTCTTGGTTAGAGGCTACGTTACCATCGCCGTTATCATCCCCCACATCAATGAAGGTTTTGCCATTGCTGATGCTATCCATCACCTCGACAATGGCTTGGCGAACGATGTCGCGGATTGCCTTGTTACGGAAGCGATCGCCCCACACTGCTTGATTGCCCCACTCGGTGTTATGAAACAACGTTGAGTCGTTGTTGCTGTCGTCGTAGGGGTCGAAGGTAAGATGATAGGTGAATACCGTATCGAAAGGACGATTGGTCTGAATCAGAGAATCGGGAAGCCCTGGCCGGCGCAAGGTATCCACACGGTTAATAATCGTGCGGGTAGCACCGATTGGGCGGCCATCGGATTGCAAGTTCCCCTTTGTTGCGTCAACGTCCATCAACATCGGTAAACGCCACCAAGCCCCCAACCCAGCAAGGCTGGTTTCTCCCTGCAAATTATGACGGAACCAGACGTTGTGCCGGGTGATGCTATCTGGCAACGGAGGAAGCACAATTTGCCCGATAGTCTTCCAACCCAAGTTCCAGCCAGTGATGGAATCGCTGGTGGTTGAGGCGTAATTCTCAGCAGCTTTACGGGTACGCTGAATCGTATAGCCACTAAAGTCAAGGCCGCGTTCCAACAGGTCAAGCGACATTTCCGACCCGTTATCCCAAGAGAGTTTCACCCCTTCGTTCAGTGGAGACCATGAAACGTTGCATGGATCCGGTGGGCGTGGTGCGCGGAAGTTGTTATCATAGACGAACTGAGCAAAGGTGTCCAATGTCACCAGTCTGTTCATGTTGTCCCATGTGCCGGTGGCAGCAACAGTTGTTGCGCTGGGCTGTTTTGGATCGTAGCCGTAGGCGCAAAGGACTGCGCACACCACGCGCGCGGTGTCGCCCGGGCGCATATTGAACACGCCAGTGGACATCAGGAATCGCTTATCGCCGCCGCCGTTATCAATGTCGCGCTGAATACGCGCCATAAAGTCGTAGCGTTCTTCCGGTGTTTTCGGATCAATATCAATAATCCAGTTCCGGAACGTGCGCAGGCCAAGTTGCTCGTGTTGCTGGTAGAATGGTTTGTCCTTGCGGATAAAGTTGTTGCCATCCACTGCCGGGCTTTCCAAGAAGTCCATGCCGACGTAGCCAAAAACCTTATTTCCTTCGCCGGTCGTCTCGGACCACTGAACGCCAAGGTTCAGGGTGTCGTCGGCTTTATCGGGAATGGCAATCGAGGTGTGATCGTTAGCAGCTGCGCCGATATCCATATCCATGGCCGGGGCCATCACGCAATCGAACAGCGTATCGCTGGATTGGTTGATGATATCATACTTTATGAAGATGAAGTCTTTATACTGGCCAAATCCCCAAGAGTAGATTGTTTGCTCAACTTGGACTCCTAAAGGATATCCTTGACGTTGGGCAAGCCCCTTTCCAATTTCGTAGCGGCCTAAATCGGTGTCCTTATACGTGGAGAAGATGTCCTCCTGTGAAATGACTGCCGGCCCCTTGCCGTAGGTTGTCCGGTTACGCATGGTGATATCATCTACATAATATCCCAGATAGCGATTCACCTTTAAGGTATCAGCAGGGTTCGTATCCCACACCGGCCAGTTGGGCCCACCGGTAAGCCGGTCGCGGTTATCAAATGGCTCACCCGTGAAGTTGTTGTAGTCGGTGGAGAAGTAGATACGGTTTTTGGAAACCCCCGCTTGGCTTTCATCCGTCACCGACTGGTTTAGTGGCTGGGTAATGCGCCCCGGCACCATCCATGATGTTCCGGAGTTTGGATTGTAGCTGATAATGGCCATCTTCCGAAGGCTATCACGCACACGCTTTAATGCGCCAAACCAAATGCCACCACCAAAGATGTAGGCATTCCCCGATCCGCGCGGCCAAAGGCCACCGGCACGGCTGCCGGTAACGTTCAAGCCAAAAATTCCATAGTTCGAGCTAACGAACTCAACGTTGGAAATCTTGTTCTTGATAATCTCGAACGCGCTTGAGGGGACGCGTTGAATTTCTGGGCCATCTTCCCCCTTCTCCGTTTTCTCCCCTTGCTGCTGGCCATCCTTTGTTTTGGCAGCGGCCTGCTGCGTGGGGGTTCCAAAGAACACCGCCAACAGCAGCACCAGCCACCAGCCTGTTATTGTTCGTAGTTTCATAGTTGTATCCTGAATGATATGTCGTGTATTTCTGGCTTAGAACGTCAGGCGGATACCGACGGCAATGGTGCGCGGCGCTGCGTAGTTATTACGGAAGCTTTGAATCGTCGAGACCAGCCGCTGATACCCCTCATACTTCTCCAGCTGCGTCACCACGCCATCAAGGTTGGTGTCCCCATACGGGTTGTACAAGCGTTGGCCGTAACGGTCGTATTGGTTTGTCGAGAAGGTCTCCGGGCGTGCTGGATCAATATCACGGAAGAAGGTAAAGGCCGTGAATTCCCCCAGCTTACGATCCAACGATGTGCCGTTGTTGTCAGCACTGCCCGTTGTTGCGTAGTAGCTAACCGCAGCCGTGTTGTTCAACACGTTGAAGATGTCGGCAAAGAAGCTGATCTCCGTGCTTCCAAGATCGTCACCAAACCAATCGCTCAGCTTAAATCCTTTTTCAATATGGATATCCGTATTGAAGCTTGATGGATAACGCTCGCCATTATACTGCCCAAGCTGCTGCCCTTTTGTGTCGGTTCGGGTGTATGGAAGCCCTGAGCCGAACACCGTTGTAAACTGGATGTAGGCGTTCTCCAGCGGCTGAATACCACCAATGGATGGCCCTGCATCGTTCCCCCAGTTTGCCGTTAGCTGAACGTTCATCTTGTGGGTCTGGTCGTAGCTTAAGGGGAACTCAAACAGCGAGACTTTGCGCTCTTCGCCTGTGTATGGATCTGCCGTTTGCTGCACTCCGTAGTTCGCATTCGGGTTCGATGCTGTCCCCACCGCTTTTTGCAGCGTGTAGTTCAGCGCGAACGACAAGTTATCCGTGAAATTGCCATTTGCCTGAAACTCGATACCACGGACGTTTCCGTACTCCTGAACAGAGTAGATGTTGTATGGATTAGGAATGGCAGGGACATACACAATCCCGGTTTGATTGTAGATATCACGGTAGAAGGCAGAAATATCTACGTAGTAGTCTTCGGCGATTTGTGCCTGATAGCCCATCTCATAGTTGAAGACCTTCTGCGGGTCAATGTCGGGATTACCAAAGATTTGGTTTCCGCGTTGTGCGTCGCCATAGGCGTTATCGTACATCAGGTTGAAGTCCGGCATCTTGAACATCATGGCGAAGTTGACGCGGAACTGCGATTGAGCCGTGATGGGATAGCTAACGCCAAGCCGTGGGCTTACTTGGAACTTCATGCTGGCATCGCCAAGCGAATCCAAGGAGGCAAGCACCTGAGGGAGCGTGCCACGGCGCAACGGTGATGACTGCGCACTTGGGTTCATGAAGTCAAAACGGACACCAGGGGTTAGCACAATGGACTTGTAGCTAAACTGAGTGCTCAGATAGAACGATCCTTTCCACGGGTGGTACGGGTCTTTCAGGTAAGCGCTCAGACGCCCTGTTGGATCTTTAGAATCCAGCAATCGGCTTTCGTAGCCATAGATATCGAAGAACGGATTCTGGTCGTACGGAAGCCCTATGTTATACCGCTGCAAGCTGTAGTAGCTGAAATCGCCACCAACTTTCACCAGCGTACGAACATCGCTAAGGTCAACAAACGTCTCGTACTTTCCGGTGAAGGTCATCGTGGTGGATTCCCGCTGCTCGATGCCGCCACTGGCCCCGTGCACTGGGAAGTTTCCATCGGCAAGGCCATACGGGTTATGGCTTGCCCCCGGTGCTTCTTCCCCTTCATAGAACCCGGTGATTTTGTTCCGGCTGAAGCTGCTGAAGGATTCCGGGGTGAACTGATTCACGATAATCTCTTGCGGCACAAGCTCGTAGTTGTCAATCGCGTTGTTCGTGTCCCCATCAAACGGCTCGGGGATGTCGAACTGTGAGAAGAAGCCATACGACTTCGTTTCATCTTTACGGCCAAATTGATACGTGTTCTTCACATACGCCCCTGTCACTTCAAGGAACGATGCTTCATCTATCGTCTGGAAGTAGCGCGCCAACCCACGGGTGATCACGGTGTTTTCATCCCCCGATTGCCAGTCGCGTTCCAGCAACGAGCGGTTGGTGTCAAACCGCGCTACGCCATCGAGTGAGTCACGGAATAAGATCGGGTTATCGGTCTTGTAGTAATCTCCCCAGCCACCGCCTTCGCGCGTTGTCAGCCCTCGTTCAAGGCCAAGTTCAGCAAAAATGGAGCTTGAGATGTTGTACTTCAGCTTCAGGTTTACGTTGTAAATCCGCGCTTCTTGGTTCGGCAAGCTCCCCAAGTCGGTCGGGGATAATGCCCTCCCTTGGCCCCATAATTGTTCGGCAATTGTGCGCCGGGTGTCGGCGTACTCTTGGGTCATGTCGAACACCTTGTAGTTGGCCCCGGTGAAATCCACTGGCTGGTAAGACCCAGTAAGGAAGAACGTCAGCCCGTCAACGATTGGCCCACCAAAGGCAACGTCGAACAGCTGCCGTCCCGACCCGTTCACCTCCAATCCAGGAAGCGTGGTGTCCTGAACCGTGCCAGCTTTTTTCACGGTGATCGCATCGCTCATCCCATACAGCGATGGAACTTGCGTGCGGAAACGGATGCTCCCCTCGTAACGGTCATTCCGCCCCGATTTTGTCACCGAGTTGACAACCCCCGAAAGGATGTCGCCATACTGAGCGTCGAAGCTGGAGGCGATAACCTGAACTTCCTGCACCGCAAGCGCAGAAACGGTAGGATAGTACCGGGCACTGGTCGTGCCAAACCCGCCAGTAAATGGGTCGCCAACGTTCACGCCGTCCACACGGACGGAGGTCTCGCTTGCGCGCCCGCCACGGATACCAAAACCATTTTGCCCTGTGGTGTTTACCGAGCTTGTTAGTGCCACGGCATCAATCACCGAGGTGCGCGATCCTTTTGCCAAAGCATCGCCATCTACCTTTCGGATCGTTCCGGTTTGCTCCGGGACGATCACGTCTTTTTTGGCACTGACGGTGATCTCTTTACCAACAACTGTTTTTGTGGTCAGCGTCACTTTCAGTTCCGTGACCTGATCCACCGAAATTCGGACCGTTCGTTTGAATGGCTGAAAGCCGACACCGCTTGCGGTGACTTCGTAATCACCGGCGCGAATGCCGTTAATCAGAAATTTTCCGTCTGGTTTGGAGATACCACCTTGTGTGGTTCCGCCAATGCGGATGGTCGCGCCTGCGACCGGTTTGCCGTCGTCGTCCGTTACCTTCCCCGCAAGGGTGCCCGTGATTTGGGCAAGCAAAGAAGCCGGAGCAAGGACAAGGCATGCTGCTAAACAGAGTAGCCTGCGGTTCATTCAATCACTCCTGTCAAAATGGATTGATGATGTGTATTGCTGTGTTTGAGAGTGTCAGATTCGGGCGCACGTTCTTCTTCCCCCCCCACCAATCAGTAACGCCGCACATGAAGCGCGGTTGGCGTTCAACATCCCCCCCCCATCAGCTTGGGAACAACCAAGCAGGGCGTGCGTCAAGTAGTTGTCAAAATTCTGGTAAGATTGGCCGGTTTGCGGCTGGTGCCGAAAGGCGACGAAGCAGGGAAGCAGCCAGTGGTGGCCAACGCCTCGTTCGGAATGGCAGGGCCGAATATAGCCCCACGCCTTGCTAACCGCAAAACAAGATTTCAAGTTCTCAATATTCTTTTCATCCCCCCCGCTTTTGGCCTGTTTTCGCCACGTTCTTTCCCCAACTGCACAACCTAACCACCACAACCACCAAAGTTACCTACTACCGATCAGGGGAATTTTGCGCCAGGATGCTCTTTTCCCACCGCTCTTCCTCCATTCTCCCCACATCTTCCTGAGAACAGAAACAACCTAAACAGCAAAGGGGAAGAAGGTTACTTGGGGATGCCAAACACGCCAAGCGTCGGATGGATATCCCTCTCTCTTCCCCACTCACATCCTTTTTCCAACTGCTACCCAACTGGTCGCGGCGTGGGCGGTATATTCGTGCCACGCTGCTGCCGAACCCTGGAGTTTCATAACATTTTCTTCACGATGCTATCTCCTCAATCAACACCCTACGATTGGTGTATTGTTGGTGGCGGGATTGCTGGATTAACCGCAGCCCGCGCACTGGCACAGCATGGACAACGTGTTGTGGTAATCGAGCAATCGGTGATTGGCCACGGGGCCACCGCCGCCGCTGGCGGAATGTTAGCCCCGTTGGTGGAAGCACGCAGTGCCGAACCACACACCGTCCAGTTCGGGATGGAGGCACTCCGTTTTTATCCTGAATTCGTGGCCCAGCTTCAGGCCGAAGCAGAGATGAACGTGGGCTACCGCACCGAAGGAACACTGGTGGTGGCCCCCGACCGTGACCAAGCCGAGCAACTGCGCCATCTGTTTGCCGAGCAACAGCGGCTGCAACTTCCGGTGGAGTGGCTAAGTGGATATGAGTTGCGCCAGATTGAGCCGTATCTATCCCCCACGGTTGTTGGCGGCATCCGTTCGCAGCAGGATCACCAAGTGGATAACCGATTGCTGGCCGTGGCATTGGCGCGCGCGGTTGTTCGGCTGGGGGGGAAGGTGATCGAGAACGTTGGTGAGCTTTATCCAGAACGTGTTGGCGGAACGTGGCAAGCGGAAGCGAACGGCGTATCTATCAAGGCTGCAAACATCCTGCTGGCGGAAGGCGCGGCGGCCACAGCGTTGCGGCGGATGCTGCCGGATATTGCCAAGCATCTGCGCCCCGTCAAAGGGCAATTCCTGCGGCTGGATCAACGCGAACTCCATCTGATAGATCATGTTGTCCGAACCACCGAGGTCTATCTGGTCCCGAAAAACAACGGGCAAATAGTTGTGGGGGCAAGTGCCGAGGATCGGGGGTTTGACAACCGAAACACCGTCGGCGAAATTTTCGAGCTGCTGCGGGCTGCTTGGGAATGCATTCCGGCAGTCCGCGAGCTTCCGATACTGGAAACCGGGGTTGGATTCCGCCCCGCCACCAGCGACCACCTGCCGCTGCTTGGCCGCACACAGATTGAGGGGCTTGCGGTTGCCGCCGGGTACTATCGGCACGGTATTTTGTTTGCCCCGTATGCTGCGCATCTGCTGGCGGATCATCTGGTGCAACAAGCCAGCAACCAATGGATTCACACATTTTCCCCTGAGCGATTCCATGAACCTAATCGTCAACGGTGAGGCGGCAACGCTGCACACCAGCACAATCGCCGAACTGCTGGCACAGCAAGGGATTGCGCCAACCCAGCAAGGGATTGCCATTGCAATCAACGATACCGTTATCCCCCGCCGCGCCTGGCCAACACACCAGTTGCAGGAAGGCGATAGAGTAGAAGTGATTACGGCAATGCAGGGCGGGTGAGCTTCGGGGGGCGTAAGCGGCTGATGCACAAAACTCTGCCCCGCTCCCCTTGCAACCGAACACTGATCTTCCCCATTTTTTGATCCATGCCTGACGATCCTTTCATACTTGGCCGGCGCAGCTACTCTTCCCGCTTAATTTTGGGAACCAGCCGCTATCCCAACCCCAGCATCATGGCGGAATCGCTGCGGGCTGGGGGAGCCCAGCTTGTGACGGTCTCCATCCGGCGGATGAACCTGCGCGACCCGAACACCCCCTCCATCCTTGATGCGATTGACCGCACCCGCCACGACCTGCTGCCGAACACCGCCGGCTGCTACACCGCCAAGGATGCAATCCTGACGGCACAGCTTGCGCGGGAAGCGTTGGGAACGGAGTTCATTAAAGTAGAAGTGATTGGCGACGAGGACACGTTGTTTCCCGATGTCGAGCATCTGCTGAAAGCCTGCTTGGAGCTTGTTCGCGATGGGTTTGTGGTGCTTCCCTACTGCAACGACGACCCCGTGACCTGCATGAAGCTGCAAGATATCGGGTGCGCCGCCGTGATGCCGCTTGCCGCACCGATTGGCTCCGGCATGGGGATACGCAACCCGTACAACCTTCAGATTATCCGTGAAAAAATTCAGATACCGATGATTATTGATGCCGGAATCGGAACCGCATCGGATGCCGCACGCGCAATGGAGTTGGGGGCCGATGCAATCCTGCTGAACAGTGCGGTTTCCGGGGCACACGACCCTGTGGGAATGGCCACCGCAATGCGCATGGCCGTGGAGTCCGGGCGGTTGGCACGCCACGCCGGACGCATCCCCACCAAGCTGTATGCCACCGCTTCCTCTCCGGTTGAGGGGGTAATCCACACCAGCGGAGCATAACCCCAATGGAACCAATTTTTCGGATGCTGGCAATCGCACAAACGCCAGCCGATATGGAGCGATATGTGGACGCAGCACGCGCAACCCCCCAAGCACGGCTTGGCCTGATGGCGCGCGACCCCGCACACCGCCGCGACGGCGTGGAGGATTTAATCCGCACCGCGCTTGCACGGCACGCCCCGCACAACCTCACATTAATCAGCAACGCCTATCCGGTGCCGGGCTCGCAGCTTCTGCACCTAACGGCATTGGGGCTGAAGGAACTTTCATCGGCTGGCGGCGGCGGGTGTTTGCGGCGTGCGTTTGGGGCATCCACCCACAGCGTTCAGGAGGCGTTGCTGGCCGAGCGGATGGGGGCGGAATACATCACCCTTAGCCCGCTGTTTCCAACCGCTTCCAAGCCCGGGGCCGTGGGGGGGGGATTGGAGTTGCTGGCGGAAGTGTGCGCGGCGGTTTCGGTTCCGGTGTTCGCGCTTGGCGGGGTGACGCTGGCCAACGCAGCCAACTGCATTGCCGCCGGGGCCTACGGGGTTGCGGGAATCGCCCTATTCACCCAGAACAGCCTTGAAGAACTTCACATAGCCATGCAGCAAGTGGCCGAGCCGCAACCATCACCGAACTAAGCCGCAGCCATGGATACAGCAATACAAGACCGCGAGAAGCAGTTTTACGATGAGGAGTGGAAGAAGATAAAAGTGCGGGAAATCCGTGGGCGCGTGGTTGTCCCGGAAATCCCCACCCTTGCCGGAAAGCGCGTGCTGATCTGCTCCTGCGGAACCGGAATCGAGGCGGTGCAAGCGGCGCTGGAAGGGGCCGATGTCTATGCCTTCGATATTTCCGAAACGGCAGCTCACAACGCCCGCGCAATGGCCCAGCACAACAACGTCCAGATGCAGGTGGAGGTGATGGACTTCCATCAGCTTACCTACCCCGATAACTTCTTCGATATTGTGTATGGCTCGGCAATTTTGCACCACATTGATTGCGACCGCGTTGGCCGCCACATCCACCGTGTGCTGAAACCGAACGGCGTTGCCTACTTCCTGGAGAACAGCGACCGGAACGCCGTGCTCCGCTGGGTTCGGCGGCTTGCGTTCGGCAAACCCGGCGGGTATCAACGCCAGAAATTCCTCTTCTTCCGCCGCAACGGAACCACCGATGAGTATCCATTGACCGAGGAGGAAGTGGACACGCTGCGGAACATCTTCCAGGGGAATGTGCGACGCTACAACCACACGTTCGAGTTCTTCTACCTGCTGAACTCCATGCTGATAAAAAAGCGTTCGGTGGGGCGTAAGCTGCGGGCATTCGATCGGCTTGTGGTTCGCCTGCTTCCGTTCCTTCGCCCCTACTCCTTCCAACAAGAAATTTGGATGCAGAAGCCAGCAAGCAAGCCATGACGGTCGCTCTATCCATTGCCGGGTCTGATAGCGGCGGCGGCGCTGGAATCCAAGCGGACCTGAAAACGTTTGAGGCGTTCGGGCTGTTCGGCACCACAGCAATCACCAGCGTGACCGCCCAAAACACCTGCGGCGTGCGCGCCGTGGCCGATGTCCCGACCGAAGTGGTTGCCGCGCAGATCCATGCGGTGCTTGATGATTTCCCGGTGGCAGCAATCAAACTTGGGATGATGTCCTCGGCAGCAATCATCCACGCCGTTGCCAATCTGCTGAAGGCTCGTGCAACCACCATCCCGATTGTTCTAGACCCAGTAATGGTCGCCACCAGTGGTCATCGGTTGCTGCAACCCGATGCCGTGCGTGCGGTAATCGAACAACTGATCCCGCTGGCAACTGTTCTCACCCCAAACCTCCCGGAAGCTGAGGTTCTGACAGGGCGAAGCATTGCCTCACCCCAGGAACTACACCAAGCGGCTGCCAGCATTGCAGAGATGGGGGCCGCCGCCGTTCTGGTAAAAGGGGGGCATCGTGCGGCCAATGCCAACCCTGCCCCCGCCGAAGCGGTTGATCTGCTGCTGCATCATGGGGAGTTCCATCAATTCAGCTTGCCGTGGATCCAAACCGGAAATACGCATGGAACCGGCTGCACACTTTCATCGGCGATTGCCGCGCTGGTGGCCTTGGGGCATCCGCTGCCGGAAGCGGTGCGGCAAGCAAAACGGTACGTCCACAACGCAATGCTGCTGGCCCCAAACTTGGGAAATGGGAATGGCCCACTGCTCCATTCATGGCAATGGGAAACCCCACATCAGGCACTTTGAGTTCTTGATAATTGCTCTTCTGGCTAATGCCGCAACCCGCTTCCCCAACCGGCGTAGCCGCGCGGCTGATGTGATGGAATGCCTGTCATTCCTCCCTTGTTCACGGTTCCTTTCTCTCACCCCACCAAGTTCCCAAACAACACGGATGGCCCTCCTTCCCCCTTGCCATCTCCATTCTTAACATTCGACATTTGACACTCAACATTCCACATTTCCAGATCCGCCCGGCAACGCCGGATGATGCTGGAGTAATCCACGCACTGATTGCCGAGCTTGCCGAGTACGAGCGGCTGCGCCACGAAATGGTGGCCACCGTGCAGGATATTCAACAAGCATTGTTTGGGGAATCCCCCCGCGCCGAAGTGATCCTTGCGTGTGTTGGCCAAACGGCGGTGGGGTTCGCCCTGTTCTTCCACAATTTTTCCACTTTTTTGGGGCGTTCCGGGGTGTATCTTGAAGACCTTTTCGTCCGGCCCGAACACCGTGGCAACGGCTACGGGAAGGGGCTGCTTCAACACTTGGCCCAAATTGCCGTCCAGCGCGGCTGCGGGCGGATGGAGTGGAGCGTGCTGGACTGGAACCAACCATCCATTGATTTCTACAAAAGCCTGGGCGCAATCCCCATGAACGCATGGACGGTGTACCGCCTGACCGGGGCCGCACTGGAGCAATTAGGAAGAAGCCAGTAGCCGTGCTCCATCAACCGATTCCCCGACAACTGAAATCCGAACTGAAATCCGAAGGGACCAATAGATAACCAACAACCATCTCTAAAAAAAAAATGATTGCTATGAAGCGAACAATCAGAGGGCTGTTTGCTGCCGCGCTGATGGTGGCAACGCTGACCTCGGCAATTGCGCAAACCAGCGGCGGAGCTTCGCTGGACCTTGATGCAACACTGCCGTTCGACCCCGCCGTGCGCCGTGGCACGCTGCCCAATGGCTTGCAGTACTTTATCCGCGCCAACAAAAAACCGGAAAACCGTGCTGAACTTCGGCTGGCGCTGAACGTGGGTTCCACCAGCGAAGACGACGACCAGCAGGGGCTTGCGCACTTTGTTGAGCACATGGCGTTCAACGGAACCAAGAACTTTGCCAAGAATGACATTGTGGGATTTCTTGAATCCATCGGCATGAGGTTCGGCGCCGACCTTAACGCCCACACCAGCTTCGATGAAACTGTCTATCAGCTGCAGCTGCCGACCGAGGATATGAAGATCGTGGATAAAGGGATTCAGATCCTTGAGGATTGGGCCCACAACATCTCGATGGAGGATGTGGAGATTGACAAAGAACGGGGGGTGATTATCGAAGAGATGCGCCTGCGGCTTGGTGCGGAATTCCGGATGTCGCAGAAGCAGTATCCGATCATGTACTACGGCTCACGTTTTCCAGAGCGGTGGCCGATTGGGAAGAAGGAGATTTTAGAGACCTTCAAGCACGATGTCATCAAGCGGTTCTACCGCGACTGGTACCGCCCCGACCTGATGGCGGTGGTTGTGGTGGGAGATTTCGACCCGGCAAAGGTGGAGGAGATGGTGGTGCGTCACTTCTCCAAAATCAAACCAGCCGCAACGCCGCGCACCCGCGAATGGTTCCCCATGCCAGACCACAAGCAAACGCTGTTTGCCATTGCCACCGACCCCGAAGGAACCCGCAGCAGCGTTTCGGTGATGTACAAGCATGACTACAAGCCGGACCTTACCGTCCGCGATTATCGCCAGGGGATTGTGGATGCCATCTACAACCAGATGCTGAACCAACGCCTGTACGAGATCAGCCAAGAACCAAACGCCCCGTTCCTGGGCGCGTTCTCCTCCAAAGGCTCCTTCAACCGCGCAAAGGAGATGTACCGCCTTAGCGCTGGCGTAAAAAACGGGGGGATTGAGCAAGGCTTGGAGGCAATCCTGACCGAAGCAAAACGGGTGGAAAAATTTGGGTTCACCCCAACCGAATTAGAGCGGGTCAAGAAGGATATGCTGCGGAGTTTTGAGCAAGCATACGCCGAGCGCGACAAGATTGAATCGGGGCAGTATGCCGAGGAATACGTCAACTACTTCACCAGCTTAGTCCCCGCGCCGGGGATTGATTATGAGTTCGCGCTCTACCAGAAATATGTGAACTCCATCACCCTTGATGAAGTCAACCGCCTTGCTGCCGAACTGATCCGCGACGACAACCGCGTCTTCACCGTCACCGCACCGCAGAAGGAAGGGGTGGCTGTCCCCGACAGCACAGGGCTGCTGGCGATTGTGAAAAAGGTGGAAGCAAAAGAAGTAATGCAATACGTTGACCAAGTGAGTGACCAGCCATTGCTGGCAACCAAGCCAACAGCGGGGAAAGTGGTGGAAACCAAAACAACCCCCGAGCTGAACGTGACCGAGTGGAAGCTCTCCAACGGCATCCGTGTGGTGATGAAACCGACCGATTTCAAGAACGATGAAGTCTCCTTCACAGCATTCAGCCACGGGGGAACGTCGCTTGCTTCCGATGCCGATTTCATCCCCGCCTCCACCGCCTCGGCAGTGATCCCGATGGGTGGCGTTGGCCAATTCGACCAGATAGCATTGCAGAAAATGCTGACCGGAAAAGCTGCCGACGTTTCCCCCTACATCAACGAGCTTCAGGAAGGGCTAAACGGAAGCGCGTCGCCAAAAGATTTGGAGACGATGTTCCAACTGATCTACCTGTACGCCACCCAACCGCGCATGGACCCGAAGGCATTCGAGACCTTCAAGGCCAGCCAGAACGCCAGCTTGCAGAACCGGAACGCCCGCCCAGAAACCGCGTTCCAGGACACCGTGACCAACGTGCTATCGCAGTATCACTTCCGCCGCAAACCCTGGACCGAGGAGACGCTGGAGAAGGTAGATCTGCAGAAATCATACGACTTCTACCGCCAGCGGTTTGCCGACATGGGGGATTTCACCTTCGTCTTTGTTGGCAACTTCAAGCCGGAAGAGATCAAGCCGATGATTGAGACATACTTGGGTGGACTGCCATCGAATGGAGGAAAGGAGAACTGGAAAGATTTGGGAATCCGTCCGCCCACGGGGGTCATCAACAAAGCTGTGCGGAAAGGGGTGGAGCAAAAAGGGCAAGTGCGAATCGCCCTCACCGGACCGTTTGAATGGAGCCGGAAAAACCGCTTGGATATGCGCGCACTGATGGACGTTCTGGATATCCGCCTTCGCGAAAGTCTGCGCGAGGATAAAGGTGGGGTGTACAGCCCCGCCGCGTTTGGGTCATCGTCCCACTATCCCGTGCCAACCTACTCGATCAACATTCTGTACGGCTGCGACCCCAAGCGCGCCGATGAACTGGTGGGGGCAACGCTGGACGTGATGAAGCAATTAAAAGCCAACGGGCCATCGGCAGAAGACCTGCAGAAAGTGAAGGAGATGTTCCTGCGCGAGCGGGAAACCAACCTAAAAAACAACCGCTACTGGCTCAGCACTTTGCAGTTCTACTACCTGAACCAAGAGGATCCGATGCAGGTGATCCGCGACGAGCAGATGATTAAAGATATCAGCCCCGACGACGTGAAACGCGCGGCCAACCGCTACTTCAACATGGACAACCGCGTCACCGTGGTGATGTACCCAGAGACGATGTAGAAGGAAGAGTGAAAGGTGAAGAGTGAAAGATGAAGGGTGAAAGGTGAAGAGTGAAAGGTGATGGGTGAAATAAGGGCTTCGGCATTTCTGCTGAGGCCCTTTTTTGTGCCCGATTGCTGTGGCCCATCCGATTCCAGAAACTGCGAACGCTGGCAGCGTCAGCCGCTGGCGTATTTTGGGGAAATGAATCAGCACGAACACTTCATGCAACTCGCTTTGGAGGAAGCGCGGATTGCCAGCCAACAGGGTGAGGCCCCGATTGGTGCGGTGCTGGTTCGCGAAGGGGTGGTGATTGCGCGCGCCCATAATCGTGTGGAGCAACTGGGCAACCCAACCGCCCATGCCGAGCTTCTGCTAATCCAAGAAGCAACCGTAGCCCAGCAAGGGAAGTGGCTTCACGAATGCGCGCTGTACGTTACGCTGGAACCATGCCCCATGTGTGCCGGGGCAATCCTGCTTGCAAGGATTCCCGAACTCTATTTTGGTGCCTTCGATGCAAAAGCCGGCGCGGCGGGAACCCTCTTCTGCGTTACCACGGATCCACGGATGAATCATACAGTGGGAACCTGGAGGGGAATCTGTGCCAACGAAAGCATTGCACTGCTTCAGCAATTTTTCCGGAAGCAACGCGGGGCAGCGTAGCGGTGCAAGTATCAGGAATCAGTGCCTGCGGCTTGCGCAAGTCCCATCTCTTTGCCTTGCAATGCCATAACGAATTGTTGTATCATGTCTCCGTTCAATAACGGCATTTTTTATGCGTACTGCTTATACTCCCCACTGGCATCAAATTTTTCTTTTCATGGCTTTACTTGTAATTGCCATGCAAGAAGGAGTTGCCCAAGATTCTAAACCGCGACTTAATCTTGTCTGGTCGGGGCTACGAGGCGGATTTGCGCCGCAGATGTGCGCATTAAAACGTGGAGCCGGATATGTTGCTTCCTCGCATCATCTCTATACTGTTGATCTAACTGATCTTGATCGCCCTCGAATTGTTGATACCGTACCGATAGTAGGGACAAAGCGACAGATGGAAGTTATAGATGATACACTACTATTGAGTCTTAACAACAGGGATTAAATATCGTTAAATTTAAGGATATGGACTGGAAACCGAGCAAACTGAGCAAAGGGCAACAGGAAGAGCGTCGGCTTGAAGGCGGTCGTCTGCTGCTCGAAGGG
>JADZEY010000003.1 GCA_020850315.1 Armatimonadota bacterium | reverse complement strand
GCTCAGTGGTAACTCCATGACGCTAATCTATGGTGAATATCCCTACCTTCGTACTACCTCTTCCGTCTCAAATATTTTCTCCCCAAACCACTCCCAGTTTCGCATTCCAATTTATTTGGAGTATAAAAAAATCGGCATTGCCACCGGCGATTACGGGCTGATCCTTCGCACAAGCGATGGCGGCATCACGTGGAAACGTGAAGCAAACTCCATTGACGGCAGCAACGACTTCAACGCCGTGGTGGTGTTCTCCGAGCAAGAGTCCACCGTTGGCGGGGCACACGGAATGCTGCTGAACCGTGAAGCGATTTTTCTTCCCACCGTTGTCACCAGCGGCACGGGGCTGGATTTCGGGACGGTGACAAGCGGATCGAAGGAGTTGTCGCTGACTATCTCGGCAGCGAACGAAGCGGGCGTTATCATCAACATGCTGCAAATCCAAGATGGCTCCGGTGGGCCAAAAGGCTTCACGTTGGTTGCCCCTGCCACTGCGGCCCCGTACAATCTCACTCCATCCACTCCCCTTACCGTCACGGTTCGCTATACTCCAAAAAATGGGGCTACGGGGAACATTGTCAGCACACTCCATCTAACCACCAACGATGCAGCCCGCCAGCAGATCAATCTTCCGCTTCGCGCCAAAGGTTCATCGCAAGCCGCAGCGGCAACCGTAAGCGCAACCCAGCTTGAGTTTGGTGAAGTTGCCCCCGGCACAATTTCCCAGCGGACGGTAAGCATCACTGCCAGCGGGGGCGCGCCGTTGCAAGTGGCGGGGATACGTGTCGAGAGCTTGACAGGTCAGGAAGGATTTACCGCCGCAGCCGAGCGGCAGCTGCCAACAAGCCTTGTGCCGGGGGATTCGTTGAGGATCACAGTGAAGTTCACCCCGGAAGATTTTGAGGCACCAACGCAAGCGATGCTATCGGTGGAAACCAATGCGGCGGACGCACCACACACGGTGTTCCTGCAAGGGCAAGGGACTCAGCCGGTGGCATCGGTGAGCAGCAGCAGCCTTGATTTTGGGACGGTGGATCAAGGGAATGAACAAACGCGGTCGTTCAGCATTGCTGCCGGAAACGGCGCAGGGGTGCGAGTGGATACGCTCTACTTCCAGAGCGATGGTGGCGGCACGGCAGCGGAGTTCAGCATTGTTGAGCCAACTGTTGGGTTTCCAATTCACATTCAGAAAGGTGACCCATTGGACATCACCGTTCGCTTCCGCCCCGGCACGCGCAACGGCGCGATTGCGGCGGCGTTGTTTGCCAAAACGAATCTTTCATCTCCATCGCTGCTAAAAATTTCCCTTGCTGCGGTGGCAAATCTTTCCACATCATCGGTGCAGGAGTTTCCAATGGCTACTTCAATTTCCATCGCTACTTGGCCCACGCCGTTGGCCAATGCCGGAGGGGTTCGGTTGGTGATCCCCACGGCAGGGAACGTGCGTGTGGTGATCTACGACATGCTGGGCAAGCCAGTTGGCGAGTTGTTCAACGGGATGATGGAAGCCGGCCCAACCGAGCTGCCGATAGATGCCGCAGGGCTTGCCAACGGCCGGTATTTCTGCATTGCCGAAGGTGAGGGAATGCGCGGGTTTGTGGAGCTTCAGATAGAGCGATAAACCGCAGAGCACAAACAACAACCGGGGCAATAGAAATTTCTATTTGCCCCGGTTGTTCTATTTCCGCTGGTAGTGGTGCTTGCTTCGCCCCAGAATCGCCAGGCCCGGTACGCTACCACTCCACCGATTGCGGCAGCCGCTCGGTTCCCCCCCACAACCCATGCTGTTGCCGCAGCTGTTCAATTATTTCCCGGTCGGCAGTGAACGGATTGGCCGGTGGCTTCGGTTCCCGCAAAGCGCGGCTGAAGGTAAACGGAGTTTCTTCCAGTTTTAGGTTGTAGGCGGCCACCATCAGATGCTCCAGCGTGATAGTGTCCTGCACGTTGTAAGCCAGCAAGGTCTGCAACGCGCGTTCATCCCCCAGGGCTTGGTAATGATGCCACAGCAGCACGGCAAAGTATCCATCAACTCCATCAAGGTCGCCGCGTTCCAGGCCGAACTGCCGTTCGCTTCCTTTCAGCCCACCTTTAATGCCCAGGCTGTGAAGTACGTAGCGCAAATCAATGTGGGCGTGGGGAATGGTTCTGCCGAAATAGCGTTCGATAAACGGCACATCGAACGACTTACCGTTGTAGGTGACAAGAAGGTCATACTCATCAATTTCATCACGGAAATCACGAAGGTTTTGGCCGTAGATGTAGCTGCGTATATCGTGGCCATCCCACAGCGCGATGCTGGTGATAATCGCCTCACCTTCCCACCCCATTCCGGTGGTTTCAATATCCAAGTATGCCGTGCGCTCGCGGAACTCTGGGAACATCCGCCACGCCTCGCTAACCGGAAGCCGTTCGGCAAACCAGCGCACCTCGCGGTTCTCCAATGCCTCCACCGAAGCATACACATCCTTGGCAATCCGGTTGGCTGGCCTCCCCTTAAATTCCGGCCCTTGATACTCAAGGCAATCCTCCCACGAAAGGATTCCTTCCTCCCACAGTTGTTCTTCGGTTTTTCGCCCAATTTTGGGGATATGGCAAAATGTGTTGGTAAGCATAACTCCACTGCTGTTTTCTGTGAACCGCAACAAGCTAACACTTCACAAAAGATAACCGGCGAAGGATAGCGGAGAAAAAAAGAGCAAAAAAATGTGCCCCTAACGGAAACCTTTTAACGGGTCGTCGTGTTCTGTGGGCATTCGCTACCGTGCGGAATTTATTTGGCATTGTGCACTGCGTGAAAAATGCTCAACTATCGTGGCAAAAAATCACGCAGAATATCAAGATTTTTTTTGATGGGTTTTCAAAAAAATCCTTGACATCGCGAATCACAGAATAGTATTTTTGCACATCAAAAAAAACAGCCGCCACTTGCAGGCAAATAAACCAATGATCAGAATACTCCCAACATATCGAACCAATTTTCTAAAGCAAGCACGCTTGTGCTTTGTGATGGGAGGGTTAGATATTACCAACATAGGTGGGCCTCCGCTGATCGTATAGATCACTGCCATACTCAGTATTGAATTGGCAACCCACCTTCAACATGATATGAAGGTGGGTTTTTTGTTGTTGAAAAGACAGCAGAAAATTTCTACTCATCATATCTAAAAAAACAATCCATTCATGCTCTCCAAAAAAATAGGGCAATAATGGCGGGAAATTTCTTTGCCCAAAACAAATAACGTTCACACACCACACAGATAGGAGAAGATGAGAGAGGGGGGGATCACTCCAAAATGCAAGGATCACCTTGCTGTTGCGGGGCAATTGGTGGGAAACCCTAACCACCAATTGCCCTCCGCCAAAAGGGAGAAAAATCAAAGAAGTACACAGAAGAAAGGAAGAGGGGAATGGGGTGATGGAAGAAGAGTTTATCACACATACACTTATGAGGTTCACCATGCCAGGAAGTGGATTTAACAACCGCAGTACCATCCGCCCAAATCAGCAAGCCCGAAAACGGATTCCGTTCAAAGCAAAAAATGAACATTGGCAAAAAGGATGGGGCAAAAACAACCAAACACCAGCAACCACAGCGAAGCCAGAGACAGAATCGGAAGCAAACCGAGCGAGCAAAAGCTGACGCTGGGTGCTGGGTTTGTGCAACATTAATCACAATATTGTTGGAGAAGTCATCATGAAACTACATTACTGCCAATCGCAGGATTATTCTGGCGCATGCCGCCGGTGAGCAAATAAAACAATGGGCGCGCTGTACAAGCGCGCCCTAGAAATATGCACGCTGTTAACAATATCTTGAATGCATTTATCACCACAACACACACATCCATGAGCATTTCAAAAACATTAATCGCTAACGGCTGGCCACAGGGGGGAATTATTGGGGCCGCGTTACGCATCGCACAGAACATGGCGGAAAGCGGAGCCGCAGAGCCCGCAATCGTAGAAACGCTGGAACAAGTGAAAGCTGCGCCAGAGTTGTACGACGTTGACGGAGGGATTTTTCAAGAGCTTGCTGTTGCCTGCAAAGGTCTGCACGTGCAACTGAAAAACGTCATTCGGGATCAGCCGTTGGAGGCACCAATTTGGGGGCGTGAGATTATTGAACCTGAAGCCATTGCCCAACTACACAACGCCATGCGGCTTCCGGTGACGGTTGCCGGCGCGCTGATGCCCGACGCACACGTTGGCTATGGCATTCCGATTGGTGGCGTGGTGGCGTTGGAGAACGCGGTGGCCCCGTACATGGTTGGCGTTGACATCGCCTGCCGAATGATGATGAGCATCTACCCAATTGACCGCACCGATCCGTTCACCAACGCAAGCCGCCGCCAAGAAATCAAGCAGGCCATGCGCCAGGAGACACGGTTTGGCGTTGGTGTCGGGTTCAAAGGGAATGAACGCCGCCAGCACGCGGTGATGGACGATGAAGATTGGGAGGCCACCAAAATGCTACGCCACCTGAAGGAGAAGGCCTACGCCCAGCTTGGAACCAGCGGAAGCGGCAACCATTTTGTGGATGCTGGAGTGTTGGAAATCTCTGCAGAAAAGGCTCCGCTGCTTGGCATTGATGCCGGCCACTACCTTGCGTTCATGTCGCACTCGGGAAGCCGTGGTGTGGGGGCGCAGATTGCCGACCATTACTCGCGCCTTGCCCGGCAGCTCACCAAGCTCCCCGACCAACTGCGCCACCTTGCATGGTTGGAAATGGGGAGCGAGGCGGGGCAAGAGTATTGGATCAGCATGAACATGGCGGGGAAGTTTGCTTCGGCTTGCCACCACACTATTCACCGTGCATTGGCAAAACGGCTTGGGCTGAAGCCATTGCTTCAGGTGGAAAACCACCACAATTTTGCGTGGCTGGAGGAATGGAAAGGGAAGCAAGTGTACGTTCACCGCAAAGGCGCAACGCCGGCACACGCTGGGGTGCTGGGGATTGTTCCGGGGTCGCAAGGGCATAATTCCTACATCGTTCGCGGCTTGGGAAACGATGCATCGCTGAACAGCGCAAGCCACGGCGCGGGCCGCGTGATGAGCCGTAAGCAAGCGATGCAGACGATCCCCAAAAAGGAACGGGATGCGTGGTTGAGCCAGCGTGGGATTGAGCTTCTGGCTGGTGGGATGGACGAATCGCCGCAGGTGTATAAGGACATCAACCAAGTGATGGCTTTGCAAACCGACTTGATTGAGCCAATCGCAATCTTCAAACCCAAAATCGTTCTGATGTCCAGCGACGGAAAATCGGAAGACTAACAGACCGAAGGCCGCCCTATCGCAAGGTAGGGCGGCCTGTATGGGGCCACATCTATCAGGAGCGGAGCAAGCCGCAACATCGTGCTCCCGTAACTTCACCCTATCTACGGTGTTGGACGGCCAACTGCAATGGCCGTATGATTGTTCTGCATTGTTGAAGGCGTACACAAACCATAACGACGAAGAGCTTTTTTCGCTGCTGTGCCGTGGCGAGAAGGATGCTTTTGCCGAACTCTATTCGCGCTACCGTGGCCGCATCTATGCGTATGCGTTGCGGATGCTTGGGGATCGGGAGCGGGCAAACGACATTTTCCAGGAAACATTCCTGCGGATTTACCAGCAATGCACCAACAGCCAGCGGACGGTGGCAAACGTTTCGGCCTATATTTTCACCACCGCACGCAACCTTTGTTTGAACGCTATCCGCGACCAAAAGCCAACAACGGCGGTGGAAGATTATCACCAAGTGGTGTATCAACCGAATCACGAAAACATTGAGCTGGCCGAGTTGGTGAAAACTGCTTTGGAGCTTCTTCCCACCAGCCACCGCGAAGCGTTTGTGCTGAGGGAATATGATGGGCTAAGCTATCAGGAGATTGCAGAAGTGACCGGCCAAAGTTTGGCCAGCGTGAAAATCCACATCTTCCGTGCAAAGGAAAAACTTCGGAAGATTTTGGCCCCCTACCTGGAAGAAAACACTGAAGAATCACGACGGAAATCAAAGTGAGATGAACCTTCTGATCTTCTACCGCATTGCAGCCCCCGTTACCGGCATTGCACACGATTTCGACACACGGCATTTCAACGACAGACTATGAGCAAAAGCGAATTGATCTTGGAGTTCATTGATGGCACACTGGACAGTGCCGTTGAGCAAGGGCTGTTCCAAGAAATGGCGCAGCACCCAGAACTTCGCTCGGAGTTACGGCAGTTCATCAATATCGCCGATGCTGTCCACTCCGACCGCGAAGCGTTTGCTCCGCCTGCGCACCTAGAGCATGTGTTGCTGGCCGGGATCGGGCTGGTCCCTGCCGCAACCGACTCCAACAACGCTGCGGCAGCAGTGGCGACAACATCCGGGGGGAACCGTTTCTGGTTGATGGCCAGCAGTTTTGTTCTGGGCGCATTGCTTGCTGCCAGCACTGTTTGGTTGATGCTACGGGGGGGAGAGGATGGCGCAGTTCGCAATGAAGCACTGGTTGTGTTGCCCTCCAATGGTGCAGGTAGGAACACCACCCAAAACCGGACTTCGGGCCAAGCAACAAACAGCGCATTGCCCACAGCAGATGTTCAGCTGAACGTGCTTACTTCCGGCGTAGATAGCCAGAGCAAAGCAACAATAACTGGGCAGCCAGCAACGGCGGCAATCGCCCCAACAGCCACATCCCCCAAGCCACAGATACGGGAGCGTATCAAGTATGTCTATCTGCCTTCCCCAACCACTACCGACGGAGGCCGCCCAACAACCCCAAATGGAAGCGATAGAGCAGGGGCAATGTTCGGTGGTGAAAAAAATGCTGCCGAGCTAACGCTGAACAATGGATCATCCCCAAGCAGCACAGCCCAGCAAGCGACGGATACGGCAGCCCGCATCACCCAACTTGCGCTGGCGTTGCCGCCCGAACAGGCTACTTTCTCAAAATTGACTGGCACAACACCGCAGGCGGTTGCGGAACTTCCATCAACGCTTCTGCAATCTTCTTCCCCGCTTTCCCGCAACACCAAGCAAGATGACGGGGTGGTGATACATACCGAGGTGCGGTATCAGTTTGCCCGGAATGCTGTGCCAACCCAAGCGTTATCGGGCCCTTACTCCCTTCCAGAAAATTTTGCGGCGGGTGCGTATGTGCAGCTAAGCGATGCGTGGCATCTGGGGGCTGAAGTTGGTGTGGAGCGGTACGCGCAAACCCTGCTGATTAACCGCCACGACACGTTGGCGATTGACCAACAACCCCGGTACACGTGGGGCGGTTTGGCGGCACGCTACGATTTTGGGGCTATCCCCTCAATTCCAGCACGACTCTATTTCCAAGTTACTGGCGGGGCAACATCAGCGGGGCCGTTGGTGCGGTTCCGGCTTGGCGCGCCGGTGCAGCTGGCCGATGGAGTCGCGCTTTCGCCGGGGTTCGAGTTCAGCTCGCTGGTATATATGTTCAATAATCAACGCCTGTTCTCCGGACGCTGGGGTGCGACGTTAGGGACAGAGTTCAATATGTCGAAACTGATATGGTAAGGAGTGCTAAAGGCTTCGCTACGGTGCTATTGCTTGCATGGGTAACCATGATTGCCGGATGCCGCGATGTCCCGGTGGATAGCGACACTGGCAAGGTAATTCATCTTCCCAATCGTGATTCGGTTACTACTTCGGTAGTTACCGAGCAGCCCTGTTTATCCTGCCCAGGGTCTGCGGTTCGTTCCTCACAGAATCTATGCCAGCTGATGTTCTACTACGGCAGCGATTCTTCTGGGGGCAATACTGCAACAAGCGATTCGCTGGAAGTTGCCTTAACCTTATGGTGGCGGCAAACCACTCCGTCGGCAAACAATAAGGTGTTGTTGAGCTTGAATATGCAGGCGCAGCTGCCCGAGGCAATCAGTCAAGCAACAGCATTGCATTGGCAGGGGCGGTGGCCAAAGCAATTTCAGATGAATATCCCCGAACTGCTGCTGCAGCAGGGAGCAACGATTGCCCTAAAGAAAAACCCCTACGAAGGGCCCGGGTTGCGGTTAGATTATGAAGTGCCGGGTACGCCATACTACAATGCTGAAACCGCAATCATTACTTCATGGCCTAACAACGTTGGGACTTTTATGATAGAAGAACTTGACGGCGCGCGGCGAATCGCCACGGGGATGCTGAAAGCAAATTTTGTTGTGAAGGACACTACAACCCCATCGTGCGAGAAACAGATCACCTTCCAGTTCCGATTGCGTTTTGGCTATTAGCCATTCCTGATCCTTTGTCAAGTCTGCACACGCGGCGGGTGAACGATTCATCCGCCGCGTTTTGTTTGCTATGTTTGGGACAATCTCCGCAGGAAGTTTTTGCAGCATTCACGTTTATCTCTGCCGTAGAACTATGGAAGAACAACCACTTCGCGACACCCTTGTAGCCGTTGTCACAAACGATCTGGATCTTCGGCGGTTTGCCGAAGATGGGTGGTATCGAATCCCCGCACGCGCCATTGGCCGAACGCTTGCTGCCGACACACTTCCCCAGCTTACCACGATTGCCCTGTACCAAACCGGTGCAATCACCGCTGGGCTGGCCAGTGCGATTGAGTTATGGGGCCAGATTACCGAGATCACCCCACAACTGCGCCGCCATATTTTCCCCAACGAACCAGACCACCCCGCTGCCGATGAATGGTATCACGTGGTGCGCGTTGCCGAAACCAAACGGCTGGAACGCCCAATTATTTGCCGCCGACCACGCCGCGTCACCTTCATCCGAACCAATCGCCAGAAGCTGTTGAACGCCGTTGACATCAACGACTTGGTGATCGGTTCCGATGCCGAGGAACGATTGTGGAAATCGCTGGAAAACCTTCAGGCCGAACGGAAGTATTTTATGCGCGTCAGCGATGTGATGATGGAAGTAGATTTCGCGCTGTTCCAGCAGAATAAAACTGTGGGAATTATTGTCACCCCAGATGCCGCACCACCAGAACCCGCCCCAGATCCCACCACCGACGCTTGGCGGATCCTTCGATTCTCACCAAACCGCTTGCAATCCGATTTCGCCGGATGCTTGCAGGAGATTCTATCCCTGGTGGGAACCATGAAAAAAGCAGGTGCAGATTAGCACCCTGCCATGTGCTCCAATGCCGCTGAGGTGGCGGCCTACCTTGCCGCGTAAACCATCCATGGATTTTTTTTTGATGAGGGGGTGAGAGTTTTTGGGGAGATCGTTGTCTTTATCACGACACGCCGGTACGTGCCGCAAAGCAACTGCTCACAACCAACTTAGCGGAGGATAATCCCATGCACCGTATCCCTATCCGTTTGCGCCTTCCCCTGCCAATAGTCATTGTTCTTTGTTGTTGGCTTCCCGATTCCGTTGCCGCACAATCGTGGATCCAGTTCGCTGATGCAGCGGCCGCAACTCCTTCCTGCATTGCCGGCGACGAGTTGGGGAATATATTTCTTGGCGACATCAGCCAGGGGTTGTTCCGCTCCACCGATCACGGCAAAACATGGCAGCGGATACTTCACGACCCCGCCGCGCGTAGCATCCTTGCTGTTGCTCATCTTCCTGGTGGGATCATCCTGGCTTCAACGCCTTCGGCATTGTTCCGAAGCACCAATGGCGGAAGTTCTTGGAAGAACGTTGATGTGGGTGGTGCTGCCATTCGCTCCTTTGGCCGCGACTCCACGAACCGCCTTGTTGCCGGAACCGCCGATGGCGTTGTGCTCCGTTCGGAAGACTACGGCAGCACATGGAAACGTGCAGTTATCGGGGTACGCCAGCCTCGCATTCTCTGCTTTGCGTTCACCCCCACCGGGCGTTTGCTTGCGGGGTTGGAATACCAAAGTGATGGCCGTAACACCGGTGGCGGACTTGGTATTTCCGATGACAACGGGGCATCATGGAGGGAGATTGAACCGTTTATGGTGAACACACGCGTTCCTTCCATTGCGGTTCATCCGTCCGGCTATATCATCCTGGGCGTAACCGATGCCAATGCACAGCGGGGATGCAGCTTGTTTAGCAGTAGTGATGATGGCAACACATGGACGATTGTCCCGATGCAGCACACCGCGGTTGTCTCCTTCAATGGGATAGTGGTAAATGGGAAAGGGGATGTTATCACCAACTATCATGGGTCTATCTATCGCTCGCCAGATAAAGGATCATCTTGGCTTCAAGCATCGAACAACCCAAAGGAGAATCCTTCGTTGTTGTACCGCGCCTCCGGCGGATGGATGTATGCAATGTCCAGCAAAGCAATCTATTCCTCAACCGATGATGGGTTGACGTGGAGCGTTGCATCGCCCGATCTATCACAGATACTTCCGGGGCAGCTATCCAACGCACAGATTAGCGCCATCACCCCCGATCCACGAAGCACCACCGGAGCAGTATTTATTGGCACTAACGGACTGGGTTTGTGGGTCTCGGCACCGGCCGGCGCAGCGTGCCGCAAGCTGGCCTCACTGAAAGGGGATACCGTTCGCTCTCTTCTCTGCGATCAACAAGGCGCGGTAACGGTCTCAACAGAAGTCGCCTCCTTCCGGTCAACCGATGGCGGAGCTACGTGGGCCGCGTTTGGGCCAAACACCGTTCCTGTGTTGGGGTTCACTACCGATAAACGGAGCAACATCTGGGCCACCACTATCAACAACGGAGTTTATTACTCCACCAACAGCGGGCTAACATGGCGGACACCCGGAAGCGAACTCCACGGCAAGACCGTCCGCACACTTCGATTCGACAATTACGGCAGGGGAATCTGTCTAACAAGCGAGGGCGTTCTGATTTCCGAAGATGAGGGGAGGCATTGGTTCAGCGTCACCAACTCAATAGGGAACCGCGCAATCCTTGCAATGGAGGTGTTAAACAGCGGAGCCATAGTGATTGGGACCGAGGCCGGGGTCTATGTGATGGATGAATACCTCACTGGCTGGACTCATATCACCGACGCGCTTCCCACCGATACCATTTTCTCCCTTGCCCGCGATCCGTTCGGAAGATTGTACGCAGGAACCCGGCAAGGCGTGTGGTACAGCGACAACCTGGGGCTTGCTTGGCGGCGTGGTGGGATGATGTTAGGTAACTGGGCCGTCACCGCAGTGGCCGCCCACCCAACTGGCGAGAAAGTTTACTTGGGAACCAATGGCAACGGAGCATTCTGGGGCATTGCCGATACAAGCGATTTGGGGATAGATATTGTTCAGGAACCAACGTCATCGGCCACCATGTTGAGTGCTGCGATTCGTACTGCGGTGGCGGCTCCGAATCCTTGCACCACCTATGCCACGTTCCAGCTTCAAATAAACCGCCCGACTCACGTAACGATTGAGCTATGCAGCCTTACAGGGGGCTATCTGCAAACGGTTCTTGATGATGATCTTTCTGCTGGCCAGTACCGGCAGCACTTGGACGTTACCCCCCTTGCAGCAGGGACGTACCTCTATCGGATCCATGCCGGCGCAGAGGTGATTCACGGAAGGATAGTGAAGATGCCGTAAGCATTGCGCTTGCTGTCCGCAGGTAAGAACGCGGTGGGTGCTGGCCAAGCAAGGCTGGCATCCACCGCGTTGTTGCTATTCGGCTTCTGCTGCATTGCCCTGCCGCCAGTACGTTGCTCCGTTCCGGGTGCGTTCAATCAGTTTTGCGTCGTACAGTTCACGACGCAACAGTGCGTGGTCGCCGAAGGTGTGCCATGCTTTTAGCAGGTCGTTCACCTCGCGCTCGGTGTACTGTTTCCCTATCTCAAATTTTGTGGCAAGGTATCGAAGCGCGGCGTTCCGTTTTGCGGGGCGTGCTGGCCATACCCACAGGCGATCGTGTTCATCAAGAAACGTGTAGAGTTCTTGGCGAAGGTTCTGAAGTTCGTCGGTGTTGTTTGATTCCATAGCAGGCAAATATCAGCAAACGGAAACTCTATTTCCCCCCTCTTTCTATCAGCTTCCTGTCAGCTTTGCATCTGCCGCCGTCTCTGCTGTCCGGTTGGCCGCGCTACTCCATCAAAACTCCCTACATTTGCCCTGCACGCCAGAGGGCGTGCCGCGTAGCATCGGCAAACAATGGCAAAAAGCACACGTGGTCGGCGCGCTGTTGCCCAGCAGCTTGGGTTGATTGACCAGCCAACACCAACAACGGCGAAATCGGGGAAACGGGATGCCCGCCCCCCTCGGCAACAGCTTCCCACCGACAGGGCAATTTTTTGGACAATGATCAAACGGATTTTCAAATGGGTATTCCGGCTGGTTGCGGCGTTTTTTATCGTCTCAATTCTGCTGGTGGTGATCTACCGATTTATTGATCCTCCCATCACCCCGCTGATGCTGATCCGCCCACTGGAAGGTGCAACCAGTGGGAGTGCCGTTGGGGTAACAAAGGAGTGGATTGATATTGATGACGTAAGCCCCGCACTGCTCCGCTCCCTTATCGCTGCCGAAGATGGAAAGTTCTTTGCCCACGGCGGCGTTGATATGAAAGCCCTGGAACGGGCGAAAGCCTACAACGAACGGATGAAAGGGAAAAAACTGCGCGGCGCAAGCACCATCACCATGCAGTGTGCGCGCAACGTCTTCTTGTGGCAAGGGCGCAACTACATCCGCAAAGGGTTGGAGATATATTTCACCTACTTGATGGAGTTCGTCTGGGGGAAAAAGCGGATTCTGGAGGTGTATATCAACGTGATTGAGTGGGGCGATGGAGTGTACGGCGTGGAGGCTGCGTCGCAGAAGTACTTCGGGATATCAGCCCGTGATTTGAACGCCCGGCAAGCCGCACTGCTGGCCTCGGTTCTGCCGAACCCGCGCCGCTGGAGTCCGGCGGCCCCAACGGGGTACATCAACAAACGGGCATCGGGAATACAGGCGCGTGCGCGGGGCGTTAGTTTGGCCCCAATCACCACAACCAGCAAAAGCCCCACCACCGAACCAAAGCGGAAAAAAAGTAAGTGAAACGGTAGCCACCATCTTGCAGGCGAAAGACCTGTGACTATTTCCCCGGCTCCCTCTTCCACCAGATGAATGGAGTGAAAACAGTAGCCACATCAGTTTGGAAGGGCATCTACATCGCTGGCTTTGCTGCCTGAACGTTTTCTGCTTCTGCATCATCGCACAGCGGAACCCAATTTGCGCGGGCAAGGATGTGAGAGTAGAACGAGGAAGGGATCGCTCGGGTGTGATCGGCGTTGGTGCCCGGAAGGCAGGGAAGGATTTCATCGCTTCGCCCCTCCAACACTTTTTGCGGCCATTCGGGATCCACAACCAGCTGGCGGCCAAGTGCCAGCAAATCGGCACCTTGCTCAAGGGCCTGCACCGCCAAGTCTGGGTCAGTAATCGAACCGCTTCCGATAATCACTGTGCGGTTGCGAACCTTCTCGGCAATTAACGCGGTGCGGGGGCGCGTATCGCGTGAGCGGCGGATGCTTCCGGCAAAAAAATTCCCGGTGGAAACATGGATCCAATCGGGACGGCAAGCGGCGATTCCCTCCACCAACTCCAACGTCTCCTCCATCGTGATTCCCGGAACCTCAAGCTCTTCCGGCGATAACCGATAGCCGATTCCGAACGGGAAGTAAGCGTTTCGGCGAACCACTTCTTGCACCTCCTCCAGCACCGCGATTGGGAACGCTGCGCGGTTTTCCACGGCCCCTCCCCAAAGGTCCTGGCGGCGGTTGGAGTGCGGGGAGAAGAACTGTTGAAGGAGGTAAGCGTTTGCGCCGTGAAGTTCCACCCCATTGAACCCGGCGCGGATTGCCCGTTTTGTGGCCGCGCCAAACGCCTCAATCGTTTCCTCAATTTCTTGCTCGGTCATGGCGCGGGGTGTTTCGGCACCGGGGCGTTCGGCAGGGACTGCGCTGGCAGAAACTGGCGGGCCGCCAATGAGCCGCGAAGGGGAAATCCGTCCGCCATGATGAAGCTGCAACACCGCCACCGCACCCTGGGATTTGATCGCTTCGGCAGCGGCGCGAAGGCTTGGGATCATCTCATCGGTTGCGCAACTCCATTGCCCGTCGAACGCTTTCCCTTCCGGCTGAACGTAGCAGGCAGCGGTCATGGCCATTCCCACACCCCGTGCGCGGCGGCGCAGAAACTCTAACTCATCGGGGGTGATAGTTCCGTCATCATTTGATGACCATGTGGTCATTGGCGCAAGCACCAAGCGGTTCCGCAGGGTGATGTCCCCAGCATAGAACGTGAGCGGCGTAAACAGTTTGGCGTGGTTGGGGGAAGCGGACACGGCTGGCGTGCCGTAATGGTGTGCGGATGATGACATTCGTTTCTTCTGCCGAGTTGGTGCTGCAAGTAAGCCGAAAGCAGTGTGCCCCCATGACGAACCGGAAGGGAGCGGCGTGTAAGCTACAAGAATTGGTGTTCATGGAATGCCCTTTTCTCTCTGCTGCTCTGATTTCTTTCTGTGGATTCCCATTTGGGGCTTCATGGTTCACCCCGCTCTCCCTATTTTCGACCCCGATTTGAACGACAACAGAGGTGACCCCACCAACAAATGGTGAGCGAATGCAGCCCAATCGGCAGCATCGGCCCAGGCCATGTATCGGGTGGGTACAGCCTTTCTCTACTTTTCATCTTTGCAGCAACCGTGTCCCTTTTTGAAGCAATCGTGCTTGGCCTTGTTCAGGGGTTAAGTGAGTTCCTACCGATCAGCTCCACTGCCCACCTTACGCTAACCGGGCGTGCCTTCGGTTTGATTGACCCCAACGCCCCTGAGCAATGGACGGCGTTTATTGCCGTGACACAGTTGGGGACACTGGCGGCGGTGCTCCTCTATTTCCGCAATGATATTCTTCAGATCACCAACGCATTCATCCGGGAAAACTTCCGCCGGACACCGTTGCGCCAGCAATCAGGGGCGGCCCGAAGCGGGTGGTACATCATCATCGGCACCGTGCCGATTGTGGTGATTGGATTGCTGGCAAAAGATCTGATTGAAGGGGCGTTGACCAAAAACCTGATGGTGATTGGAACAAGCCTTATTCTGTTGGCAGTTGTTCTAGAGATCGCCGAGCGGACCGCCACCTTCCGCCGAACAATGGCCGATGTGAAAGGGCGCGACGCACTGATTGTTGGGCTGGCCCAAGCGCTGGCACTGATCCCCGGTGCCTCACGCTCCGGAACAACAATCACCGCCGGATTGTTTTGCGGACTCACCCGCGAGGCGGCTGCGCGGTTCAGCTTTCTTCTTTCCATTCCGGCGGTTGCCGCCAGCGGATTGCTGGAGTTTGTGAAGGTGATCCGCACAGTCCCGTCGTCGCAGATTAGCATGTATGCGGTGGCCACGGCGGTTGCAGCAATCAGCGGCTACGCATCCATCGCGCTGCTGCTTCGGTTCCTCCGGACTCGCTCCACTCGGGTGTTTATCATCTATCGCTTGCTGCTTGGCACGGTGCTACTGGTGGCCATTGCGCTTGGGTGGATCAGCGCGTAATCCGTGGCGGGGATTTCTGCAGAACATGTATCCAGTCCTTCTATCAACAACCAACTCAGCAATGTCACAACGCTTTCTTCTATCCCTTGCCCTTGCCCTTCTGGTTGCCGGATGCGGCAAGGGCAATCAGCCAGCATCGGACCCCAGCGCGGCGCGCAATTCGTCCGACACCGCCCAGCTTGCGCCGCCAGCCACGCCGTCAACGGTTTCCCCCACCGATACGGCAACCCAGTCAGGGCCAGTGGCAACCCACACTGCGGTGATCTACACAGGGCTTGGGGCGATTGAACTTGAGCTGTACGGAAACGATGCCCCAAAAACTGTTGAGAATTTTGTTGGGTTATCAAAGAAGAATTTCTACAACGGAATCGGGTTCCACCGTGTGGTTCCGGGGTTTGTGATCCAAGCGGGGGACCCATTATCGAAAGACCCGAAACAGTACGACAAGTGGGGAACCGGAAGCGAAAGCATCTACGGGGGTGAGTTCGCCGACGAGCTGAACCCGGCATCCCCCAGCGGCAAGCGCGGATACGTCACCGGCGCGGTGGCAATGGCCAACCACGGCCCGAACACCAACGGCAGCCAGTTCTTTATCGTGCTTGACGGGCGCGGCGGAAGCGGGCTGACGTTCAGCTACACGATTTTTGGACTAGTCCGCAAGGGGATGGAGGTTGCCAACAAAATCGTGGAAGCCGCCAACAACGTCGAAGTCCCCAAAAACCCAGTCCGGATTGACAGCGTAAGCGTAACCGCCTTGCAGCCAGCTGAACCGACCTCTTCGCCAGCCACTGGGGCAAACGTGAAGTAGCTATCGGCTCCGTGCGGAAATTTCACGAAGTTATCGCAAAACCAACTGGGCAAAACAGAAGCCTTGTTCGGCAACCAAGAATCAACGCATATTCCAACCAGATTACGCAACTACCAACCATGACCAAATTCACTACTGCTTTCTCTGCTGCTGCAATCGCAACCCTGCTGCTTGCCGGATGCAGCGGGGGAAGCTCATCAACATCAACCAGCACAACATCGGGGGCCCAGCCGGAAGTGACCGACATCGCAATGATGGAAACTTCCATGGGGACAATGGAGATTGAGCTGTACGGAAAAGACGCGCCCAAAGCCGTAGAGAATTTTGTGACGCTGGCCAATCAAGGTTTCTACAAGAATATCTTGTTCCACCGTGTTGTTCCCGGCTTCGTGATCCAGGCCGGCGACCCCAAAACCAAGGACGCTTCATTGGTCAGCGATTGGGGCACAGGGGGGAACTCCATCTATCCTGGCATCCTGTTCCCGGATGAGCTGAACCCGCAAACCCCCAGCTACAAACTGGGCTACCGCGAAGGATGCTTGGCAATGGCGAACTCCGGCCCCAACACCAACACCAGCCAGTTCTTTATTGTGTTGGATGACAACGTAAAGGAACGGCTTCCGCACAACTACACCATCTTCGGGTTTGTGCGAAGCGGCATGGATGTTGCTCACAAAATTGAGGGGGTGAAGCTTGGCGGCGCAACCGGCCAAATGCCGATGCAGCCGGTGAAAATTATCAACATAGAAGCAGGGAAAGAATAGTAGCCGCCAAACTATCTGAGCTGCTGATTGGCCACACACACACAACAGGGAAACACCATGAGGAAGCAACGGGGTTCAAGCAGGATGATGATGATGGCAGCACTGCTGCTGGTGATGCACTGCAACGCTTGGGCGCAGCAATCGCCGTTGCAATCGCCGGAGGTTACTCACACGGTGGTCATCACCACATCCATGGGGACAGTGGATGTGGAGCTGTACGGCAAGGATGCCCCAAAGACCGTTCGGAATTTTGTTGAGTTAGCAAACCGTGGGTTCTACAACGGACAGCTTGTGCATCGGGTTATCCCGGGCGCGATTGTGCAGATGGGCGACCCAAAAACCAAGGATAGCACACTGCGCCGGCAATGGGGAAGCGGCGGCGAATCAATCTACGGCGGGTACTTCGAGGATGAACTGAACACCATGACCCCAAGCTACCGCCGTGGATATGTTGAGGGAGCACTGGCAATGGCCAACCGCTGGCCCACACCGAACTCCAACACCAGCCAGTTTTTTGTGATGCTCACCGACAACAACAAGCTGCCCAAGCCAATGAAGCCAGTCTTCACCATCTTCGGTAAAGTCACCGCAGGAATGGATGTGCTGCACGCCATTGGGAAGATGGAGCTTCTCCACGGGGTTCCCTACCTTCCCGTGCGGCTGGTTGAGGTAAAAGCAACACCAACCCAGAGATAGAGCAGCACGCCACGCAATACCAAAAACAGATCGGGTTCCATCCGCAACGCAGCAATGGAACCCGATCTGTTTTTGGTTGCTTCCTCACGGCCTACGGTTTCCGTGGCTTGGTGCTTAAAATTTTATTCAGCGAATCAATGCTAATGCCCAGCTTTGTGGCAATGCCTGCACGCACGCCGGAGTCCTGCCGGTTCATGTAGCCTTCCAAGATTTTGTTGATCTTGTTGGGGTCCTTCAGCGTCATCGCGCTATCCATCACCTGCTTAGGGATGCGCACTTTTTCGGTGGAGTAGATGTTCCGCACTTTGTCCTCGTAACTCATTGCGTTCAACCGCTCGGGCGATAGCAACTGTGTTTCCCGCCCTGCGGCGGAATCGCCCGCTGGCTGGGTGGCCACGCTGCTATCCCCCTGTGTTGCGGTGTCGCCTGCTGTGCTGGCCTGCTCGGCCGATTGATGCGCTCCGTTCCGGCAGCCAACAAGCAGCAGTGTTGCAAGAAGCATTGTGGATAGTTGATTCATCATGGTTGTCGGAAATCGGCTTTGGTTGGAAAACAAGAGGATTAATGATTGCTTTACAGTTGCTGATGCCGCTCGGCATAGGTTCGCTCGGTTTCATGCAGACGGACGGTTAGGCCGGTGAGGTTGGGAAGCTGCCGAAGCTGCGCAGCAATCGCCTCCATCAGCCACCCTGCAACGTTTTCGGCAGTGGTGTTAAACGGCACAACCACATGCTTCAGCGGGGTTTGGCCCAGGAAATTCATCATCAGACTGTCCCCTTCATCGCACAAAAAACTGTGGTCAATGCGGGCGATAATCGGCTCGATCATCTGCTTCAAATCGAAGTAGTCAACCACCATCCCATGCTGGTTTGCAACCCCTTCAACCTCCACCCACAACCGGTAGGAATGGCCATGGATGTTCTGGCAACCACCAGTGTGAAACGGCAGCCGATGCCCCATCTCCCAGTGAAATTCTTTGGCAACCCGCACGGTTTGCTCGGTTGTTGTGTTCATCGCTTTGCCCCTTTCTTCTTGGCTGCTGCGGTGCTCCCTTTCGGACTCTTGCTTCTGGCTGATGCGCTTGACTGCTCCGCAGCGTTATGTTCGCAAACAACGGTGGAGTGAAGTCCGCCGCGAGTGGTGAATGCCCCGGTCACCCGCATCCATCGCGGCTTCATGGCATCAACAAGATCATCCAAAATTTGATTGGTCGCAGCCTCGTAAAAAATTCCACGGTTGCGGTACTCCAAGTAGTAGTATTTCAGCGACTTCAGCTCAACACACAACGTGTCGGGGATATACTCCACGGTGATTGTCCCAAAATCGGGAAGCCCAGTCATCGGACAGACTGAGGTGAACTCAGGGTTGGTGTGGACAATCGTGTACTGCCGGTCGGGGCGCGGATTGTTGAAAACTTCTAAGGCCATCGGTTATTGGTAGAAATGTGAGTTGCTTCACCGATTGCCCCTGCCAGCAGCCGTCAACAACTGCCGGAAGGGATGCTGATTCTGCCGTAAGTTGCACCATCGGTAACTTTCACGACGTAAAGAGAAGAAAACCAAACTCCCCACCTATGCCATTGCTATCGGAAGCCCTTGCCACTGCATTGCTTGATTGCGCTGTTTCGGTTGTCACCCACGTTCCCGGCTACGGGGCAACCGAGACGTTCGCGGCGTGGAATCGTGCACGGCCAACTCCATCACCCATAAGTTTCCATGAGGAACCAGCGTTCACCATTGCGCACGGCGCGGCGGTGTGCGGTGTGCGTTCGGCAACGCTGCTGAAATCGCACGGGCTGGCCAAAGCGGCAAACAGCGTGGTTGATGCCCTGTTTGCCGGAACCGTTGCCGGCTTCGTCGCGGTGATATTCGACGACGCAACCGGGACCCATTCCGATTGCATTTTTGATGCCGATGCTTTGCTTGGCGGGATTGGAATCCCCTTCCAACGGTGCAATGCCGATTCGGCAGCCGAAGCCTTGCGCGCCGCGTTTGCCGAATCGGAACGGCGGCAACTTCCGGTGGCCATCATTCTGGATGCAGCCGATGTTCATCAGGAAGTCCCCAATCCCACCTTGGCTGCCGAACTGGAACCCCACGGCAATCTCCATTGGGAACGCTCCATTGCTCACCACCTTGTTTCGCCGCTGTTTGCTTCCTACCAGCGCGACCGGCTTCAGGCCAAGCTGCGCGGGGAATCGTTGACTGCGATAGCCGAAGCACTCACCCCCCCCGCCATCCCCATTACCCCCGATGACCTTCCCGAACTTTGGCAGCGGGCGGCACTTCCGTTGGTTCCGTTTTTTCAGGAGTTCCGCGCCATTCGGGGTGAGGTTGTTGCCGGGGATACCGGACTCACCAGCTTGTTTGCTTTCCCTCCGTTCGATTGTGTGGACATCACCACCTACATGGGGGGAAGCGTGCCGCTGGCAATCGGGGCAATGCTTGCCGGGAAGAAGGATGTGTGGGGGGGAACCGGGGATTTCTCGTTTATCGCAGCCGGGCATTTGGGGTTGGTGGAAGCCGTGACCCGCCAGCTTCCACTGAAGCTGTTTATTCTTGACAACGGCGCGGCAGTGGTCACTGGCGGGCAGCCGATCGGGCCAGGGATGCTGGATTGCGTGCTGGCTGGCTATGCGGATGCCGTTCGGCGAATTGTGCTTCCGGCAACGCCCCAGCAGATACGCGAAACACTGCAAGAAGCCGCCGCCGCAACCGAAATGCGAATTGTGGTGGTGAAGTATCGGTAAACCGTTGCGGGGTATTCCAGAAACACTATCCTAACATTATGGCGATAGCCGCTCGATAGCCCATTCCCCTTCCAGCAGCCGATACCGCAAGCGGTCGTGCAATCGGCTGGGGCGGCCTTGCCAGAACTCAATCATTGTTGGACGCAACCGGTAGCCCCCCCAAAATGGCGGGCGCGGGATTTTGCCATCGGCAAAGCGAGCCTCTATTTCGTGCACGCGGGCTTCCAGCTCCTCGCGCCCGCTAATCACCCGGCTTTGCTCGGAGGCCCAGGCACCAATCCGGCTTCCTAACGGCCTGCTTGCAAAGTATTCATCCGACTCGGCATCGGCCACTTTCTCCACGGTTCCCTCAATCCTGACTTGGCGTTGCAGTTGGCTCCACCAGAAGTTGATTCCTGCGTGCGGGTTCGCAGCAAGGTCGCCCGCTTTTTTCCCCTCGTAGTTGGTGAAGAAGACAAATCCTTGTTCATCGAATCCTTTCAGCAGCACCACCCGCACACTGGGTTGGCCAGCATCGTTGACGGTGGCAAGGGTCATTCCGGTTGGTTCCGGAACCTCCGATTCCACAGCTTGCCGGAACCATTGCGCGAACTGGGCAAATGGGTTCGGATCGAGCTCAGTTTCGGTCAATCCAGCGGCGGTGTATTCCTGGCGGATGTCAGAAAGTGAAGGCATGAAAGCACGTTGAGTAATGATATTTTTTTGACGACGATTGGCGTAGCAAGAAGGAGGTTTTTCTGCTATCGTTGCATGGCTTCATTGATAGCCCTCAGCATCATTCAATCCAGACTCCAACGCCGATGCGAACTCTTCTTTTCACCTTCACCGTGCTGCTGCTTGCTGGCATTGCCGCGCACGCGCAAGAATCATCCGTCCCTGTTGATTCTGCGGGCCGATTGGACCGCATTGATACTGAGTTGGAGGCAAAATTAGGGCTGTTCCCGGAGATTTCAACATTCCGCGAAGCAAGGGTGTTCCAAAGCGACTCGGCCACGTTCATCTTGCAGGTCACGTATCACGCCGGAAGCCAGCTGATGCAACGCCGCACAACGCTGACGCTATCCCAGTTGCACGCCTTCCGCCAGCGCGTTGCCGATAGCATTGCAGCCCGTGCCACCCAGATAACGTTGGATCAAGATGGGCGCGCCGGGCTGCTGGTGGCCACCACTGCGATTTCGTTGGGATACTACGGCACGGCAATCACCGTTGCCGCCGACATGGACGACGGACGGACTGTGGTCGGAACCTACATGCTGGCCGGGGCCACAGGCTTTTTCCTCCCCTACCTGCTGACCAACAACCGCCCCGTGCGCGCTGCCGATGGAAGCCTGGCCACAAGCGGAATGGTGCTGGGGGCCGGCCATGGGTTTGCCGCAAGCCTGCTGGTGAACGGCCAAGATAACTCACCCGAAGCGGCGTTAGGATGGAGTGTCCCGTTCAGCATTGCCGAGGGGGTGGCGGGGTACATGATCGCTGATGGCTACCAACTAAGCCACGGCAAGGCCGCAATGATTGCCAACGGAGGTGTGCTTGGCTTTGGCGTAGGCTCCGGCGTGGCGTTCCTTGCCGACCTGTACGACCGTGGCGATGAACGCGCCGTTGGCGCGCTGATGCTTGGCGGATCGGCTGGTGGGTTTCTGCTTGGGAACGCCATGGCCAATGCCCAGCCATACACCGCTGGCGATGCAAGCGTGGTTGGCGCAACGGCCTTGCTTGGCGGGTTCGTCCCCCTGTTCTTTGCCGAGCTTATTGACCCCGATGCGGACAACGCCGACGGCAAAATTCATGTTGGCGGGGTGATGCTGGGGGCGACTGGTGGAATGCTGTTAGGTGGCGAACTTGTCAGGGGGAAAGATTTCACCAACAGCCAAGCAACGTACATCGGGCTTGGGGAAGCAGCGGGCGGATTGTTGGGGCTGGGGATTTCCTATCTGCTGGCATCGGAAAGCGGAGCGGGCAACATCTCCACCTATTTGGGCGCAAGCTCTGCTGGGGCGGTTGGCGGCTACGCGCTTCTGTACAACCTGATGTCCCCCCAAGCACGCACCCGATCCGATCGAGAGGGCGATGAAAAGGAGGGATTTCTCTACGATTTTCAGGTCTCTCCATCCGGCCTTGCAACGCTGTTCAGCGGGAACGATATTCCGGAAAAAATGGTGGTTCCGTTGGCCAGTTTTTCGTGCAGGTGGTAAACGCTACCTGTTTCAAACGGATGTGTGATATCCACAACATTGTTGCTGAAAAATTAAACAATGGAGCGGCTTATGGCAGATAGCAATCAAACGGCACTACCATAAGCCACTCCATTGCACAGAAGACGATTCTACCCTTCCGTTTCCACCACTGCTTCAATCCCAAGCTCTTGCGCGGCGTGGGCCATTAAATCCCGCATTGCTTCGGCATCGAACGGCGAGCGCAGGCCAACGCTGCGGAAGATATTCAGAACGCTTTTGGTTCCGCCAATGCGGCACAGCTCCAAATAACTCTCCATCGCTTTTTGGTGGTCGTCGGCATCAATCAGCGCAAGCTGCATCGCGCCGGTTTCGGCAATGGCATAGTCAATGTAGTAGAATGGGGCTTGGAAAATATGCCCCTGGGCGTACCAGCGTGCGTACTTGTATTCTTCCAAACCCGTGTAGTCAATGCCGGTTAGGTAGGTGTCCCAGATTTGGCTCCATGCGCCGTCGCGCTGGTCGGGGGTGGCCGTTGGGTTCTCATACACCCAATGCTGGAACTCATCCACAATGCAGATGTAGCAGATCAGCTCCACGGCAGCCTTCCAGCGGTTGCGGCGGAATTTCTCGGCTTGTTCCGGCGTGAAAAATTCATCCATGTGGCGCATGCTTAGGTACTCCATCCCCATGGAGTGAATCTCGCAAGCATCGCTGGTGGGCCATTGCAGATCCACCGCTTCGATAGCCTGGCTTTCCCACCCCTGGAATGCGTGTCCCATCTCGTGCATTAACGTTCCAACATCGCCTTCCTCGCCGGTGGAGTTGCAGAGGATTGCCACACGCCCTTCGTCGCTGAAGGAGGTGCAGTATGCTCCGGCGCGTTTCCCTTTGCGGTTTTCTAAATCAATCAGCCCTTCGGCGCGCATCCGCACGAAATGGCCAACTAACTCGGGCGATAATTTATTGAACAACCGCTCGGCACGGTCAAGCTGTTCGGCAACCGGGGCAACGCCCGCCGGAAGTGTGGTTGCGGGGTCGTACTCAACATCCCAGGGCTTCAAGGTTTCCGTTCCAAGCTGGGCGGCTTGGTGGTCGTAGATTTTCTTCTGGAGTGGGACCACAAACTGGCGGACGTTCTGGCGGAATGCGGCGGCTTCGGCTGGGCCGTAATCGGTGCGTCCCATTCCCAAGTATCCAAGCGGAATGAAGTTTTGGTGGCCCAAGTTTGTTCCCATCTGGTGCCGAAGCTGCACAAGCTGGTGGAAGATTGGCGCAATCTGGTCGCGGTGCTGAAGGAACCAAGAGCGGTGCGCAAGAAATGCGGCGCGGCGAGTTTCGGCATTGGCCGATTTCATCAGGCTGCGCGCCACCGGAAGCGTCATGGTTTTCCCTTCGATAGTGACCTCACCCCGGGCCACCACCTTGTCGTACTGTGTCGTCAGATCCCCTTCCTTCACCCGAAGCTCGCTGTTGATTGGGGCCAAAGGCTCCACCGTGGTTTTCAGCACATCCACCAAATGGCTTCCGTAGCGTTGGCCAACCGCATCGCGCCAGCGGCTGTTCAGCAGCGCGGCTAACAGGTCGGAGTTCCCGTTCTCGGCCACCGGGCGGATCTCTTCGCGGAAGTAGCGGTAGGCTTCCTCACGCTCGGGGTCGTTCATATCCTTGGATTGCGCATGGCTGCGGCGGCTGCCTTCGGAGTCGCTGAACGATTTCAGCGCGTTCCAGTCGGCGTATAATTCCAGCCATGGTTCGGCCGTGTCGGCGGCTTCTGCTTGTTCAATCCGGGCCGTTAGCGCGGCGTATTGCTCCCGAATAAATTCGGCAGTTACTTGGGTTGGGCGGTTGTCGAAATACTTGAAGTTCATTGCGGTTATGCTCTGTGTGTGTTGTTATTCTGTTCAGCTATGATAGTGCTTGCTGCCTGCTTCTGCAATCCGGCCGGAACGAAACCGCTACGGCGTGGTTCCGGCATTGGGCGCGGCGGCAACAAATGGCCAGCGCGCCAATGACGAACAACCCTCAGGAGTATGGCAGAGCGGGGGGCGAACTATCAACTTGGATTGTGTGGAGTTTGGCCGGCGGGATGAGTGCGCCGATGGAAAACCGTCAGCATTGGGGGCAAAATTACCGTTGCTTGGCGGAAGCAGCGGTTTATCTCACTAATCCTCACAGAAACGAACGTGGTTCGCTTCGCGCGCCTTGCTCCGCTGCGCCCAGCTTTGCGTTCCCCCAAGATTGAGAGAGAAATGTCAAATGATAAGTGTTGAGTGTCGAATCGAGAAGAGTGAATGATTGACCTTACGCAGATGAAGACTTGCCGGCACGGTGGCTTGCTTCGATGCTCTTCTTCTCTTCGGCTTTGGCTCCCTCTCCCACCCGACCAATGGAGTGGAAATAGTAGCATCACCTGTTTGGGAGAGGGCTGGGGTGAGGGCTGGCAGCGAACGAGGGCAGGTGCGTAAGGTCAGTGAATGATTGGTTGTCCGGCGGCTCCGCTCATACCCTTCGGCAAGGCTCAGGACAGGCTTCGACGGGGCTCAGCATGAGCGGAGGCGGTGTTCGGTGAGAAGCCGAATGAGCGGAGGGTGAGGTTCGGTGAGAAGCCGAAGGAATGGCGAGGGGGATGACGTTCGCTGTCATCCCCCCATCATCTCACACAGGCCGGATTTTTAGACTGCCGCAAATGCCCGGCGGTACTCCATCCACTCCGGCTGCTCGATTACCTCTTTCAGCTTCGGTGGCGGTGGATCCACGAACTCCTTGCGCACCGTTAGCGTGAAACTCTTGCTGAAGAAGAGTATCTCCACTTTTACCGTCACTTTGGCCTCGCCCCACACCCGGTCGGGCGGGCCGCTCTCCCACGTTAGGCCCAGATAGAACTCCACCGAAATGGTGATTAACCCAAGAATGCTTAACTCGCCATTGGCCCTGACGTAGCCAGTCAGCGAGATTTTTTCCTGGCCGTTGTTCATCTCCATCTTGAAGTAGATGCCGGCCATCACCGAGACCGAGCCGCTGGCAACGCCGATGTTCATCGAGGCGCTTACGCCGAACTCCAACGCGGCCTCCATCAACTCCAATCCATCCATCCCAAGCTCGATGGCAAAGAATCCGCCGCCGCCGAAAATATAGACCGTCAGCCGGAACGGGCTTTCCCGCTCGCAGAAATGGAACCGGAATCGGACCGGATCGCCGGTGAACGGCAGCGTGAGCGTGGCCCCAAGATTGATGTTCATCAGGCTGAAGGCCCCCACCGCAACATCTGGCAAGCCGATGTTTACCGTTAGCAGCAAGCCGGTGGGCTGGATGTCAATGCTGAACATATCGCCGAACTTCAGGAACTCCTTCAGCTCGTTGACAAACCCCAGCGGCCCGCCGAACTCCACAGCTTTGATCTTTGGATCCACATTCATCTTCGCGCCGCTGTCGGCACTGAACTTCACCAAGTCGAAGCTGATGGTGATGATCTCGAACAGGTCAATCGCGAAGTTTTTCAGATAGGCGTTGACGGCAAAGCTGGGGGCTTTTCCGGTCAGCGGAACGGTGGTGATTGCCGTCAGCGAGAAGGTGTCCTTCTTGTCCCCCTTCACCAAAAACGGCCCGAACGAATCCACTTCTGGATCCCACTTGAAGATGATCTGAATCTCCTTCGGGATGCGGTTGATTGCTTCCTCGGCAGCTTCGGCGGCCTTCGATGCCGCGTCAATCGCCGACTCAGCCTCGTAGATGATTTGCGAGAGGAACGCCGGAACTGGCGACTTCGGCAGCGTGGCCAGCAGTTCGCTGGTGGCTTGCTTTCCGGCTTTCACCAACTCATCTTCCAGCGTGTTCTTCAGCGAATCCATGCTGAGATCGAACCCGGTGACGGCTTTCACGATGTCCATCAGCGAGATTCCGCCAAGCAGGTCAACATCCAATCCCGCAAAAAACTGCGCCGGATCGAACGCCCCTTTTGCCATTGCGGCAAGGTCCCCGCTAACCGGGCCGGCCAACCGCGACAACCCGCTGATGTTCATGTTTGGCGCGGCCAATCCGCCAACTTTTTCGGTGCCGGCACCCGCGCCGCCAAAGGCCATCCCCACCACCGATTTCAGCTTTGCGAACACCTGCCCGCTGTTCCCGTTTGGGTCCCCCGCCGCGCCGGTAAAACCGTTGGTGATGTAGGTTTCGGGATACTCGATCGGGACCGCGCCCCCAAGCCCAGCAATCGCCTTCACCGCCTCCATCTCTACTTCCGACTCCTTCATCACCGGATAAAATCGGGGCTGATCGTTTTGCTGAAGCGAGAGCTGCGAAAGCTCCGACACCGGCGGCACAAACGCCGTGAACGTCAGCGTTTGGACGGTGAAGGCTGTGTCGCCCGATTTTTTTGCGGCGGCAAAGGCGATGGTTTGCCCACGCATCTGGCGGCGGCTGCGGTCGGTTTTGCTTTCCAGATTTAGCCTGGCAGCATCAATGGTTGCGAAGTCGTAGGCAACGGAGTTTTCGATGAACATTGCTGGCGAGGTAAGCTCGATGTTCCGCCCCTCCCAGTCGCTTCCGATCATGTGAAACTGGAAGGGTTGTGCCAGAACGTTGGGCCAGAACGCCGATTGCCCTTTGTTCGCACCGCCAACAACCACTGCATCGTTGCTTGGCTCATCAAGGTTGGGTGTCACCAGTGTGGTGATCCGAAGGTTGCGGAAGGGGAAGTTGCGCGCGTTGTGCTTTTGGCCGAACGCTGGATACTCCTTCAGCGGTTGGCGCACCACAATGAACATCCGCTGGCGCAGATAGGCGGTCATGTAGCCGCCGGTTTTGTGGAATTTCCGCTCGGTCACTTTTATCAGGCTTGCGCGGTGGCCAAACGGAAACAGGAAGCCTTTATACACCACCCGCACGTAGTGGTCGCGCCCCATTGTTGCGCGGTGGCGCCATTCCTCCACCGACAGCGGCGGGTTGGCGATTGGCACATCCCACCCGCCGCGAACGTTCATCCAGGCACCAAGCGAACTGAGCATCAGCCGGTCGGCCCGCACCACCCGCTCGTCGGTGTCGGCAAGGGTGAAATCGCTGGTGAGCTTCACCAGCTCGTCGCGGTCGAAGGCATCCAGCGACATCCGGAAGGGGTTGCGGATGGAGCTCTCGAGGCTGACGGGATCGCTGGGATTGAAGTGCGGAGCGTGGCCCCCTTTCACATAATCGGGCGACCAGACGGCGCGCAGCGTGCGGTAGTAATCGGAGTCTTCATCCACCCAGGCTTTGGTCTTGCTGGAACGCATCACCCCAAGCCGGGTGTGCCACAGCTCGGTGCGCTCGGTGCTTGCGTTGGTTACTGGGTTGACCGTCGGAAGGGTCACGGGGCCTTGCAGGTGTGCCCAGCCGCCAAAACGGTTTGGGGCAAGGATCAGCCGGTAGGGGGTTTCCAGTGCCGTCTCGGTTGGCAGCGGCTCGCGGATGCCGAAGTACGCGCCAAGCTCCGCCGACCAGCTTAAGCCCAGGTCGGTGCTGAAGTAGCCGTAGAACTCATCCTCGCCACCTCCGTTCTTCTTGCGGGCTTTTGGTTTCTGCGCGGTGGTGGCGGCCACCCGCCGGGCTTTTTCGCTGTTCAGCCCCCCCGTTTTTTCGATTTCGATCGCCATTTTCTGCTGCATCCCTTCATCAATCTGCACCTCGGCATTCAGCTTTTTTTGCACGCTGGTGGCGTTGGCCGATTTGGCTGCGCGTGCCTTCCCCTTGTAGGTTGCTATCTCCACATCTCGTATCTCCGCATCTTTTGCGGTGATTGTCCCGGCTTTCCCTCCCCACCCGCCAGCCATCACTTGCGGCGGCGGTGGCGGCGGCGGCAGTGCCACGCTGGGAAGGCTTGGCTCCAGCTTCGACCAATCCAACAGCGCCTCCAGCGTGTAGGGGATTGTGGTGATCTCCTTCGGGATAAAAAATGCAAGGCGGCTGGGGCCGGCAATGCGGGCTTTCACCGGTGGCGGGGTTGGGGGTTCGCCGCCGCCGGCTGGCGGATAGCCAGCATCGCCGGGGCCGATTGGGCTGCCGTCGCTTTTTTTGGCGGGGGCGTAGTTCTCCTCGGCCGAAGTCTCGAAAAATGCCTGCTCGGCGATGTTCTGCGGCGGGAAGTGGATCACCAGATAGGCGGCTTTGTCGCCAGTTCGCACCAAAAAATTCCCCGACCCTTCGCGGTATTGCAGCGCAAGGTTGACGAACTGGAACCGAAGCACCAGAAGATCCTTTGGCCGAACAACCGAGACGGTGAGGTCCGCCGGGAATGGGGTGGGGTTTGTTGGCTGAATCTTGTCTCCATCGGGCGTTCCCGATGGAAGCATTTTGAATTTTTCAGCGTCCTTTGCCGCATCCTTGGCCGCCCCCGCGCCGATGGTGATATCGCCGCCGGGCTTGGTGATGATTGGACCTTTCGGGGCCACAAACGGGGAGTCGGGCATCAGGTTCAAACGGTGGCCTTCCGGGAAGAAAGATGGCTCGGTAATCGCGCCGGGCATTGCCGCATGAAGCCGCCGAATGGTGGGGGCAAGCGCGGCCCGCTGGATATGCCCATTCACCCCGGTGATCTCGATCGGCGGCAGCCCTTCGGCATCGGATAGCTCAAGGCTGATTCCGCCATCATGCAGCCAGACCGGGGATTGCGGATAGCGTCCAATCACTGCTTGATGCCGGCTTCCATCCGGCCCAACCGCTGCGGCGTATGCTGCCGAACGGATCGGAAGCTGGAATGGATCCCCGTCGCGGTCTAGGCCGTAGCCGGTTGCAACGGCCAGCGATGGCCCGTCGCCAAGATGCTCGGCAAGGATTGCGTGGCGTGCCTGGCGGGTGCGGCTTTCGGCAGCTTCAATGGTGAGGCGGTCGAAGGTGTTGGCTGCTGCGGCACTCCATCCAAGCCCCGAAGCAATCGCCGGAAGGAACGCCCAAGTCCGGTTGCCACGCTCAACCTTGATGATTGTTCGGCGGGAAATTGGTTCTTCCAACAGGCTTGGTTCTGTGGGTTCGGCCAGCTTCAGGGTGCATCCATCGGCGGTTGCTGCGGCATCGAAGTGATTGACTTCCGCAACTCCATCTCCATCAATGGCCAAGCTCCAATCGGGGGTGAAGGCTGCATGGGCTTTGCCGCGCAGCACCAACGGCGCGCCGCCAGTGTTGTGGCCGGAAAACTCAACCCGCGATTCGGCACGGCTCATTCCAATCAGCCAGCGTTCAAAAGGGAAGTCGCAATGGAACTTGCCAAGCTCCATCTGCAGCGTGGCGCGGCATCCCATCAGTCCGCGGTGGATGGTCAGATGAAGATTGGCAGGAAGGGTGGTTCCCGGAAAGAGCGCGCCGCGCAGTTGCACGGTAATCGCCGAATCGGTGCGGGCCACCGCAAGCCTGGGGCTTCCCCCAAACCGCCGCGTGTTGATCGCCCAACGGACTTTCCCCCCCAGCAGAAACGCCACGTGGTTGCGGTCGCCAACCATCTCCAAATTTCCCAGCAACGAAGGGGCAACCGCGCCTGCTGCGGGCGTGATTCCAAGCGCAGCAAGGCCTGCCATTTTCACCACTTGCCGCCGCGTAACCGCCGGGCCGCCGGGGCGCAGCAGTGCCGAATGGGAGAAGTTGGAAGGGCTACCGGGGTGAGCAAATCGTGCTGCACGAAGTGTGGGAAGGTTCAGCCGGGTCGGTTTCATCGGTGTTGCAGGAAAGTGAGCTTCGGTGCTTGCGGAATTGGTTGCAGAGGTAAGAACATTCATTCAATGTTGAATGTTCCCAACAGAACCGGATCATAGCAGCGCGAAATCTACCGCGACGCTGCGAGATGCCAAAGAGGGAAATTGGGGAACAGGAGGGATATAGCAATGTGGTGCCCGTAGGGCGTTGTTCTGGGATTGGGTGGTGTGGCCCGTTGGGGGAAAAAAACTCGTAACTCTTCCTCCGTTCTCCCGTTCGGGGCGGACGATTTGCGGAGGGAGCACCGCTACATCACAACTCAACTGCCAACTTCACATGGACTCTCCATCGCTTCTTACTCGCCAGGAAATTCTTCACGCGCTTCGCCAACGGCTTCAGCCGCTTCCCTACGTTCATGCAATGTGGGAGGCCGGCGCGATTGCTTTCGACCGTGTTGACCAGTGGTCCGATATTGACCTGCAATTTGACGTTGACGACGACCACGTGGAGGAGGCTTTCGCCGAAGTTGAGCACGCACTGGCAACCCTTTCAGCCATTGAAATTCGCTTCCGGCTTCCGGACCCAACGTGGCATGGGCATTCGCAGGCGTTCTACCGCCTTGCCAATGCCAGCCCATTTTTGATGATTGATCTTAGCATCAGCCGCCACAGCCAAGCCGCTGCGCGTGAAGCTTTTTTGCGGCAAGCCATCCATGGCGTTCCGGTGGTTCATTTCGATAAATCTGGGGTGGTGGGGCCGGCTCCGTTCGATGCCGAATCGCACCGGCAATCGCTGCTTGCGCGGCTTCCGCAGATGCGTCAAAATTTCATCCTGTTCCAACCGCTGGTGCTGAAGGAGTTGAACCGTGGGAATGTGATTGAAGCGGTTGCGTTCTACCACAGTTGGTTGGTGCGCCCGCTGGTGGAGCTTCTGCGAATCAGGCATTGCCCACAACGCCACAACTTCCACACACGGTATATCCAGCATGATCTTCCGGCGGAGCTTGGTGCGCGGTTGGAGCGGTTCTTCTACGTTGCCAACGCCGATGAAATCCGCCAGCGGCAGCAAGAAGGGGAACAGTGGTTTTTGGAAGTCATCGGGGAGATGATGCAGAAGTAAACGGGGAACCAGAAGTGAGTTCAGCCCCTGGTTTCCCGCTCGGTTACGGGGTTGCAAAAAACTCCAGCAGTGGCATTGCCGCTGCGCAATGTGCCAGCAACAGTTCTGGTAAATCGGGGCTGGTGAGTTGTTGCTGCGTAATCGTTGCAGCAAACTCGAAGTTGGTCATCTTCAGGTAGTTGGCGGCGGGGTGTGGTTCGGTGTATCCTTTCGGCATTCGTTGTAGCGATTCCCCTTTCAGCCCCGTTGGATAGAGCGCCAAAAAATCTGGGTCGTTGGATAGTGCTGTAAGCTCTTCGTGGTTGTTCTCAATCCGCTTGCGCAGGCGTTGCAGCACCGGGGCCGAAGGCATATGAACCCCGCCGCCGCAGTAACTCAGCACACCGCGCTTCCCTTCCGGCTGGAAGCTGAAGTAGCATCCGAACCACTCCCCCGCGCCTAATCCCTCCATTGGGAAGACAATGCCGATATGCGTTTTGTAGGGGGATTTATCCTTGGAGAAACGGATGTCGCGGTTGATGCGGAACAGCGAGCGTTGCGGGGTGGCGATCAGCGGCAATCCATGCTCGGCAAACAGGGATGCCATCTGTGCAACCAAATCTTTGCTTGGCTGGCGCAGGTGGTGTTCGTAGTCGGCACGGTGGGAATCGAACCACGGTTTGTTGTTGTTCTCCTTCAGCTGGTGAAGGAAGTTGAAGGTGTTGGTGCTGAAGCCGTCGAACGGCATTGGTGGCGGGACATCGGGGAGTAGTTGGCTCATGGAAATAGCTGGTTGATTGTGGATGGGCGCAGAAGCTCGTGAAATTTCAACCCGATGATGTACCCTTGGGTACATTCGGCGGAAGTGCCAGTACAATACATTTGCAGGCGTTCGGAACCGCTGCTGAAATTCAGCATAGCCGGGCAGACTTCAACACCATACTACAGCGACAATTATGGAACTTCCCACCACCAGAACCCTTGTCGAACCTCACTATCTATCCTTCTTTTTCTTCGGTATGGTGGGGGCTATGCCTTGCTCCGTCTGCCAATCGGCGATAGCCCCAACAGCACAGCCCACCCACGCCCAACACAACCATCACCACCGAAGAAACCGGCGGAAAATAGTGCTGATCCGGCGTGTGATACGCCACGGAAATGGTAGCGGGTGACACGTCATTCCCCCGTCGTTGCTTCGTCGCCATGGCTCTGGGCAATGATGCGGGGCGAGGGTTCCCAAAGCTCACAGCGCGTCATTGCAAGGAGTCTTCGATGAAGCAACCTCACCGAGGGGGGCTATCACACTCAGTTCTCATCCTCTCCACCAAACACCGCCCAGCGCACTCCTGCAAAAAACTCGCGCCCTTCTATCGGCCCCCACACTATGCTTCCATCAACTGCGCGGTTGCTGGTCTCGAAGGCCAGCGGCATGGTGCGCTCTTGTTGCTGATCCAGCAGGTTCATTGCTCCGGCATAGAGTGCCAATTTCCCAAATGCTTTTTCAACGCGAAAGTTCAGCAGTGTGTAGGCTGGCGACTGGGCCAGGTTGCTTGGATTGGCCGGAAGCAGCTGCGACCCGATCCAGCTTCCCCATGCTTCGGCGGTGATCCCTTGCTGGCGATCTTCGTACATCACCGAAGCGTCAACGTTGGCGCGTGGCGCAAGGGGAAGCTGCTGGTAGCTTCCCGCCGCATCCTGCATGGCGTAGCGGATCAGCGCAAGCCCTACCGACCCACTTAGATGCTCGCCAATGTTCGGACGAAGCTGAAGCTCCATCCCCGTTAGCCGCGTGGGGCGGTTGCTGTTGACCATGAACAGCGTTCCCGCCGCCAGCGAGTCGGGGTGGGGGATACCTTTGCCATCAATTGCGGTCCAGTAGGCGTTGAAGTTGGCATCAACCCCTGCGGTTTCCCCAATCATGAAGCTGTAGCTGATGTCGTAGTTGAAGGTTGTGGAGCGCTCGAAATCAAACTCTGGATTGTTCCGCCAGCGATAGACCCCATCCACCGAAAGGTGATTCTCATCAAACAATGCTTGCCCTTTGAACCCACGCCCGGCCATCAGCCGCATGGTCAAATTTGCAATTGGCTGGTAGCGAACCGAACCGCGTGGCGAGATGATGCTCCCCGCTGCCGAGTGGTTATCAAGCCGAACGCTCCCAAGCAGCCCAACCTGTTCCGAAAGTGGGAGCTCATCTTGAAGAATCAGCGAGCCGACGGAGTAATCGTAGGCAAGGTCTGGGCGTTGTTCCGATTCCATCCGGTCGCTGCGGAACTCACCCCCAATGGTAAGGTTGTTCCCCGCCAACTCCGTGCGGAACAGGATGTTGCCGAACATCACCTTCTGCGCAAGTTCCGATGCCGTTAATTCTCCTGCGTCGTGGGTGGCGTGCATCCCGCTGAACATTGCGGCGATGCTGAGTTCGGAAGTTTCCGTGAAGGAGCGCGCACCCCGCAGCATCAGGTCGTAGCGGGCAAGGTCCACTGCCTCACGGAATGGTTGCTGCCCGGAAAGTCCGGCAACAGTTCCCTCGCGCGATTCCCCCGCGCCGATTGTTGTGAGCGTCAGTTCCGTGGCATCATCGGCCATGATGTTTGCTCGGGCAACGCCGCTGAATCGGGTGTAGTTGCGGGCAATTGCTTCGCGGTCCAAATCCCCCTGATGCTGGTTGAATGCGCCGAAGGCAGCAATCCCAACATTCCCGGCCATTCCGGTGTAGCCAACGCCAACGTCGCGTCCTTCCGGAAGGCTTGCTCCATCCCCGGCAAGGTTGGCCGTCACGTTCAGCTCGCTTACTTCGGTTGGTTGCCGCAGCAGTAAGTCCACCACGCCGCTGACCGCGCCGTTTCCGTGCAGCCCGCTGGAGGCCCCCTCGGAAATTTTGATCGTCTGCAACGCCCCAGCGGGGATCAGGCTTAGGCCGTAGAATGTGGATAGCCCGCCGAAGACCGGCATTCCATCAATCAAGGTTTTCACGTAGGTGGGTTCCAATCCCCGCAGCCGAATCGAGGCGGAGTTATCAATTGCGCAGCTGATCCGTGCCGAGGTGCAGGAACTGTAGCGGCGGAGCACTTCGCCAACGCTTGGGGAAAATGGGGCGTGCTGCTGCACCTCTTCTTGCAGTGATTCCACACGGCAGCAAGCGTCCTCCACCGAGCGTTGCCGGCGTATTCCGGTCACGTGCACCGTTGGCTGCAACGCTTCGGTTTCCTGAAGCGTGGTGGCCATTAGCGTCATGGTGTCGGCCACGGTGATGGTTTTGGTTGCGTAGCCGATCGAGCGGATTTCCAGAGTGATGGCCGCTGCCGGGCGTTGCAACGTGAAGGTTCCGTCGGCGCGGGTGATTGCCCCTTGCTGGCCGGCGTAGCTGCTATCCACACCAACAACGCGGATGGTGGCTCCGCTGATTGGGGACCCATCCCCCGCCGAACGTATCCGGCCAAGCAGCGGTTTTGTTCCCGTGGGGGCAGTTTGCAAAGATTCTGTTGGTGGCGTGGTTTCGCCGATTGTGGTGGGTTGTTGGGCCTGCAGCTGCAAGCAAACCAATGCCCACAATGGAAGTGTGAGTAGTCTATTGTTCATTGTTTGATTGTTGTTCGTTTCTACTATCCGAAGCAGTGCCACCACGCAGCGGTGCAATGCTGCCGAGTGGATTGGTACAACGATGGTGGCGGGGCCGAACTACAACAAACAGGGAGGGTGATCAATGGCCGGGGAGAATGTGGAAAGGGGATGGGGGGAGTAGTGGGAATCCACGCAAGCAAGCAGCAGCGAAGGGGGAGGAAGGAACACGGGGCAGGCGATGGTTCCCACAAGGCAGCAGGTGCAGTTGTGGGCGTTATCGGATTGATCCTGCGCCGAAGGCGGGTGGCTGCACTGCCCCGGGGTGGCGCGGCCATCGGAATCATGCTCTTGCAAGCGTGCTTCATCAACGCAACAGTGATCGCCATTGGAAGCTGCTGCCGAAACTGGTTGCTGCGGTGCGCAGCAATCGTTGCTTGTAACCCCCAACGCGGCCAGTGTGTTTACCGGCGCAAGCGCAAGCAACTGCAGCAGAACGGCGATATGGTGCAGGATATTTCTCATGGCAATCTTGGCGGCAAAGATAGCAATGTGGCTTCATCCCATGCCAGTTATTGCTTGTGATTGAGCCACGAGCTATCCGCAAGAAGAAAAAAAAATCCCCCATCGCTTCTTGTCGCTATTTCTGTTGTAGCTTACTCACCAAACAGCAAGAACCTACCTTGATTACTCACAAACCAAGCTGCCGCCGATGAGACCGAAACTACTTCTTGCAGGGGCAATTCTTTGCACCCTGTCAATGGCTGCCACTGCCCAAACGCGCGACTCCGTTTGGGCGATTGGCAGTTCACAAAACGAATACGCCTACGCCCTGCAGCCCGCCAGCGACGGCGGGTTTATTGTTGTTGGAACAAAAGGGGGAAGCACCGAAGCCAGTGTGGATTACTGGGCCGCCCGATTTGATGCCAAAGGGAACAAGAAATGGGAAAAAACCTACGGCCGCCCAGGGGTTAGCGAAACGATTTGGGGGCTTGAGCCTTCGCTGGATGGTGGGTGGCTGCTGGCCGGATTTAGTGGCCGCCAGTTCAGCGGCGACGAACACGCCTTGATGTACAAAATTGACGACGACGGCAACATCGTCTGGGAAAAAGACATTGACTACGCCCGCAGCGACCATGCCCACATCGTGCTGGATCGCCCCGAAGGCGGATACTACATGACGGGTCACACTGATTCGAAAGGGGACGAAAGCGGCGACGTCTGGATGATCCGGATGGATGCCGAGCGGAACGTGCTGTGGGAAAAAGTGTTCAGCCTGAATTACGCCGAACACTCCCACGCAGCAAGGCTAACCGCCGACGGTGGCTGCGTGCTGCTCTGCCATACGGTTGTTGGGGGGCTTGAGAAATACTGGGTGTTTAAGGTGGATAGCAACGGGGTGCAGCAATGGAGCAAAACCCCAACCAGCGGAACTACTCTTCATGACTCCCCCTACTACATCGTGAACACCCGCGAAGGGGGCTTTGCGCTGTTTGGAGGGTCGGGCAATAACCAAGGTGGAACCGGATGGATGCTGGTGCTGGACTCCGCCGGCAACACTACTGTTGATAAGCACTACGGCGGAATCGGTGATGATTCCTTCATCTGGTCGGGCCGCCAAACCAGCGATGGCGGCTTTGTGATGTTTGGCCTTACCAACGGACAAACCAACGGTAACTACGATGCCTACGTGGCGAAAACCGATGGGCAGGGAAACATCCAATGGGAGCAACGGCTGGGAGCCGAAGGGAATGACTTCGGTTACTGCGGCTACGAGACTCCTGATGGATTTGTGGTTGCCGGTTCCACTACTTCCAACTCACTGTTGGTTGGTGGCGGCCAGGATATGTTGCTTGGAAAAATCTTCCGCGACGGCGAGCCAGTCTCTTCGGTCGAAGAAGATGCGTTGGCAACCGAAGGGCTCAGCGTGTTCCCCAATCCAACCTCTGCAGATCTCACCATCCGTTTGCGCCAACCCAACAGCCTGCATGGTGAGCTTCTGGATGCCGTGGGCCGCACCGTGGCGAAGCTAACCGATGACCTTGCCGACGACGGCGCGGCACGGTTAAGCACCGCGCAACTTCCTGCGGGCCTCTATTTCGTTCGCATCACCACCACCGCTGGCACTGCGGTGAAGGCTGTGAACGTGGTTCGGTAAAGAAGTAGAAGGATACCATGGCGACACCGAGATCACAGGGAGGAGGGCAACCTTCTCCCTGTGTCTTCTTTCTGTGGTTCCATCTCTTTCTTCTCTCCACACAAATCTGCAATCCGCTGATGTCCTCCGTGCAAACCAAACCGATCCCAATCATCGTCAGCCGCCCGTTGTTGTTGGGGCTGGCGGTGGCAATCCTTGCAGGGGCTGGCTTCCTGTTGCTGGCGCACGGGGTGTTGAACGATCAATTCACCAGCCTGAACCATCATCTGTTGCTGGCTATTCATGCCCACCAATCTCCATTGCTAACGGCGGTTGCTCGTGCGCTTAGTTTTATCGGCTCGGCGGTCGGGATCACGCTGTTGGGTGGGGCTGTGTGTGTGGTGTGGATCCGGAAACGGCGCAGCGTTGATGCTTGGATGATCGGGGTGTTGCTGGTGGGATGCGCGCTGATTACCGAGGCAATGAAGCATATCTACCAACAATCGCGCCCCCAAGTGTTCCCGCCACTGGAAGCGATTTTTAATTTCAGTTTTCCAAGTGGGCACACCCTGACCTCCTTCTCCTTCGCACTGTTCGTTTCGGTGCTGATGCTCCGCCGGGGAAGGCCAACGCTGCAACGGTGGTGCGCGGCCCTGGGGCTGCTGGCCACCGCCCTGTTGATTGCCACCAGCCGGATGTACTTGGGCGTTCACTGGCCAACCGATGTTGCTGCTGGGATACTGGTTGCTGCTATCTGGACCAGCGCCTGCCTGATGACGCGGCGTTGGGTGCTAACCCGCCGGATGCGGCGGCAATCCAGATACTCCTAAACCTCTCCATGTCCAGAATTTTTTCCTCACTTTCCTTCATACTACCTGCTTTGTTAATTCTAAACTTTAGCCATTTTGCAGCCGCAACCGAACGGTGATGCGGTTATCTGCCAGCGTTCATCACTATTCCGGTTCGGAAGCACTTGCCAACAACAGCAACATATTTGGAGGCTACGACTGCATGGCCCAGCAGGAAATCGAGATGATTCTGACGCGCCAGCTTGCGTCCTATCTCGCCATTCCCATCTTCCTTGTGGACCCCGACGGCAATTTGTTGTACTGCAACGAGCTTGCCGAACGTGTCTTGGGGGGAGTTCTTGATGAGATCACTGATCTTCCGATGTCGCGGTGGTCCACGATGTTCCGTCAGCATGATGAGCAGGGGAACCTGATTCCCCCTGAAGAGCTTCCGCTGGTTACTGCTGTGCGGACTCGCAAACCAGCAAGCCGCACATTCCTGATTGATGGCATGGATGGCGTGCGCCGCCAAATCCACGTTGTGGGATTGCCGCTGATTGGGCAGGCCGATCGCTTCTTGGGGGCTGTGGGATTTTTCTGGGAGATGGGCGAATGATCCGACTGAAAGTCTGGGGTTCGCGTGGGTCTATTCCGGTCTCCGGCCCCGGCACCGAAGCCTACGGCGGCAGCACTCCTTGCGTCCATGTTACCGATGGCGAAGGAACCCATTTAGTGTTGGATGCCGGATCCGGTATCCGCTTGCTGGGGGGCGCGCTGCTGCAACAACAACCGAAGCGGGTGGATATCCTTCTGACCCACCTCCACATGGATCACATTCAGGGCATCGGATTTTTTATTCCGCTGTACGTCCCTGGGTTGGAGGTTCACATCTGGGGGCCGGCCAGCACCAGTATGCGGTTGTGGTCACGGCTTGCCCGCTACATGTCGCCGCCATTGTTCCCGGTTCGCCTGCGTGAGCTTCCGTGCAACCTCACATTGCACGAAGTCCCCTGTGGCCAGTTCTCCATCGGATCGTTTACCGTCAACTCACAGCTAATCTGCCACCCGGGGCCCACGGTTGGATTCAGGATTGAGCAGGCTGGGAAGGTGGTGACCTACATCCCCGATCACGAACCAGCACTGGGCCAACCTGCCTTCCCGATCAAACCGGAATGGACTTCCGGTTTTTCCCTTGCTCACAACGCCGATCTGCTAATTCACGATATGCAGTATCGGGAAGATGAGTACCAACGCTGCATTGGCTGGGGGCACAGCTCGGTTCGGGATGCCTGCGCGTTTGCCCGGCTGGCAGGGGTGCGCCAGCTGATGCCGTTCCACCACGACCCCGCGCACACCGATTCCCAGCTTCAGGCAATGGCCCAGGATGCCCGAGACCAGTACAACCCACCGTTCCAGATTATTGAAGGGAAGGAAGGGACTGAGTTGGAGTTGTAGGTGCAATCAAACAAGTGCCAACAATCAGTGTGCGGAAACCAGCTTTAGCCCAGCGATGGAGCCGATAAGAAGCACCAAAAAAAACAGCCGCCACGTGTCGGTTGGTTCATCAAACAGCAGCATCCCCACAACCACTGTCCCAGCCGCGCCAATCCCAGTCCAAACAGCGTAAGCTGTCCCCATGGGAATGGTTTCGGTAGCTTTTGTCAGCAAGTAGAAACTGATGCTGGCGCTGGCCAAAAAGCCTACCGTCCAACGAAGGTTGGTGAAATTTTCGGAGAGCTTCAGGCAGGTGGTGAATCCGATTTCGAAGAGGCCAGCAAGAATAAGAAGCAGCCACGGCATCATGTGCAATGTCCGGATAGATCGTTGGAAACAGCGTGCTTGGCAAAGCTACTCCTTTCCTGCCGTGCTGCTCCGTTGCCAAGTGTGCTGCGGTACGTTGCACGTCGCCATTCCCAGCCAATTTCATTGCTTCAAGTAGCATTGTGCAGAAACAACAAGACCATCCCAACCACAGTGAAGAATACCGAAAACGCCAGTCGCGGCTTGTTGCCGGGGTGATGTCGGGGACTTCGTTGGATGGTGTTGATGTTGCCTTTGTGCGGTTGCAAGGAACAGGCAGTTCGCTGCGGTTCCAGAACGTTGGGTTTTATTTCACCCCGTACGCCACCGGCCTACAATCGCAACTGCTGCGCGCCTGCAATGGCACATTACCGCTGCACCATGCCTACCAGTTGGATGTTGATCTTGGAATGGTCTATTCCTCGGCAATTCAACAGGCGGCAATCTTCTGTGGGATTGATATCGCTGAAATAGATGCCGTGGGCCTGCACGGGCAAACAATCTACCACAACCCACGGCGCGCCCCGGCCGGGGTAACGGTGCAAATCGGATCGGGAAGCGTGGTGGCCGAACAGTTGGGAACCATTGTGGTGAACGACTTCCGCACCAACGACGTTGCTGCCGGCGGCGAAGGTGCCCCGCTGGTCCCTTACTGCGATTTGCTGTTGCTTGGTTCGCCAACGGAACACCGTGTGGTGCTGAACATCGGCGGGATTGCCAACATCACCGCGCTTCCCCGGGATGCGTCAGCCGATACGCTTGTTGCTTTCGACACCGGCCCCGGCAACATGATGATTGATGCCGCCATGCGCCAACTGTTCGGGCGCGACTACGACGATGGCGGGGCGGTTGCAGCTTCAGGAACGGTGAATCATGGAGTACTGCAGGAATTGCTTCGCCACCCCTATTTCCATCAGATCCCACCCAAATCTGCCGGACGCGAAGATTTTGGGGAGGAGCTATCACGTGAAATCGCACAGATGGCGGTGGAGGCGGGGTTTGCTCCCGAAACGGTGATCGCAACACTAACCCAGCTAACGGCCACCAGCATTGCCGAAGGTATCCACCGATTCAGCGGAATCAGCGGCCCGATTGAAACCGTGATTGTTGGCGGCGGCGGCGTTCGTAACCAGACGCTGATGCGGATGCTTGCCGAGCAAATGCCGAACTCCAACGTGGTTCCCAGCGACCAGTTCAAATTGCCATCCGATGCAAAGGAGGCGATCTGTTTTGCGGTGCTTGCCAACGAAGCAATCTGCCAAACCCCTGCCAACATCCCATCGGTCACCGGGGCAACGCGGCGGGTTGTCTGCGGCGCAATCCGGGTTGGAACCCGGCGATAGCCCACTGAGTGCAGGTGCGATAGCCGACCACATCATCAGTAACCAACACCACACCATCCACCATGGCCAAATCCCTTGTCATCGTCGAGTCGCCGGCAAAGGCGAAGACCATCAACAAGTACTTGGGGAGTGAGTACATCGTTGAGGCATCGGTGGGTCATGTGAAAGACCTTCCGAAGGAGGGGCTTTCGATTGATGTTGATGCAGGGTTTGTGCCCACTTACGAGGTCATCAAGGGGAAGCGCGATGTGATCCAGCGGCTGAAAAATCTTGCCGACCGCGCCGATACCATCTTCCTTGCCACCGACCCCGACCGCGAAGGGGAGGCGATAGCCTGGCACATTGCCCAGGAAATCAAAACAAAGGGGAAGAATATCCGGCGGGTGCTGTTCCATGAGATCACCAAAAGCGGCATTGCCGCAGCAATGCGCCAACCACGCGATATTGACCGCGACCTTGTGGCCGCCCAAGAAGCGCGCCGCGTGATGGATCGCTTAATCGGCTACAAAGTCTCCCCCTTCCTTTGGAATCGTTTCCGTGGCCAGTCGCGGGGGTTGTCGGCGGGGCGGGTGCAGTCGGTAGCGTTGCGGTTGGTGGCCGAACGCGAGCGGGCAATCAACTCCTTCATCCCGATTGAGTACTGGTCGCTGATCGGCCATTTCCGTACGGGGAAGGGGGAGGAGATCACGGCAAAATTGATCCGCTACGCTGGCGAAGAAATTCGCAACCCAAGCGGATCCGCCAGCGATTTGAAGGAAGAAGAGAAACGCCACTTTATCGCCACCCGCGAAAACGCCGAACGGCTGCAATCGCGCGCAACCAAGGAATCCTACAAGATTGCCTCGGTCACAAAAAAGGAGGTTCGCCGAAGCGCGCCACCACCGTTCACCACCAGCACCCTTCAGCAAGATGCCGGGCGGCGGCTTCGATTCAGCACAAAAAAGGCGATGGATGTGGCGCAGAAATTATACGAAGGGGTGGAGCTTGGAAGCCAGGGCCTGACAGGGCTTATCACCTACATGCGGACCGACAGCATCCGCGTTAGCGATGAAGCTGTTGGCATGGCCCAGGAGTTCATCTACGAAAATTTTGGGAAGGAATATCTGCCCAAAGGGGCGCAAGCCAACAAGAAGACAGCCGTCAAGAAAAAGGGGGATGCAAAGGTGCAAGATGCCCACGAAGCAATCCGCCCAACCAACCTGAAAATCACCCCGAAGGAAGCCCGCAAGCATCTGGATCGAGACCTTGCCGCGTTGTACGAACTGATCTGGAATCGCTTTGTTGCCAGCCAAATGGCCGATGCCTTGTTCGACCAAACAACGCTGGATATTGAAGGCGGGCCGTTCGTCTTCCGCGCCACCGGGCGCATCACCAAGTTCCGGGGATGGATGCAGGTGTATGGTGATGAAGAGGAGGAAAAGCAGGAGAAAAACAATGCCAACAGTGCCGAAGTAAGCGATGCCAAACAGAAGCGGGGAAAATCAGCCAAAGCCACAACCAGCCAACCGGAAGCAAAGAACCCCACCGACGACGACGACGATGCAGCCAATCGCGACCGCGTGCTCCCCAACGTGAAAGAAGGGGAACCGCTTGCGCTGAAATCGGTGGACATCCGCCAAAGCTTCACCAAACCGCCAGCCCGCTACACCGAAAGTTTGCTGGTGAAGGAGATGGAAGCAAAAGGGATTGGGCGACCCAGCACCTACGCCAACATCATCCAGACTATCCAGGATCGTGGGTATGTGGAGCAGCGCGAGCGGAAGCTGTACGCCACCGAGCTTGGGTTGCAGGTGTGCGACGCGTTGGTGGCCGGATTCCCAGCACTGTTCGACCTGAAATTCACCGCCAATATGGAACAAGAACTGGACACCATTGCTGGCGGCAACACCACCTACTTGGAGGCGATGCGCAGGTTCTACCGTCCGTTGAGTGCTGCGCTTGGCACGGCGGGGGCATTGGCATCGGGCCGGGCGGATAGCGGGCAGCTGGCAAGCGGAAAAGCAACGCGCAGAAAGGTGAAAGAACTGCCAAGCGGCGAAGTGACAGGAACGCTGCCGAAGCGGACGGAAAAACCCAAAGGGAAGCTAACCGACACGCTCTGCCAAAAGTGCGGCGCGCCGATGGAGCTACGCGAAGGAAACTACGGGCCATATCTTGCCTGCACAGGGTTTCCGCAATGCCGCAACATCATCTCCGCCACCACCGACGGCAAGCCGCGCCAACGCGGAACCGCCGAACCACAATCGGCAAAATCGGCCCAAGAACCGACCGGAATCACCTGCGAAAAATGTGGCGCGCCGATGCTGAAACGGAGCGGCAAGAATGGTGAGTTCTACGGATGCAGCAACTATCCAACCTGCCGCAACACCAAGCCGGTTTCGCTTGGGATACAATGCCCGCAATGTGGCACGGGTGAGCTTGCCCAGCGGGTTGGCGGGCGTTACAACAGCACCTTCTACGCCTGTACTCGCTACCCCGAATGCCGATTTACCAGCAGTGGGAAACCGATTCCCCAACCATGCAGCAACTGTGGCAACGCCTGGACGATGGAAGCCTGGGATCAGTACGACGGGGCGATGATAGAATGCCCAAAATGCAAGGCAAGGAAGCAAGGTATTAGTCAATAGTCCTTAGTCACTCACCTTACGCAACGCCAAGGTCAGTGGTCAGTGGTCAGTTGCAAAGAGGGTCATTGGTCATTCGTCACTCACCTTAGGCAGAGTTTGGAGAGTGAAGACTTGCCGGCCCGCTGGCTTGCTTCGATGCTCTTCTTCTGTTCGGCTTTGGCTCCCTCTCCTACCCGACCAATGGAGTGGAAATGATCCTCCCCCGAAAAAGTGAAGAAGGAGATAAGAGGGTATTTTACAATCATCAGGAGGAACGACCCATGGGAGAACAACGCAGGACGTTTACCAAAGAGTTTAAGATGGAAGCACTTCGTATG
>JADZEY010000002.1 GCA_020850315.1 Armatimonadota bacterium | reverse complement strand
TGGAGCCAGCAAACGGGGTAACGGAGCCCAGATAGGTTTTGAACAATCCGCGCAAGATTTGCGTGGGTTGTGTTTCCTCCCAAAGCGGCGTGCCGCCGGTTGGTGCGGCGTAGAGCCGGAAGGTCATCTGATAGTTGCCATCGGGGACCGGAGCGGTTCCGGCGTTATCGGTGACAAGCCCCTGGTAGCTGATAGTGGTGGGTGTTTGGGCAGTGATTTGAAGCAGCGCAAGAAGCAGGAACATCCCTGCAAGTAGGCAGTGATGCACGATGGATCGTGCCTGCCAAATCGCGATGTTGTTGGTGAACGGCATAGCAATTCCCTCCCTTTGAGCACAAAGGTTTTTTATCGGTTCTTGGTCAGTGATTGATGCTCGATTAGTGCGGGGAAAATTGCGGCTTACCCGCTTTCCATGTTCCCCATCAGCAGTGCAATTTCTTGGTCGTTTAGGCCGATACTGCGCATCAGTTGAATGCGTAGGTCTTGTTCGTTCATTCCGGGGGCAACCGTCCGTAGGTCGCTCAGGAATTCTTGGTGTAGCTCCGTCAGCTTCTGTTGTAATTGCGCGGCGGCAGGGTTGCTTTGGCTCATTTGTGCAAGGCTTTGGCTGGCGGCTTGCTCAATCTGGTTCATCCGCTCGGCGGCCTGCAGCAAGGCATCCAGAATATGGTGGCGTAGTGTTGCGCGCTCCGTAGCGTTGTGCAGAAGTTGCTGTGCCAGCCGTGTCAGATCGGTATCCTGTAGTTGCATTGCCGCGCCGTTCTTATGGCAGCAAACATACGGTGGTGGGAATGCGGTGGCGGTACTCAATTAGTGGTGTAATTCTACTCAGCGAGAGGGGAGGGATGGCCTTTGCCTTCAGAGTGCGGCTATCACCGTGGTTAAATTTACATCGGCCCCCAACCCAAGTTTGCGGCGGATGCGATAGCGGTGGTTTTCGATGGTTCGCTCAGAGCAGTTCAGCAGCTTGGCAATTTCCTTGGTGGAAAGGTTGTGCCGAAGCAGCACGCAAACCTTCACCTCCATCATGCTTAGTGATGGATGCAGGGTGGCAAATCGTTTGGCGGTTTCTGGGTCTTCGGTCTGGGTTGTTGTTTCTGCTTGCTGGGCATCGAATTTTTGGAGAGATGAAGCAAGGTCCGTGGCCTCATCAAGCCCAATTTTTTTGCGGATATGGTGACGGTGAGCGGCGATGGTTTCTATGCTAAGGTGAAGGATATTGGCGATTTCTTTGCTTGCAAGATTGATCTTGAGTAGCGAGCAAATCCGAAGCTCGGTGGGGGTTAGCGATGGGAATTGGCGTGCAAGGTTGCGCACAAAATCGTGTTGTGTTTCGGCCAGCTTCTGGTGGAACAGCTCCCATTGGCCATCGTCGCGGGTGCGTTGGTTAATTTCCGACAGCAGAGTTTCCCCTAATTCCCTCACGTTCTCTCGTGCCTGCTGCAAGATCGTCCGCATCTCCGATTTGAACCACTCAATTAGCTCATTCTTCTGGACTAACTGCAATGCCATTCCGGAAAGCTCGTTCTCGCGATGGCGCATCAGCAGTTCCAATTGTTCGTTCTTCAGCCGTAGCACTTCTTTTTCATGCTGTTCTCGTTCCAGCTGTTGCTGCAACGTCAGCTTCCCCAAATTGCGCTGGTTTTCCTCGCTGAACACTTGATTGAACAGCCGGTGATATTCTTCGTGATGCCACAATGCTTCGGCATAGCGGCGGCGTTCTTTCAACAGTTCACAGAGCGTTCGGTGTATTTCGTAGAGGTCGCGGTTCGCTTCGATTGCTTTGGCAATCGTAAGCCCTTGCCGTTGGCACTGCACTGCTTTTGCGTGGTTCCCTTCGGCACGGTGGATCAATCCAAGAATGCAGAGATCTTTCATCTGGCCATAAGCATCCCCTATGCTACGGCGTAGATGCAGGCTTTGGGTAAGATGGGCAGTAGCTTCGGCATACTGCTGAAGCTGGTAGTGGCAGAACCCAATGTTATGGAGCGCATCCCCTTCGGATTGCCGGTTGTTGGCCTTGCGGCATAAGGCCAAGCTGGCATGATAATACTCCAACGCTGGTGTATAGGAGCCAAGATATTGATAGGCCAAACCGATGTTATTGCTGGCAATGGCAATCAACCGCTCGTTACGGGCAGCCTGCCCGGTGTGAAGTGCTTCAGTGAAACAGCGGAGCGCCTCGGCGGGGTTGCCAAGTTCAGTATGCAGGTTGCCGATGCTCATCAGCACCGATGCCTCGGTTAATGGTTCGGCACCTTGCTGGCGGCGAAGCTCTAAGGATCGCACAAAGTATTCCATTGCCCCACGGTAGTTCCCAAGCTCTGTCTGGACTGCGCCGATGTCGTTCAGCAGCACAGCAATACCGTTTTGATTTCCGAGCGATTCTTGCAGTTCCAGCGCATGGTGGTAGCATCGCAAGGCTTTGGCAAATTCACCATGCAGAAAGTGGGCAATCCCAAGCTCGCGCTCGGCGTGTGCCATGCCGCGTTCATTGCCAGTGGCGCTTGCTTTCAGCAGTGCTGTTGCGGCCAATCGGCGCGCTGCTTCGTTATCGGAATATCGAAGCTGGGCTGCCTTCTCAAGCAACTGCGTAATCTCAATCTGCCGTGATGTTTCCTGCTGGCTCATTGTGTGCCAGCGAATATACGGGAGCTGCGAGTGTGGAAGTAGGGTGGGGGAATAGTTAGATTTGCAGCCGAGTAGTATGCAAGGGTCATCATTGTCTCACTTGTCCTCCGTAGAAACATTCCGCCCCCCTTTTCAGCAGGAAGAGGTGATTGGGCAGAAGCCCAGAGGGGCTGGCTTGGTCACCCGCATCGTGGTTTGCCGATTGCAGGCGTTTGGGGATGTGGTGATTACCCTGCCGCTGCTGGCTGGTTTGCGGCACGCCTATCCTGATGCGCGGATCGAGGTCCTCACTTCGCAGATGTATCTGCCGCTGTTCGCCGCGCTTCCGTGGGTGGATGCTGTGCATGGATTTAGCGATAGCCAATCGTTGCTGCCACGGGCGCGTTCGGTTGCCACGCTGGCGCGCCAGCTGCGAGGTGTTCCGCTGTTTCTGGACCTTCAGCGGCTGCGCGCCACCCGCGCACTTACCCGGCTGATTGCCCCCGAAGCCTGGTGCGCGTTCGACCGCTTCGCACCCAATCCGGCGTTAGATCGCTATCGTGAAGCTGCCGTGTGGCTTGGCTTGCAGGCCGAACCTCAGTTCAATTTCCCCATTCAGTCTTCCCTTGCCCAACGTGCTGTCGCGTTGCTTCGGGAAGCAGGACACCGGATAGGTTGCCCGCTAATTTGCCTGAATCCAGCCGGAGGGTGGCCCACAAAACAATGGCCGATTGATCGCTACATTGCGCTTGGGCGGATGCTTGCCAATCGGCTGGGTGCGCAAGTGGTGGTGATGGGAACCCACCACGTCCGCGCTGGCGGCGAAGCTATTGTTCGTGAGCTTGGCGAAGATGCTATCAACCTAATTGGGCGCACCACTGTTGCCGAAGCCTTGTCGGTAGTCCGGCAACTTCGGCTGATGGTAAGCGACGACAGCGGGCTGATGCACCTTGCTTGGGCAAACGGAGTTCCAACTGTTGCACTATTTGGCGCAACACGCTCAACCTGGAGCCGTCCGTGCGGCGCGCACGCACGCTGGTTCGGCAGCGAAGACCTACCTTGCGGAGCCTGCATGAGCGCCGTCTGCGCCCGCCGCGACCAGCACTGCTTGGCGCGGGTAAGCGTGGAGAACGTGATGGAGGCAGTGAATGATGTGGTGGTCGGCGGCCAGTAGTCAGTGGTCAGTGGTGAAGAGAGAGAGAGAGAGAGAGGGTTGTTTTTTCTGGCTAATCGTACCAATCACTTTCATTAACCGATTCTCGAAACCCGATTCCCGACAACAGATATGGCGCAACAGAAAGACTACTATCAGATTTTAGGCGTTGCCGAGACAGCCACCGAAGAGGAGATCAAGAAGGCATATCGTGAGATTGCCAAGAAGCATCACCCCGACCGCAATCCGGGCGATAAGGCCGCCGAAGAGAAGTTCAAGCAGGCCAGCGAAGCCTACGAAACATTGGGCGACAAGGAGAAGCGAAGCAAGTACGACCAACTGCGGAAGTTGGGGGCAATGGGTTCGCGGTTCGGTGGCGGTGGTGGGCGTGGCGGCTTCGGCTTTGGCGATGCCGGAACCGTATCCAGCGAGGACATGAGCTACGAGGAGTTCATGCGAAAATTCGGCGGCAAGAACCAGCAAGGGCGCGGACAAAAAACATCATCATCCTTCAACTTCGACGACATTTTCGGGAACCTGTTCGGCGGGAAGAAAAAGGAAAACGAAGGGGAGGAAGAACCGCAACCCACCGACGATCCATTCTTCAAGCGGAAGGGGAACGATGCCTATGTTGAGGTGACGGTGAACCTTGCCCAAGCACTGCTTGGCAGCCGCATCCGCGTGCGAACTCCATCGGGGAAACGGGTGACGGTAAAAATCCCCCCGGGTATTGATCCCGAACGCCAGCTGCGCATCCCCAGCATGGGATATGCCGAGCAGAAGGAGCTTGGCGACCTGTACATCCGCATTCACCTTGCAATGCCAAAAAATCTTACCGAACAGCAGCAGGAAGCCGCACAGCAATTTGCCCAAGCATTGGGGTTGAAGTGGTAGGGGAGTCAGGAGTCAGTGGTCAGGAGCAAAGAGGCTATTCGGCATTCTTCATTCGAGATTCGACACTTGACATTCCACATCATCCTCGCTTCCTCCGTAGTTTTTCCGTAGTGATTTTCGAGCAATTCTGCGCGATAGTTGTTGCGCCAATCGGGAAGTAGTAAGTTCCGTTTGGCAGTGCGTCTGCACACAATCCGTTTTGCAACTCAGTCCCGTCCGTTGGCAACGGCGCGTCCGCTGTTCGCCAATGGCCAATTATCAGGAACATCATGCGTATGAAACCGACCCGCTACCTTCTTGCGGCCATGCTGCCGCTTGCCGCGTTACTCCTTTCTTCTTGCGAAGACGCAGCCGCGCCAGCCGCCATTAAAGGGAACGTCATTGCCGTTCAGAACATCCTGTTTTCCCCCGTGGTTGTGAAACTGAACGGGATCAACATCGGCGTTGTCCCTGCCGACACCACGGTGTTTATCCAGCGCGGGTGGCTGGATAAATCGGTGGAACTGGATTGGCAAACAGTAATGCCCGTGGGAAATGGAAAGGTGCTTGGCGACTCCATGGGGGGAACCTTCACCGATTTAGGGCTGAAGGATGGCGACACCGCACTCTATTCGATTGATGCCGTTGTTGGCAGCGGCGCATCCACAACGCTCTTCTTTGCTCCCCACATCACCAACAACTCCACCGCCCCAATGCAGGTTGGGATCAACATGGAGACAACGGTGGAGAACCGCACCGATGTTGTTGTTCCCGGCGGGACGCAAGCCCGATATATCGGCTACTATCTGCTGGTTCCAACCACCAACATCCGGGTCTATCGCCCCGAGAACGCCTACAACCCACTGCTGTTTTTGGATGTTGAGTTCGGTGTGGATTTTGATTTGAACGATGTCCCCATCAGCGGGGTGGGTGAGGTCATTTTTAATGACCCGCCACCACGCATCAAATCGGGGGATATCCCGGCAGGAATGATTGCCCCGCAGCCGGGGAATCGCCACACGCAAGTTGCGCTGCAAGCCGGCCAACGAATGCCCAACGGCTACATCTGGGCTGGCAATGACCAACCAAGCCATTGATTCCCGACTAAGCTGCAATAACCGATTGATCACATTTCACACACGCAACTATCAACAGGCACAACCATGAGCTTCCGGTACAGCCTTTCGTTACTGCTGCTTGCTGCGGCTGCGCTGCCGCTTCGGGCGCAAGAAGATGTCCTCTATCCATACCCGTCAAAATCCGCTGCGTACTTGTTGGGGATCGAGATCGGTCCAAACTTCTCCCTCTTTTCGCAGGATGTCACCCTCTCCCCAATTGATAACCTCACCTCGCCGGTACGGGCGTTGGAGTCGGGGAATGGCATCGGATTTTTTGGCTCGCTGATGGCCGAAGTTCCACTGACCGATAAGATTGGCTTGCAAGGGAAAGTGGGGCTTGATTACAAACGCTTCACAATGTCGGGAAGCGGAATTGTGGATTGCCCCGACAACCAGCAGAACCCGTTCGATACCGTCTCGATGAATATGGATCAGACGATCTCCACACTCTATTTCACCAGCGGGCTGTTTCTGCGGTTCGATGTTGCCAACGACGTTTTTGTGGTTGCCGGCCCAGTGCTTCACCGCTGGTCCAAAAGCGCAAACGTTTCTAACGAGCTTGAGATCACCTCACCGGGAACGTGCGTCTTTACCGCGAACGGACAAAAAAGCATTGAGACCGAAACGACCGACGAGACCTCGCTGAACGAAGCGCGGTTGGGGCTGGAGGCTGGCGTGGGGATGCGGTTTGTCATCGGCAATAATCTGTGGCTAACCCCGGCACTCCGATTCCAATTTATGCTTGATCGCGTCGCCCCCGATGGCATCGGCGGCGTTGACGATTCCCGGCGGAACACGCTGGGTTTACTTAACATGAACTTCACCGACCGCACGCTGAACGCTCTGCAGTTGGGGATTGGAATTTGGTGGCAACCGTAAGCCACGCAACAGTAAAAAAAAAGCCCGGTGGAGTGTGATCTCCATCGGGCCTTTTGCTTTTTTGCCGATTCCTCTTCCGTTGCTATTCGGTGATCGGTGTCTCCACCACAACATCAACAATCCGGCAGTAGAATCGGCCTTCGGGAAGGTCGTTGCTGAACAGCAGTGTGCTTTCGCCAAGCCCGCGTGTGGTGGGGTTTGTTCCGGTAAGGGCGGCGGCAACCGCGGCGGCGCGATCCTCCGATAATTTCTTATTCACCGCAGGGTCGCCAACCCGGTCGGTGTGGCCGGTGATTGCCACGGTCGAGTTCAGCGTCACCCGCCCTTTGATGAACTCCACAATTCGCTTGTTGGCATCGCCAAGCTCTGCCTTCCCAAAATCAAACAACATCAGGCTGTAGCGGCTTATCTCCTTGTCGGCAATCCGCTCGCGCCGCTTCCGTTGGATTGTCACCAGGTCGGTCGGGATCGAGGCCAGCGGGGTTGTGATGGTGTTCCCGTCGGTGTCCTCAAGCTCCATCTGGTAGTCAATTGGTGTGGGGACCCTCGGGGTGCGGGTCTGGTCCTCATCAATCCGCCAATCAAGCTGCGTTGGCAATGCCCCTTCCCCGCTGAACTCCTTCAAGGTCCGCCCTGATTGCGATGCTGTTAGGCGCCAACGCTCCACCCCGGTTGCCGGCTGCGCGCTGGCGCGGAACCGAACGGTTGGCGGGTTGGCCGTGCGCAACGTGTCGCTGGTGAACACTGGCTCCAAAATTGCTGGATTATCGCTGTACAATTCCACGCGGCGGTTCTCCACAATGCCATCGGGATCGGTGATGTTGCTTGGCTTGTCGGGAAGATTTCCGGCTTCAATCGGCATCCGCGCCATCTCGATCCCCCAAACATCGTACAGATATTCCCGCACGGCAAGCGCACGGTTGCGCGATAGCGTGGTGTTCCCTTTCTCCTGCTTCTCATCGGAGTTCCTTCCAACGATTCGGAGCGTTGCTGTGGGGTTCTGCAGCATCCGCCGGCCAACGATGTTCAGCAGGTGGTGATACGTCTGCAATACGTCAAGATAGTGCAGGCTTTCCACGCTGAACCCACGGGATTCAGCAGGCTCTAGGGTGTTGTAGCGTTCGGGAAGCTCATCGGAGTTCTCGCTGAAGAAGACGTAGTTCAGCAGTGGGCGCAGCTGCGACCCCAAGCTCTCCTCCACCCGTATCTGCACCACCGGCTTCTCGCTTCCATCGCCGAACACGCCGGTGGCTTGCACCGCTGCTTGTAGTGTCGTGGAGCTGCTTGGCCCCTGCGGGATTTGGATAACGTTCCCCGGCCCATATTTCAGTGCCAGCCCAAACCGGAACGTGGTGGAAACCTCAGGATCAAGCGTTGGTGGGTTTACCAGATCAAGATGGTACGCAACCTCAGGGGCCAGCACCAGCGACCGCGCAATCGGGATGTCGTAGCTAAGCCCGGGAATTGCGCTGATGGAGGGTGAGCCGTTATCAATGCTTCCTGTCTGGCTGTTCCGTTCGGTGGTCCCGTTGGTGAAGACCGCGCCGGCCGGGGCAATCAACCGCTCGCTGTAGTTGGCCTCGTTCTTGATGATGAAGCCAAACTGTGCCCCCAGATGGATGTTCAGCGGAATGCGAAATGGGCGGATCATCAACTGCGGCTCGATGCTGATTGCCCCTATTGTGAAATCGAACGAGTGCTGGCTGATGGCATCCACCGTTGCGTTGTTTTCCACCGCGTTGCCAATGTCCTCGGTCTGCTCCTTTGCATCGCCAATGGTTGTGTAGCCAAGCCGAAGCATCGCCGCGAACGATTGCGAGAGGGGAGTCTGATAAAGCAATCCGGCAGTCCAGCCTTCGCTATCACCATCGGAACCAAGCGTGCTGCAGGTTAGGAAGTTGAAGGCATCGCCATCTGATTCATGCCCTAACACGCCGCCATACACCCCAAACGCATCGGTCTTCCAGTCGCGGACTTGCTGGGCGGGTGTTGGGTTGGATTGTTGTGCGGCGGCGTTCGGCATCCCCCAAAGAATGGCCCCGGCAACCGCCCCAGCCACCACTGGGCCCCGCATCCATTGTTGAAGTTTTTGGAGTTGGATATTCTGGATCATGTTCATTGTTCGGTTCCCCTTTTCTTACTTCAGGATGATGAGTGATTCGGTGGCTTGGCGCGATGGAGTTGCCAGCACAACGCGGTAGATACCGGCGGCAAGCGTGGCCGGCAACGTGAAGCTGCGGAAGTCCCCGCCTGGGCGTTCAACCGCCGAGATTGCATCCCACCGGACGGCATAGACTTGGGTTCCGGCGGCATCGAACACCGCAAGGGTTGTTCCGCCACGCTCGGCCGTTAGCACATCAACAACCGCGCCGCCGTGGGTTGGGTTCGGGGTGATTTTGGCGATCCCGAATCCCCCAGCGTTTGCCAGCATCCGCACACCACCCACAAGGCAAAGTGGGTCAATCGTCAGGCTTCCGTTGCGTGTGGTCAGCGTTGGGGTTAGCCCCGCAAATGTTGCTCCTTCAATGTCCAACGCTGTGGTGATGGAGTCCCCCAGCAGCACATCCCCCACAAGCTGGCCAAGCGTGTCGCCACCTTGCAGCGCGGTGGTTCCGGTGAGAATAATCGTCAGCGTCCGGCGTTTTGGGCCGATGCCCGGGGCGGGGCCGGGATCCAACACAGCGGTTGCCCCAGTGGGAGCAATAAATCCGGTTGCACGGAAGCAGTTTGCGTTCACCGAGATACTCAGCCTGATGGTGTCGGGAAGGCATTCGGCAAACCCGCCTGCTGCATCAATCAGCACGGGGATTCGGAAATCGCGCTGGTGTGGGTTGGCAATCGTGTCGGGCAACGCCAACGCCAGCACAGGGCGCACCACGGCGATGGTGACTTCGGCGGTATCGCTGCAACCGAAACTGTTGGTGGCCACAACTTGGTAGGTGGTGGTTGCCAGCGGCGATGCCAGCGGGTTGGCGATTGTGTCGCTGCTTAGTCCGCTGCTTGGGGTCCAGCGGTACCGGGCCCCGGCGGCAACCTGAAGCTGGGTGCTGGCTCCGGCGCAGATGGTGTCGTCGGCCGAAATAATGGTTGCAGGGGGGCGCGGGATCACAACGATTCTGACGGTGGAAGTATCGGCGCAGCCCAAGTTGTTGCTGGCAATCACCTGGTAGGTGGTGGTGGTGCGTGGCGTGGCTATCGGGTCGGCAGCAAGTGGATCGCTTAACCCCGTTGTTGGTGTCCACTGGTAGGTTAGGCCCGCCGATTGTGACGTGCCAATGCGGGTTGCTTCCCCGGTGCAGATCGTGTCGTCCTGGCCCGCGCCAGCAACCGGGCGCGCGTCCACCCGAACGGTGACTTGGTCGCTTATGGAGCAGCCCTGGGCGTTGGTTGCCGTGACGGTGTAGATTGCGTTCCCGGGTGTTGCGGAAGTGAAGAATGGCTGCGCCACCGCCGTATCGCTTAGCCCTGTTGCTGGACTCCAACGGTACGCCACCCCGGCCACGGGCGCAACCCCAAGCTGCACCGTCCCATCGGCGCAGACGCTGGTGTCGGGCCCGCCGGCCAATGTCGGAATTGGGTTGACGGTGATTGTTACGGTCGCGCTATCGGCGCAGTTGTCCGCGTTCCGAACGGTGAGGGTGTAGGCTGTTGTGGCCGTTGGGTTGGCGATTGGGTTGCGGATGTTCGGGTTGCTTAATCCGGTGGCTGGGCTCCACGAAAATTGCGTTCCCGCAACGCTGGAAGGGTTCAGTTGGAATTGGTCGCCGGCACAGATTGCGGTGTCGCGCGGCATGGTGATGTCGGGCGGGGGAACCACCGTCACCACCACTGTATCACGCCGAACCGTGCAGGAAGAAAATGGACTGGTGACGCTGACGATATACTGCGTTGTGGCTGTCCCGCTGAACGTCGGGGCCGAGATGTCGGTGCGGTCAAGCCCGGCGGCTGGGGCCCATTGGTAGGTGTAGCCCGGGCGCGCCGGCGACCCAATTTGGAGGGTTGCCCCACGGCAAACACGGCGGTCGGGGCTGGCGTAATCTGGTTCGGCCACCGCCTCCAGCACGATGTTCGGCAATCCAAACACGTTTGATCGCGGTCCGGTTAGCAGGAAGCCATCATCAACGTAGTTGCAGGCCGTGCCTAACTCATCGGGGCAAGTAATCGCCCCAATCTGTCTCTGGCTAACGCGGACAACATAGATGCGGCCATCGGGCCCAATCTGCATTGCCCCAAGCGAGTTCACCGAGGTTCCAACCAGCGTTCGCGAGGCAAGGATTGCTGCGGGGGCTGGGTTGTCAAGGTCATATTGGAAGATGCTTGTTCCGCCAGATGTCCATCCGGTGTTGATGTACAGCCGCCGGCTGTTGGGCGAAAAACTTACCCCGTAGTGTTGCTGGTTGCTGTCCAGTCGGGCCACAAACGTCACGGCCCCGGTGGTTTTGTTGAAGCTGAACAGTTCGGAAACGAAGTCTTCGTTTGCTGTGGCAATCCATTGGCCATCGGGGGAGAATTTCATCTCGCCACGGGTATCGAATCGGTCCTGGTTGTAGATGCCGCTTTGCCGAATTGGAGTGCCGACGTTGGAGGTGACACCGCCAATAATTCCGACAGCGGTCAAGTGGTACGCGTAAAAAGCGTTGGTTCCGAACTGATGAAACAGCACCCAGTAGCCGGTTCCGGCGGCATCCTGTGTGGCGGTTAGTTTCTCGCAAAGGGTGTCCCCCGCCGGCCTTCCGGGAATTGCCGGAAGCGGTTGGCGAATCTGCCCCGGCTCCAAATCCCCAAGCCCCCCTTGCAGCGTCATGTTCACCACCGAGACCTCGATCGTGCGGGTCGGTTCGGCTTCCTGTGGGGTGGTGAACACGTAGTAGCGGTTGGGATTGGAGAGATCGGGAATCGCCAGCGCGGGTTGGGTGCTTGATGGTTGCCCGCCCAACGTGCCCCCCGGCATGGCCGCGTTATTTCGGTTGAAAACTTGGATGCCGTTGGTGTAGAACAGCAGCTGCCCGGTTGTGCGGTCGCAGATCACTGCCGAGCCTTCAGAAGTGTTCAGGCTGCTGGTGGTGATCTCCACCGGGGCGGTTGGCGTTGCTGGCGGGATGTTGAAATCAAGCCCCGCATTCCTTCCGAACATCCAGATGTTGGTCTCGCGGTTTTGCGCGGTGGATAGCTGTGCCCATGCCAGCAGCATCACGCAAAGGGTTGCATATCGTCTGATTGTTGTGCTCATGCTGTTTTTTCGGTTAATCGCTTCTTCCGCCACACTTGCCCGCTGGCGCCCCCCCCGTGCCAGCCCCAGCGTTCCGTTCGGAATGGAACCTACTTCCAACCGATAAAAAAATCCTAACAAATTTTGATGGCAATGGGGGTAAAGGGAAAAAACTTCCGGTGGAGGCTGTAACTTCACTGCGGATAGGCGGTTCATCGGAAGCAACAGCTTCCGTGCTGCTTCCCAACAACGTGCAAGGCATTTCCTATCTGGCCTTCCGGCGCAAGCAGCAATTCCTTCGGTCCCGCACGGCACAGAAACACAGCTCCGATAGATCCAAATCCTAATTTCATCAAGGAGGAAAATCCCATGAAGCAATGGCTTCGCAGTACGTGGTGTTCCCGCAGCTTGCTGATGCTGCTGTGGGGGGTGATTGCTGCAATCCCAGCGTTTGCTGGCCTGCCAGAACCACCCGTTGAGCTAATCGCGAAGGTGATCGTCACGCCAAACACGCCGCAGCAAGTGGTGGTGCTGCAATGGTATCCCGCAAAGGAGGGGGCCGAGCCGGCTGGCTATCGCATCTATGATGCCATGCCATCCAGCAGCGGTGAACTGCAATTCAAGATGATTGCCGAGACCGAGAAAACAACAGCAGACCTGTATGATCTTGCCCTCGGAACCCATGTCTTCTACGTCACGGCGTTCAACGCCGCTGGCGAAAGCAAGGAGAGCAACTGGGCGCGGGTCTATCTGGATGAAAAACAGCAGCAAAAAATCTGGTTTGTGACCGATCCGAAGAATGAGGCGGAGCTTGGCAAGGTCTATCGCTACGAATCGCAGGCCGTGTCGCAGGGGAAACAGATGATTGAGTATCTGCTGCAAGAAGCTCCGCTTGGTGCGCCAATCCCCTACGCCGCCGGCATGGTGGTTGACAGCAAAACGGGCGTTGTGGAATGGGAACCAAAAGCTGCCGGAACCTACGCCGCCCAGTTGGTGGCACGGCTTGCGGGCGACACCACAATCTTCGCCACACAGCTTCTTATCATCACGGTGGCGGCACCGCCATGCGCCACAATCAGCGGCACAGTGAAGAATGAATCGAGCGATCCGATCCGCGAGGCGTGGATTGTTGCCGTCAGTGCCGACGACAACGGCCCGAACTGGCGAATCAGCCACGATGGGCCGGTGAAAAACGGAGAGTACGAACTGAAGGTGCAGGAGGGGACCTACGTGCTGTACATCAAAGCTGAGATGGGGCCGGTGTGGTATCCGAACGCCTTCGACGTTGCGCAGGCCGAGCGGGTGACGATCAAGTGCGGCGATGCGGTTGTTGCCAACTTCACCGTGAAAACGCCGCCGGAACCGAAGTACAGTCTGGTGGCGGGCCGCGTCACCGCAAAAGCCGATGGGAAGCCAGTGATGGCGGTTGTGCAGTTTATGCCACACAACAGCAACGGCAAACCAACCGAGCCAAACACTCCCGGAACATCCGCAGGCTATGCGGCCAAGACCGATGCCGAAGGCTACTACAAAGTTGAGCTTCCCGACATCACCAGCTACATCGCCTACGCCTATCCAGCCAACAGTGATGACTACCTGCCGCAGTACTTCGACCACGTTGCCACACCAACCGAGGCCACGCCGATTACGCTCCCGTACAACGGTGGCGCGGTCAATTTCGCGTTGGAATCAACGCCGGCCTATCAAACCAGCATCAGCGGAACCGTGCGCGACACTGCAGGGAACGGAATCGTTGGCCGCGTGGTGGCACTGCAGATTGATGCAAGCCCGAACGGTGGAATCACCAGCACCGACTACGCCCGTGCGACCAACACCGAAAAGGATGGCAGCTACCGGATCAGCAACATCCGCCCGGGCAAGTACGTGCTGCTGGCAATCCCCGAAACCCGCGACTTCGTTCCGGGCTACTACGTTGCGGGCCAAGTTGCCGCGCGTTCCTGGAAGGAGGCAACAATCGTGGGGGTGGCCGAAATAATGCCGGCGGTGGAGTACGACATCACTCTGCAAGGCCGCAACGGAATGAAGGGATACGCCAAGTTGGAAGGCTACGTGAAAGGAACACCGGGGAAGGTGAAATCAACGGGAGGGTTTGCCGGGGCAGATGCTGTTCCGGGAACACTGGTGATGGCGATTGACCCGAACGGGAACATCAGTGACTACACCTTCAGCGACCCATCCGGCTGGTTCCAACTGACGGAGCTTGCTGCGGCTGAGTACAACATCGTAGCCGACAAAGTGGGCTACCTCTCATTCGTCTCCACAACCACGCTTGACTACGACAAGAATTCAGCCGTGGAAATGGAGGTTCCGATGAGCAAGCAAACCAGCAGTGTGGAAGATGATGGCGTGGTTCCGGGAATGAATCTGAGCGCGTATCCAAACCCAACCAACGGCAACGTGAGCCTGCGGTTCGGCGCGGCTGCGGGAATCGGGGAACTGAGCATTACCAACACCGCAGGGGAGAAGGTGATGGCCAGAACCATCGAAACTGTGCAGGGTGAGAACACCATGATGCTGGATGCTTCGGCCCTGAGCGATGGGCTGTATTTCATCCGGCTGAACGGCAGATCGCTGAACGCAACGGGGGTGTTTGTGGTGATGCGGTAGGGGGGGAAGAGATTCTCCTTCGTAAACAACAACGGCACGGCAAGGTGATGGAAGCCTTGTTGTGCCGTTGTACTATCTGGGGAGTAGCTGCAGGATGCAAGAGGGGGTGAACCACTGATATTCCCCCGAAAAAGTGGATAGGGAGTTAGGAGGGTGAGGCGTGGCGGCGTTCGAACTCGGCTGGTGTTTCGTAGCCAAGCGTTGAATGCCGCCGCCGTTGGTTGTAAAAGACCTCAATG
>JADZEY010000001.1 GCA_020850315.1 Armatimonadota bacterium | reverse complement strand
GCATACGAAGTGCTTCCATCTTAAACTCTTTGGTAAACGTCCTGCGTTGTTCTCCCATGGGTCGTTCCTCCTGATGATTGTAAAATACCCTCTTATCTCCTTCTTCACTTTTTCGGGGGAGGATCAGTCATTGGTTTTTAGCAAGAATTTCACTTTTCACTTTTCACTTTTCACTTTTCTTTTTGTTCCTTTCATTTGGCATTCGACATTTCCAACAACCATTTCCAACATCATGTCACTACTGTTTCGCGGCACGGGGACTGCGCTGGCAACTCCGTTTCATGCTGATGGCTCGATTGATTTCCACTCGCTCGGGCGATTGATAGACTTCCAGCTGCAGGCTGGCATCGAAGCACTGATCCCCTGTGGCTCCACCGGAGAAAGCGCGACCATGACCCATGATGAGAAACTGGCGGTAATCCGCTTCACGGTGGAGCGCGTTGCGGCGTTTGCGGGCAATCGGCCAAGGGTGATTGCCGGAACAGGATCGAACATCACTGCGGCAACCATCGCGCTTTCCGGCGAAGCCGCTGGGCTTGGGGTGGATGGCGTTCTGCTGGTCTCACCCTACTACAACAAACCGACCCAGCGCGGGTTGATCGCTCACTTCAGCGCGGTTGCCGAGGCTTTGCCGGATTTGCCGATCATCCTGTACAACGTTCCCGCACGCACCAGCAGCAACATGATGGCCGAAACCACACTGGAGCTTGCGCACCGCTACTCCAACGTGGCCGGGGTGAAAGAAGCATCGGCCGATTTGGAGCAATGCTCCATGATTATCCGCGACGCTCCGGCACACTTCGCGCTCTACAGCGGCGAGGACAGCTTGACCCTTCCGCTGTTGGCAATGGGGGCGCAAGGGGTGATTGCGGTGGTCAGCAACCAGGTTCCCCGGCAATTTGGTGATATGGTGCGCCACGGATTAGCCGGGAATTTTGCCGATGCCCGCCAGCTACATCACCACTTGTTCAACCTGATGCGGATGAACTTTATCGAGTCGAACCCTGTGCCGGTAAAAGAGGCGTTGGGGATGATGGGTATCTTTGATTCGGCCAACTATCGGTTGCCGCTGGTTCCGCTTACCGACGCTCACCGCCAGACACTGCGCGATTGCTTGCAGCGGTTGGGGCTGGTTGCTTGATGCTCCACAATCACATTATCAGGAACACGTTTGGACGCAGTTGAATTTTGGTCAATCTGCTCGGTCAATGGGCTGGTGCTTTCGCGCGAGCAAGTTGCCGAGTTTGAACGCTACGCAGGGGATCTTGCGTATTGGAACGAGAAAGTGAACATGATTTCCCGGCGGGATATTGATAACATTTGGGTGCGGCATCTGCTCCACTCGATCTCGCTGGGGTTCACGGGGTTGCTTCCCAAAAGCGGCAAAGTGCTGGATATCGGAACCGGCGGCGGCTTGCCAGGAATCCCGCTGAAAATTGCTTATCCAAAACTGGATATCACCCTTCTGGACTCCATCGCCAAAAAAGTGCAGACCGTTGGGATGCTGGCCTCTCACATCACCAAACATGGCTTGCGTGCGGTGCGGAACCGTGCCGAGGAATTGCCAAACGACCCCAAGAATCGTGGTCCTTACGATGTCGTCGTCTCGCGCGCGACGGCCCCACTGGTTGACCTGATGAAATGGTCCCGCCCCGTGCTGAAACCTGATGGAAAAATCCTGACGCTGAAAGGGGGAGATTTAACGGAAGAGATTCGCCAAGCACAAACCAAATTTCGCGATGCCCAGATTACAGTTGTGGACCTTGCCGTTCGCGGGGTTGATTGGTTCACTGAGGAAGAGAAGAAGGTGGTGGAGGTCACATTTCCATCCAAGATAATAGCCGAAGAGTAAGCGGAACAGCCCAACATCAAAGCAGCCCTGAACGTATCACCGTTCAGGGCTGCTTGCTTGAGCACCGCTGTTCATCCTTGCATAACCGTCACATCGCCGCTCAAGAGGAGAGAAGTCATCATCGCATCAGTGCTTGAACATCGTACTTCCTCTCTATCACTCTCTATACTTCAGCTTCGTGTTGGGGACGCGAAGCACCATCAATTTGGGCGAACCCTCTGTTTCGTTGTGGTGGTTGTATTCTATCAAACTGCTGCTCTCTTTGTTCAGCAGTCATTGTTCCGTGTTCTTGCTTAGTTGGCAGCGGCGGCCATTGCGTTCACCTGCGAAACTTGTGCTGGGCTAAGCACCGTGCCAAGCTCTGATTTCTGGCGTGCCACGATTGGCGCAAGTTGCTCGTTAATCTCAACAATCCGCTTCATGCGTGGTGCGGCTTCGGCAAATGCCATGTCGTCGCTGTAATCTGGGCGTGCGGTGATTGCTTTGTACTCGCTCCACAGCTTCGTCCGTTCGGTTTGCAATGCGGCCACTTGGTTGCTCATCGCATCAACTTTCGCGCTTTGTTGTGCCGTCAGCTTCAGATCGGCTTTTGCTTTTGCGGCAACTGGTGCTGCCGATGTAGGCTGAAGATGCTGCTGGCTAACAGGAACGCGACGGACGCGGGATTGAACTGGTTGCTGTGCGGACATTTCGGCAGCCCCGAAGGTGATGATGCCTGCCAAAACCAACGTGCGGATTGCGATCTTCATTGTCATGGTTACTCTTCTCCAGGGAAGGATTTATGTGGACGTTTTTTTGATATTGCCGCCAACGTGTTGCTGCTGTTGCGCGGGCTGTTGTTGTGAATCGCGGGCAAAGACCCGACCATCTGGTTTGCGGTTTAATGCCTTCTCACCACTTTTTTCCCCCTTCCGCAAGTACATTTGCGGCCACACTGACCGCAGACCATCAGCATTGGATTAACCAATGCCCAAGAACTTTTTTTGATGATGAAAACTTTAGGACCAAAACGGAACTTCCTTGCCATCGAACGCCAGCATTCATTGCTGGAGTCATCGCGCATCGCAATCGTCTCAGCCCCCTACGAGCACACCGTCAGCTACGGCGGCGGAACGCGCAAAGGACCCCAAGCAATCCTGGATGCTTCGGCATACGTGGAGTTTTACGACGACGAATTTGACCGCGAACTCTGCTTCGATCTGGGAATCGCAACGCTGAAACCGCTGGAGTTTGGCGATGCAGTTGACCAAGCTGCGTTGAATATCATCACCCAAACCGTTGGCCAGCTGATTGATGCCGGAAAATTTGTTGTGACGTTGGGGGGCGAACACACCATCTCCACCGCACCAATCCTTGCGCACTTGCAACGATATCCAGCTATGAGCCTGCTCCACTTCGACGCACACTCCGATCTGCGCGATACCTATCAGGAGAGCAAGTTCTCCCACGCCTGTTTTGCCGCCCGCGTGGCCGAGGTGATGAACCCGGAACGCATCACCCAAGTTGGCATCAGGGCGCAGTGCATCGAGGAAGCACTGTTTATCCGTGAGCGGGGAGTGAAGACCTTCTATGCCAATGCTATCCGCCGTGGGATCCATGGGCAGAAATGGCACAACGCAGTGGCCGAGACACTGGGTCAGGAAGTCTATGTGACGTTCGATGTTGACTTCTTCGACCCAGCAATCATGCCATCAACAGGCACACCGGAGCCTGATGGTTTTTGGTACACCGAGGCACTGGATGTTTTCCGCGCACTGTTGAAAGCCGGAAAAAAAATTATTGGATTCGATGTGGTGGAGCTGGCTCCAACAAAAGGGCTTCATCACCCCGATTTGCTGGCGGCGCGGCTGATCTACAAAATGTTGAACGTAGCATTTGCCGAGGCCGTTCCCGACTATCCGAACCTGTAACTCACATCAACAGCATCAACCTCACTTCCATGCCAGTAAGCAATTCCCGCGTATCTGCAGCCACCTTGATTGACCGCATCGCCGATTCTTGGTGTACCCGCAATCGCCCCGAGTCCATGAACACCGATTGGGGGCAATCACTGCTGGCCTACGGGTTGATGAAAGCGGTGCAAACCACCGGCAACGAAAACGCACGGGAGTATCTGCGCCGTTGGCTAACCTACCACTTGGGCGCGGGGGTACATCCCAACTACTTTGTTGGCTCGTGGAGTATCGGGTTGCTGTACCCTGATGTGGTGAAGCTGTTCCCGGAATTTCGCCATCCACTGGAAGGGGTGGCCGAACGGATTGACCGATTCATCCGCCACAAAGCGATCCGCAACGGCGATGGGGTGATCCTTCACAACGTGGATTTGCCGCATATCTACATTGACACCATCTACTACTCTGCCCCAATCCTTGCCAAACTTGGCAGCACGTTAGGGCGCGACGACTGGCAGCAGGAGGCATTGCACCAACTGCGCCAGCACCTTCACATCCTGCGTGATCCAGCAACCGGATTGTTCATTCACTGCCAGGAAAATTTATCTGAGCGGAGATCGGAAGGGGCGTGGGGGCGTGGGAATGGGTGGGTTGCAATGACCTGTGCCGAGCTTTTGCCGCTGCTTCGGCGTGGTTCGCCGGAGCAGCGCGAAGTCGCCACAATCTTGTTGGATTTGATGACCCGCCTTCTCCCCTACCAAACCCGTGGCGGGCTGTGGCGCACAATCCTTCCGGACAAGACCTCCTATCAGGAAACCTCAGCATCGGCGATGTACCTGTTTGCCATACTGCGGGGTCGGCAGCATGGGGTTTTGCCAGCAACGTTCGATGAAGCAATTGCACGTTGCCAACGCGGGCTACGCCGCCACGTCAGCAGCGACGGGATATTTGAAGGAGCCTCCGAAGGAACATGGCCCGGAACGGTGGAGTATTACAAAAGCCTTGCGTGTGGCGAATGGTGGTGGGGAACGGGGGCGTACTTGTTGGCGTTGGGGGAAGAAATTGGGAGTGAATAATTCACTCACCTTACGCAGTATTTGATTCGCGAATATTTGCTCGTTCAGCAGCTCCGCTCATACTTCGACAGGCTCAGCATGAGCGGAGATCGATATCCGGTAGAATACCAAAAATCAGCAGGGGGATCAGATGATCCCCCTGCCCTACTTTACTTCAGAATAATCATCTGGGCATATCGCCCACTCTGGTCGGAAATCTCCGCTACGTAATTCCCAGAAGCAAGCCCCGGTAAATACAAATGTTCCCCTTTGAATCCATCCAGTCGCATCACCTCCTCTCCCATCACATTTCGCAGCGTCAACGTTATTGCGCCACTCCCTTCCACAACAATGTACCCGTGTGCGGGATTCGGAAATAAGTGAAGTTTTTGCGATTCTGTAATTTCTGGCGCAACGTCCGATGTCCCTGTTGCTTGGCTAAAAAATTCCCAATAATAATTTGCCGCCGCGTACGGAACATTTTTGCCGTTGGGATATTGATGATATAAATCATTAATCAACGTAAACCGGAAACCGCTTGCGTTGGTTGTCCCTTCCGGGTCAGCATAGTGATACGTCAAAAATGTTTTTGTGGAGTCTTTTGTGTAGGTGGTGTCGTAGCCGTAGGCCCCTGTGTACCGTCCAATCAGCTTACGGAACATGAACACACTGCTGTCGTTGTAGGGAAGCTCGGTAATTCCATATTGAGCAAACGGTTCAATCCAGCGATCATCATTTGTTCCGAATGTCAGCCACAGTGGGATTTTTCGTTTTGGCTCTGCCGAATCTAACGGATTAAATCCACCACCGGAAGCCGCAATCGCTGCAAAAACATCACTCATTTCCACCGCTAACTTGAACGCAAAGCAAGCCCCGTTGGAAAATCCTGAAACGTAGAATTTGTTCGGATTAACGGGGAAACGATCTTTCAGGCTATCCACCATTGCCCGCACAAACGTCACATCATTTTTTAGATTTTGACCGGGGCAAGCAATCTCATCTAATTCTCCGCAATGCCATTTTGTTGTGGTTTTTTGTTGGCCATCTTCGGTGATGCAATATGCCCGCGAGCTTGGGAATACGGTGATAAATTTCTCGGCCTCCCCTTTTTCTTTCCAACCGGAGATATTGTAGAATTTTTCTCCATCGCCGCTTGTTCCATGGAACATGAACACAACCGGGTATCCCCCTGCTGGCGGTGTTCCCGATGGCACAACAACAATGGTCTCCCGTTTCACCGAGTCAACCATCATGTTGACATCGTAGCGGTTTTGGGCCGATAGCTGCGCGGCAATGGTTATCAACCCGGCAACCAGCAGCGGCAAAAGGTTCATGATCCGTTTCATAGGCTTTTCTCCTGCGACTGTGAAATGATTCTGTGAGGCAGGGCGAAAATAGAAACGAGGCGATAAAGGGACTACCAAGAATTAACCAATGTGAGTAGCTACGCAATCAACTCCGCTTGAACGAAGGAACACACGAGATTTTATAGAGCCTTAATTCCCGGTGTAAAACTTCATCGTCTCAGCAATCCCCTGCTCAAAATTCATCGAAGGAGTCCATCCTAATTCTTGCTGGGCACGGTGGTAGGAACAAACGGAGCGGAGTTGCTCGCCGGAACGGGCAGGAGCATAAGTCTCGGGGAAATCACGCCCTGCCACGCGGTTCAGAAGGTGGAATAGTTGGTTGACGGTTGTCTCGGTGTTGCTGCAGATATTAAACACGCCCGTGCGATCAGCCGCAAGATATTCCAGCGCGGCTTGGTTTGCGTTGGCAACATCCAATGCGAAAACGTAATCGCGGGTCTGCTGGCCGTCGCCATAAATAATTGGGGCTGTGTGGTGAAGCATCTGCTGGCAGAAAATGGCAACCACTCCCGCTTCGCCATGCGGGTTTTGGCGTGGGCCATAGACGTTGGTGTAGCGAAGCACCACATACTTTAGCCCGGCAATGTGGTGGTAATAATGGAGATATTTTTCGACCGTCAGCTTGGCAACACCGTACGGGGAAATTGGGTTAGTTGGATGACGCTCATCAGCCGGAAAATACTCTTGCTCCCCGTACACCGTCCCGGCACTGCTGGCAAAAATCACCTGGCGAACCCCCGACTCCACCGCAGCTTGCAGCAAATTCAGCGAGCCGATGATATTTATTTCGGCATCGAACTGCGGGTCCTGAACGGAAGCCCGAACGTCAAGCTGGGCGGCGTGGTGATTCACCAAATCGAACTTCCCAAATCTCAACAGTGACTTCATCGTGCCACAATCGCGCACATCAGCTTCAATAATATCTGCTTGCGGGTTCAGATTTTCCCGAACGCCAGTGCTAAAATTATCGATCACCGTGACGCGATGCCCAGCGGCGATGTAGCGATCAACAATGTGCGAGCCGATAAATCCCGCCCCACCAGTCACCAGAATGTTCATGGGCGGCGCACCTCCCCAACGGCGCGGCGGCCAATATCGCTGCGATAAAACGCGCCGTCGAAACTGATCTGCTCCACGGCATGGTAGGCATGGCGAATGGCATCGGGAAGATTCCCCTGCGTGTTGATAGCGGTCACGCCAAGCACCCGCCCGCCGTTTGTCACCAGCGCGGCATCGCGCATGGCGGTTCCGGCATGGAAGACGATTCCTTCCTCGCGCGATTCGGCCTGCTCAATCCCGGTGATCTCCTTCCCTTTCGGGTAGCTTCCCGGATACCCTTCGCTGGCCATCACCACACACGCCGCAGCCCCCTGGCTTTCCAGCGTGCCGATTTGATCCATTGCCCCCGTGGCCGCAGCAAGCATCACAGCGGCAAGGTCGTTGGTCAGGATTGGAAGTATCACCTGCGTTTCTGGATCGCCAAATCGGCTGTTGAACTCAACCACCCGGGCAACTCCGTTGTGGATCATCACGCCAACATACAAGCACCCGACGTAGGGCGTTCCTTCGGCAGCCATGCCGCGCAGCGTTGGCTCGATGATGTGCTGGCAGATAGTTTCCATCAGTTCTGGGGTGACGATTGGCGCGGGGGCGTAGGCTCCCATTCCGCCGGTGTTCGGGCCGGTGTCGCCGTCGCCAACGCGTTTGTGATCCTGCGATGGAGCAAGCACCCCGTAGTGCTTTCCATCGGTGATTGCAAACACGGATGCCTCCTCCCCCTGCATGAACTCCTCGATCACCACAGTTTCCCCTGCGGCCCCAAACGCGCTGCCGTCCATCATTTGGTACAGCGTTGAAAGTGCTTCTTCGGTGGTCTGAGCAATCACCACCCCTTTTCCGGCAGCAAGCCCGCTGGCTTTCAGCACCACTGGCAAGGGGTGGGCCGCAACGTATTGCCACGCAGCATCAATTTTATTGGCCACGAACGATTGCGAAGCAGCGGAAGGAATGCCATGCCGCTGCATGAAGTTTTTGGAAAATGATTTATCCCACTCCAACCGCGACGCAGCTTTGCTTGGCCCAAACACCACCGCGCCAGCATCGCGCAAGGCATCGGAAACGCCCGCTGCTAACGGGGCTTCCGGCCCGATAACAACAAGGTCGGCAGCAAGCTGCCGCCACAGTTCCACCACCCCGTTTGCATCATCGGGATTCACCGGGAAAAGTTCGCCAAGCGTGGCCATTCCGGGGTTTCCCGGCGCGCACACTAACCGCGTCACGGTTGGGGATTGCCGTAGCTTCCAAGCAATCGCGTGCTCGCGTCCACCAGAACCAAGAAGAAGAATTGTCATGTTAGCAAGTAGTCAGTAGTCAGTAGTCAGTAGTCAGTGGTCAGTGGTTGTTCTTTATTTCACCATTCACCATTCACTCTTCACCATTCTATATTTTCACCGAGTATGCCAGCACCCTTGCAAGGCGTTCGGCAAGTTTGCGCTGGTCGTAGTCCTCGGCGGCTTGGCGATTTCCTTCGGGAAGCGTGCCAGATTTCCACTGGTGGTAGCTGGCCAGCAATGCCTCGGCAATGGCTTGCGAATCGGTTGGGGGAACAACCGTTGCGGCCCGGTACGAAGCAAGTGTTTGGGTCAGAACCCCTTTTTCGGTAAGCGCAAGGATTGGGCGGCCCGACCCCATGTACTCATACACTTTGCCGGGAACGCTTGCGGTGTGGTAGTTGGCCAACCACAGCAAATGGCTGCTTAACAGAAGCCCCGGTACGTTCCGATGTTCCACATATCCAGTAGCAACCAGTGCCGAGGCCACCCCGATGTTGGTTGCCATTTTGCGGAACACAGCCGGAAGCGTGCCAACAAACATCACCTCAATTTCGCCACGGGTTTGCGGTTGCTGGGCAAAAATTGTTGATAGAGCTTGGAAGAAATACTTCGGCGTGTGCCGCGAATCAAACGCACCGCAGTAGGTGATCCGCATCTTTTCCGGCTGCGGGCTGCTGGCCAGATGCCGCCGTGCGTTCTGAAACTCCTTTGCGTCGTAGCCGCCCGGGATGATATGAACGGAGTCGTGCGTCAGAAATGGATAGCGGGCGATGAGCCGTTCCTTAATTCGGCGGTTCACCACCACGCAAGCGTCAGCATTTTTCAGAATATCCTCCTCCAGCCCGGCGGCGTAGCTTCGGTGGATTGGCGTGGCGTAAAACTGCCGTGGATTATCCAGCCACGTGTCCTGGTAATCCACCACCAACGGCAGCCCGTAGCGTTTCTGAAGCTCGCGCCCAATCATAAAATCGGTGAATGGCGGCGCGGTGGCAAGCACTACGTCGAACGGGTGTTCCTCCATCAACTCCACGGCGCGTTGCAGTGCGTAGCGTTTCCAGCCGATCTTGTTGTCGGGCTGAAGGAATGTGTGGGAAACGCCCCGAAGAAATCCCCGATAGCGTTCCACCGGGACTTTTTTCATCCGCTTGCTTCCCAGCAACCGCACCGGATCCATGGTCTGGGTTCGCTCCACTTGCACCCCACGTTCCAGCACCTCTTCCAGCAACGAAAAATCTTGGGCGAAGTATCCAACATCGTTCACGGTCAGCACGGTGGGGTCCCAACCGAACTCCGTCAGATGTTTTGCCAACCGCGCAATCCGCAGCACGTTGCTAAGGCCGATTGGCGGGAAATAGTAGGAGATAATCAGCACCCGCCCACGCCCCGAACGGTGTGGGCGGCGGGGCATGGCCGGGGTTTCTTGCGGAACAAACTCTAACTCCAATGCTTGGGCATCCGGCAATGCTGTTGCTTCCGGCTGCGCCCTCTCCTCGGCTCTTGCTTGGCTGGCATCAGCCTGCGCCGTCTGGATTGGGTGAAGGCTCTGCGTCGGTTCGGTATGTTGATTCGGGTCTGTCACTCTCTGGTCTATCTGTGAACGTCGGGTGCTACGGGGGGTGAACCGAGACAAACGCCTCGGGGGGGTTGCTGCAATCTGCGATGCGGAAGCAGCGGCTACAGAATAATCAGTTCGCGTGGGGACGATGTGAGTACCGTGCAGCCGGTTGCTGTCAGCAGCACGTCGTCCTCGATGCGGACCCCAAGTTGGTTGGGAAGGTAGATGCCCGGCTCAATCGTCACCACGGCTCCTTCCGGTAGCGTTTGTTTGTCGGCGCGGAAACTGACACCGGGTTGTTCGTGGACCTCAATCCCCAAGCCATGCCCGGTGGAGTGGCCGAACTGTTCGCCGTAGCCGGCTTCGATGATGATGTTCCGGCACACGTCGTCCAGCTCTTTTCCGGTCATTCCGGCGCGTGCGGCCTTCACCCCGGCTTGCTCGGCGTTCAGCACAATGTCGTAAATCTTCCGCGCCAACGCCGATGGCTTCCCGACGGCGAAGGTGCGGGTCATGTCGCTGTTGAAGCCCTGGTGGATGCAGCCAAAATCCAACGTCACCAACTCACCCGACTTAATTTTCTTTGTGCTGGCGCGCCCGTGCGGCAGCGCGCCCCGCGGGCCGGATGCCACAATGATGTCGAACGCATCCCCTTCCGAACCGAATTTTTTCCCCAAGTAGCTGATCTCCATCGCCACTTCGTTCTCGCGCATTCCGGGCTTCACAATCCCCAAAATCTCCTGATAGACCCGTGCGGCAATGTCGGCAGCCTTGCGGATGGCACTCACTTCCTGGGCGGTTTTTACGATGGTGGTTTGCGTCACCATGCCGCCGGTTCCGGCAAATTTCACTTTGCGGAATTTCTTGCGGAGCGCGCCCAGCGCGGCAACCGTCATGTAGCCATCTTGGAACCCGATCTTCATCCCCTCGCGGATCAGTTTTTTCTCGGCAATCGTCTCGTAGGGGGTTTTGGTGATAATCGCTTTGAAGCTGGGGAGAAGCTCGGCAGCGGCTTGATCCTGGTAGCGAAAATCGGTGATGAACCACGCAGCACGGCGGGTCAGCAGCAGCTGGCCGGCGCTTCCGGAAAAGCCACTGAGATAGCGAACATGGGGGATATGAGTCACCAGCAATCCGTCCAGTTCGTGTTCTTTCATGCTGGCGCGAAGCCGTGCAAGGCGGTCGTTGTTCATGGTTTCGACGTTATGTTGTTGTTCGTGAAATTCGATTCAGGATGCCAGCAAGCTGGCCGGTTAGCGTTCGCCTGTCGAACTGACTGATGGCAGCGGCATCGCCAACCGGAAGCTCCCCTTTCTGTTTCAGTTCAGCCAGATGAAGGATCGCCTGGCGCAGCGCGTCGTCGTCGTCTGGGTTGACGATAACGGCATGGCTGAAGCCTTCAAGGATTGTGCGGATGTCGTTTTCCGGCAACATTGCAAGGATCGGCTTGCGGCTTCCCAGATACTCGAAGGCCTTCCCCGGCGAAACGGTCTGGAAGCCTTGCGAGCGGGAGCCGATGTTGAACCAGAGAACATCGGCACGCTGGATCCAACGGATAGATTCGTGATGCTCAACATATCCATGATAGTGGCAGCACTCCCCCACCCCCATTGCTTCGGCCATTGCGCGGTATTCCCCCTGAACATACCCCACCATGTGAAACGCCAGCCGCCGGTAGAGTTCGGGGTGGCGCGCCTTCATCTGTGCCACCACACGGAACAGCTGCTGGGGGTCGCGATCCTCGTAAAAAATTCCGGTGTACACAAAATGAACCTTTGATGAATCCAACGGTTCGGGGGGTGATGCTTGCTGGAAATCTTCGGAATCATACCCCTGCGTCAGCACCGAAAGACGGCTATCTAACTGGAGCGCAGCATAGCGTTGCAGCAGTAATCGGCGGATGTGGCTGCTGGTGACAACCACAGCATCGGCAGCCGCAAGCGAGCGTTGCTCCAATGCCTGATGTTTTCTGCGATGCCAATCGCTCCAGTAATGATGATAGGGGAACTCCATCCACGCATCGCGGTAATCCAGCAGCAGCGGAATGCCGTGGCGATGGCGAAGCTGCCCCCCCAACAGGTGGCTGGTGAACGGCGGCGCGGTTGCAAACACTGCGTTGAATTGGCGAAGATCGTGCTGATGCTCCAGCTGCCGCAACGCCTGCTTCCCCCAGCCCGTTTTGTTGTCGGGGATAAAAAAGGCTTGGCTGATGCGGTTCAGTGTTTTGCGGGCCCCTTCGTTCTTCAGCGGAACAGTTTTGCGCCCTTTGAACAGGGAGAAAATCCCTGCTGGTTCAACCCTCCAGATGTTGATATTTTTTCCGTCAAGCTCCTGCAGCAGGCTATCATCGAACGCAAAATAGGCATGGGGCTGCACCGTCAGGACGGTTGGTTGCCAGCCGAAGTCGGGCAGATATTTCACGAATTTCAGCGTCCGCTGCACTCCGCTTAACCCCATTGGGGGGAAGTAGTAGGCGATAACCAGCAGTTGCTTCATTCGTGTGGTTGCCCGCGCCGCAGTGATCCGCACCGCAGTGGATTACATGTAGTTTGGTGATTCTTTCGTGATCGTCACATCGTGGGGATGAGATTCGCGCAATCCGGCGGAGGTCATCCGAACGAACTGGGCACGTTGCTGCATTTCGGGGATAGCACCGCAACCGCAGTAGCCCATTGCGGCCCGAAGCCCCCCCACCATCTGGAAGGCGATGTCGGAAAGCGGACCTTTCGATGGCACGCGACCTTCGATTCCTTCGGGAACCAGTTTTTGCAAGCCATCTTCAACATCTTGGAAGTAGCGGTCGGCCGAGCCATCCACCATTGCCCCCATGGACCCCATTCCGCGATAGACTTTGTAGGAGCGTCCATCAAGCAGAATTTTTTCCCCTGGGGCTTCGTCCGCTCCGGCAAGCAGGCTGCCCAGCATCACGGTGTCGGCACCGGCGGCAATGGCTTTTGCGATGTCGCCGGTTTGGCGGATTCCACCATCGGCAATGATTGGGATTCCGTAGCGTGCGGCAACGCTGGCAACCTCCATCACCGCAGTAAGCTGCGGAACACCAACCCCCGCAACCACGCGAGTGGTGCAGATGCTTCCCGGCCCGATTCCAACTTTCACGCCGTCGGCTCCGGCTTCGGCAAGGGCTTGTGCGGCTTGGCCAGTGGCGATATTTCCGCCAATCACCTGAAGTTCTGGGAAGGCTTCTTTCACCTGCTGCACCATCTGGATCACCCCGCGCGAGTGGCCGTGGGCGGTGTCCACCACCACCACATCCACCCCCGCACGGCACAGTGCCTGAACCCGCTGCAGAGTGTCGGCAGAAACGCCAACGGCTGCGCCAACCCGAAGGCGGCCATGGTCATCCTTTGCGGCATGGGGGTGCTGGCGTTTTTTGCGGATGTCCTTGAAGGTAATCAGCCCGTGCAACCGCCCTTCGGAATCCACCACTGGCAGCTTCTCGATACCATGTTTCTGCAGAATGGCCTCGGCACCTTCAAGGGTGGTTCCAAGCGGTGCGGTGATGAGGTTTTCGCTGGTCATCACTTCCGTAATCGGAAGATTTTGCTCCGGCTGGAATCGCAGGTCGCGGTTGGTGACAATGCCGACCAGAAGGTTGCTGTCATCAATAATTGGAACGCCGCTGATGGAGTATTTCCGCATCAGTTGCAAGGCTTCGCCAACGCGGCTGTTCAGCCCCAGGGTGATCGGGTCTAGGATCATTCCGCTTTCGGAGCGTTTCACCCGTTGGACTTGCTCGGCCTGCTGGTCAATCGTCATGTTTTTGTGGATGATGCCGATTCCCCCTTCGCGCGCCAACGCAATCGCCATGGCCGATTCGGTGACAGTATCCATTGCGGCGGAAACCAGGGGGATGTGCAGCGTGATACCGCGTGACAGACGGGTGGCCAGATTCGTTTCTCTGGGGAGCACCTCGCTGTACTGTGGGATCAGCAAAACGTCATCGTAGGTAAGGCCCTCGCCGACGATCTTGGTAGTGTTCATGGTCTGTCGAAGTGTGAAGCCGTGCCCGCCAACAGCGGAATCACCGGCAGGAACGTTTGGCAAACTTACCCAAGTTGGCAGTGGTGGTGCAAGGGAACAAGGGGGAACCGGGCCGCTCGCATAAGGCTGTTACGTGTTTTGGGGGATCGTGTGGCATGATTTCACACAGCGTGGCGTTGGGCAACGCGCACGCGGATAGGAAGGAATTTGTACCTTTGCCCAGCAATTCACAGCAATCGCGTTCAACACGGAACATCTTCCCAACCGAAGCACATCATGATTGATTCGTCGGCAGCCGCTGAACCACTTCAGGAAATTGAAGGCCCAATCGAATTCTCCCCCGAAGAGCTTGCCAAAGTGGAGCAGCTCAAGGGGCTGTATCCCAGCTCAAAATCGGCCATTATGCCTGTTTTGTGGATGGCTCAGAAAAAATGGGGGTGGCTTTCGGTGGGGGTGATGAAGCACGTGGCCCAAGTGATGAACCTCCCCTATGCACACGTGTATGGCGTGGCCTCGTTCTACACCATGTACTTCAAGAAGCCGATGGGGCAGTATCACGTGCAGGTTTGCACCAACGTTAGCTGTATGCTTCGCGGCGGCGAGGCGGTCTATCAGCACGTTGCGCAGAAGTATGGAATCGGCCACAACCAACGCACCGCCGACGGCAAATTTTCGCTGGAGGAAGTGGAGTGCATGGGGGCTTGCGGCGGCGCGCCAATGGTGGCGATTAACGAAGATTACTACGAGAATATCACGATTGAGGCTCTGGATAGAATGCTGGATGATCTGGGGTAGCTTGACCCCGGCAACTATGATTTTTTGCTGCGGCCATGCAGCCGATGCAACATTTATGAAGGTTGCCAGTCTCAACGCGCAGCTCACAAGAACTACTTCACTTAGGGAACTTCACAGGCACGATTCTTGCTACAGGTGATGATATGAACAAACAACGTACTTCCTTTCGTTCACTTCTTCAGGCAACGTTGCTTGCGGCGATGATACTTGCGCCGCAGGGATTGTTCGCCGCGCAAGCCGCCCGCGACGTGACCCCGGCACAAATGCCGAACACCTTTACTCTTGAATCCATTTTCTCCCGCTTCCTCCTTTCCGGCGTGGAAAGCCGTGGCGAATCGCCAGCACCGGAGCGGATGTTTCTGGATCAGAATTTCCCGAACCCGTTCAACCCAACAACCATGATCCGCTACGGCGTGCCGGTTGAAACCAACGTGAAGCTGACGATCTACACACTGCTTGGCACACCAATCCGAATTTTGGTGGACGAACGCCAAGAAGCAGGAATCTACGAGTACGATTTCTCGGCACTTGATCTTCCATCGGGGGCGTACTTCTACCGGCTGCAAACGCCGTTGGGAACGCTAACACGCCGGATGACAGTCTCGAAGTAATAGAGATCGACGTAATCAAGAATTCCCAAATCCAATAGCAGACCAGACTACCGAAACGGGCGACCATTACTGCAATGGTCGCCCGTTTGTTTTGCTTCCAACGATTCCTGCTGGGCTGGGGCTACTTCGCGTATCCAACCGACCGCCGCTCCCGAATCACCGTCACTTTAATCTGCCCCGGATACTCCATCTCCTGCTGGATTTTTTCGGCGATGTCGTGGGCAAGCTGGTCGGCAATCAAGTCGTCCACACGCTCCGGCTCCACCATCACCCGAACCTCGCGCCCGGCTTGGATAGCGTAGGTTTTGGCAACCCCCTCGAACGACCGTGCCAGCGTCTCCAGCGTCTCCAGCCGCTTCACGTAGGCCTCCAAAGATTCACGGCGCGCGCCGGGGCGTGCGCCAGAAATGGCATCGGCGGCTTGGACAATCACCGCAATCGGCGTCTCCATCTCGATGTCCTCGTGGTGGGCACCAATGGCATTGCAGACGATTGGATGCTCCTTGTACCGCTTGGCAATCTCGAATCCCAACAACGCGTGCGGCCCTTCGATGTTCCTATCCACGCATTTCCCCATGTCGTGCATCAGCCCGGCACGGCGGGCAAGGTTGGCATCCAACCCAAGCTCGCGAGCCATAATTCCGCACAGGTAGGAAACCTCGATGGAGTGGCTTAGTACATTTTGGCCGTAGCTGGAGCGGTACTTCATCTTGCCGATCAGCTTCACGATTTCGGCATGGACGTTCCCGATTCCAAGCTCCAACAGTGTGTTGTTTCCGGTGCGGATGATGTCTTCTTCCAACTCCTTCCGGACTTTATCAACAATCTCTTCGATGCGTGATGGATGGATGCGGCCATCGTGCATCAGGCGTTCCAGCGCGATTCGGGCGACCTCACGGCGGAAGGGGTCGAAGCCGGAAATGATGACCGCTTCGGGGGTGTCGTCAACAATCACATCCACGCCGGTTGCGGCCTCGAACGCACGGATATTGCGCCCTTCGCGCCCGATAATCCGCCCCTTCATATCCTCGCTGGCCAAGTTCACCACCGAGACAGTGGTCTCCACCGAGTGATCCGAGGCTGTTCGTTGAATGGCTTGGACGATGATTCGTTGGGCTTCGCGGCGGGAATCCAGCTTGGCTTGGTCGCGGATTTCCTTCACCTGCTGGGCGCATTCCAGCTTGGCCTCGCTGACCATGTTCTCCATCAGGAACTTGCGGGCATCCTCCTTGGACATTCCGCTGATCCGTTCCAACCGGTGATTTTGTTCGGCAACCAAGTCATCAGCAACTTTTTTCTGCTGTTCGATGCTGGATTTGGTGTTGTCAATCTGCTTTTTCTGAAGGTCGATGGCTTTGCGTTGCTCTTCCACCTGGGCCACTTTTTTCTCCATTTCCTTCTGCTGAATCAGCATATCTTTCTCACGCCGGGTGGCAATCTCTAGTTTTTTGGAGAGGTTTTTCTCGATGTTCTCCTCTCGTGATTTGATCTGCTTCTCGATGCCTTGCAGTTTTTCCTTGCGGCGGTTGTGTTCTTCTTCAAGCTGCCGCCGTTTTTTACTAAGGTCATCTTTGGCTTCCAGCAGTTTTTCTTGTTTTAGGATTTCGGCTTTTTGCTGTGCGTCGTTGATGATTTCCTGGGCGCGCTCCTCGGCATTGGTCAGTTGTTGTTTGGTTGACTTGGTTGCGATGAAGTACGACAACGCAAACCCAATGATTGAAGCCGCCAGAACTATGAGAAGGGTTGATGTTTCCATGCTTGGAACCCCCACTGAAATAATGGAATGTGAAAATTACTGCGCAGTGAGTTGGGCAACGCCCGACAGCATACGCAGCCCCCAGCGTACTACAACAGGTAGAGTTTAGGAAAACGGAGATCGGCGTGATGGCTACGCTTGATAGAGGTACGGGCAGGAGAAGGGACACGAACGGAAAAAATGCCGCCTGCCCATTGTGCAAGACGTGGCCCTTGTGGTAAGAAACAAGGGCGCTTGTAGGCAAAGGTAGAACCCAACAAGAACACGGTGGGTGACTGCCAACACATCGCTCACTTCCACTGGTCCCCCGCAATAGCGGGAAGACTTTTCCATCGAGGTAGAAAACGAGGCCTGTGATTGACGTGCTGAGTCAATCGCCCATAGTCGCAACTATAGGTTCATGTATTGCGAGTTTGCACAACGGGCAGAGCGGGCAATAATCAAAACGTTCGATGTCAAAGAAGCAGTGGAACAGTCCCGAATATCAACCTGATAGTTCATGGGCTTCCCACTATTGTTTGGTTGCCAAACAATGATTCAACCAGTGGTTCAACCAGCACAGTGTCTGTGCTGACGTTTTACTCCATTTCTAACAATTCATGGATGGAAGCAGCCATTCCGTCCAATCGGCGGGAGCAGTCCTGAAGCTCGGTGCGTGAGCGTTCCTGTTCACCAATCAACAGCTCGGCAGTGTTCAATGCGGCCAGCACAGCAATCGTTGCTGGCGGCTGCGTGGGTGCCTTGCTAGAAATGAATCGCATCTGCTCGTTGATGATCCCGGCGGCTTCCTGAATACGCGTGGTGTCGTCGCCACGCAGTTTGTACTCGGAGCCATGTATCTGAACCGTGATGGTCTGCATGGTCCCCAATAACGGGTTGAACGGTTTGTGAAAGTGCTACTAACAAATGGCTTGTCCCCCTGCCTCGGTTCTCTTCCACCCCACACATCCATTGCTGAATCGGAATCTGGTTGAAATAGCTTGGTCTCTTCCCCTTTCGTACTGGCAGCCAGTTTTCACCGCTGCCGAACGGTTCACGCACGGTCACCATCCCTGTTGTGAGTTTGTCGTTCTTCCGTGATTGTTGCCGGGAAGGAATTCCTTCAGCAGCGCACATCAGGAATGCCAGGGTTCATGACTGTGGGCAATTATACTACAATCACCGGGGCAAAACAAAGCATTATTCCCCAAGATGGCGGTCAATCATTTCAATCGCTTCGGCAACGCGATTGCGCAGTGCCAATCGCTCCCCTTCTTCCATCCCCCCTTCGGCCTGAAGTTGCTGCACCATTTGGCGGTGGTCGTGCAGTTCTTGCGTCAGCTCCTGAACCTTCTGATGTAGGCCAGAACACCGCGCACCGATAGCCTCCGATTCCTGCATTGCTGCAATCGTTTCTTGCTCCTTGCGGGCGGCCATTTCCAGGGCATCGCTTAGGTCGCGGGTTAGTTGCTCAATTCGGAATTTCTGCTGGTTGCTGGCTTCCCCCCCCAACTCCTCCAACTCTTTCACCCTGTTCTGCATGGCAAAAATTTGCACAAACGCTTGATCCCGCTCCGATTCCATGGAGGCTACTTGCCGCCGCGCACGCTCAAGCTCCATATCGAAGGCAACGTGCTTCTCCTCCAATTCCGCCAGCTTCTGGGCGTACTCATCTTTCAGCTTGGAACCGTCGTTCTGGGCATCGCGGATTTGAACCTCACGCGCGTCCAGAAGCTCGCGCAGACGGGCAATCTCGTTGTTGGCCATGTGCAACTCCAACGATGTCCCCCCCTGTTTCTGCTGGGTGGCGGCAAGGTCCTCGCGCAGTTTGGCAAGTTCCTCGCTGGCGGAAGTGAAACGGCGGCGAAGCTCGTCGGCCTCGTGGCGAAGCTCGTCGGTTTTTGCGGCGGCTTGCTTCAGTTGCACCGATTCTGCCTGCATCTGGGCCGATGCCGCCACGGCAAGTGCCGACTCGTTCCGAACCATGGAAACTTGGCGTGTGGCAGCATCCAACTTGCTCAGGGTCTGCTGGTATTTCTCCTCGGCACTCACCCGCTGGTCGCCCAGCAGGGTAACGGCTTTCCGTAGCTCGGCGATTTCGGCGGTTGCAGCATCGCGCTCGGTTGTTAGCTTCCCAACTTCTTCAGTGCGTTCAAGCTCGGCGTATTCCAACTGCTCGGCACGTTCGTTGCTGACGCGTTGGCTGGCGGCAAGCTGCTCCTTCAACTGGGCGATTTCCCCGTTCAACTGCTCCGAATGCTGATCAAATTTCCCCCCTTGCTCTTGGGCTTCCGATAGCTGGCGGCGAAGCTGGCCAATGGTGTCCTCCTGTTCGGCAATCATTGCTTCGCGTTTGGCAACCCGTTCTTCCAACTCTCCCGCCCGTTGCAGCAACTCCGACATCCGCCGATCCCCCTGAATCACCCGCTCCTCAAGCTCAGTCCCCCGCTTCCGCTCCTGGTTGACGATTTCTTGATGAACCGAAATGGTCATCTCGGCAGCGGCGCGTTCCTGCTCAAGCTCGGCAATGCGCTCAAGGTTGCGCTTCCGTTCGCGGCGAAGCTCAAGGTAGCGGTCGGCCAGCGCGTCAATGGCTTGTTGGAATCGCTCTAGAGATTTCCGGAGTTCGGCGGATTCGTTCGTCATTGGTTGGTTGGAAGGAAAGTATCTGCTGAAAAAATAGGAATCACGAAATGGAGGTTGTGTCTCAGCCGCGAAGCCGTGCACCATGCGCTGCCGAAACTGCGCCAACGATGCGGTGAACTAGAGCTTCAATCTCGGAATCCTCCAGCGTTTGGCTGTAACTGGTGAAGCTGAGTGAGTAGGCCAGCGATTTTTCGGTTGGCTCAATTCCTTTCCCCTGGTACAGATCGAACAGCCGAACCCCGCTTAACAGCTGGCCCCCTGCCGAACGGATGGTGGACTCCACCTGGCCGTTGGGAACCGCTGCGGGAAGGATCACGGCGATGTCGCGATGAACCACCGGGAAGCGTGAAGGTGCACGGTAGCTGTTCGGCTGGAATGCGTGCTTGGCAACCTGCTCAAGATCCAACAGCAGCAGAAATGGCTGCTTCAGAAGGTCGTAGCGTTTGGTTGTGGAAGTATCTAACGGCCCCATTCTTCCAACTTCCTGGCCGCCGATGTGGATTGCCAGCGCGGGCGCGCCAATCCCCCATTGCGGAACCTCCACTGCGGTGAAGGCAGCAGCATGGATAGAAAGCCGTGCCAGCAACCGCTCCACCGTTGCACGAAGATCGAACAGATCGAATTGGCGGGCTGGGGTGTCCCAACCGGAAGGCTCGGCAGTTCCGGAGATCAGGGCCCCAAGCTCGGTCATCTCCACAACCCCGGGTATCACCCCTTTCCCCGATTCGGAGCGGCGGAAGGCTTTGCCAACCTCGAACAATTTCTGATTGGGACGGCTGTGGCGTTCGTTCAATCCGGCAACGTTTGCCAGCGTTGGGGCAAGGCTGGTTCGCATGGTGCTGGTGTCGCGGCCAAGTGCGTTTTTCAGCTGGACGGGGTTGCCGTATTCGGCAGCGGTTTCGGGGTCGGTCAGATGCAGTCCAACCACTTCGGTGAACCCGTTATCCACAAGGAATCGGCGGGTTTCGGCAATGGTTTTCAGTAGCGGATCCTCGGAGGTATCCATGCTGATGGGGGCGCGGGTATCTTCCGGGATATTGTCGCAGCCGTACAGCCGCCCGATCTCTTCAATCAAATCAATCTCCCCATAAATATCCACGCGGTAGGATGGCACCGCCACCGCTGCGCCGTTTTCCGATTCCACAACGCCAAACCCCAATCGCCGAAGCAACGCAACTTGCGCTGGCCCATCAAGCTCCACACCAAGTATCTCCACCGTGCGGGAATAACGAAGCTGGATTGTGAGCGGTTGGTGCGGGCGCGGATATTCATCAACAACCCCGGCAAGAATTTCGCCGCCGGCAAGCTGGGCGATAAGCTGGGCAGCACGGTTGACGGCATAGAGTGTGATGCCAACATCGGCCCCACGCTCGAACCGGTAGCTGGCATCGGTTGCAAGGCCAAGTTTGCGCGCCGTCCGCCGGATTGAGGAAGGGTTAAAGTAGGCCGATTCAATCAACACATTACCTGTTGCATCGGTGATTTCGGAGTTTTCGCCCCCCATGATTCCGGCAATGGCCACCGGTTTTTCGGCATCGCAAATCATCAGGGCGTTGTCCGGAAGGGTGTGTTCCTTGCTGTCCAGGGTGGTGAATTTCTGGCCGCTGACGGCACGAACAACAATCTGCTGGCCCGCCACGGTATCCAAATCGAAAGCATGAAGCGGGTGGCCACACTCGAACATGACGTAGTTGGCAACATCCACCACGTTATTTCGGGGGCGCACCCCCAACGTGTGAAGCAGGTCCTGGAGCCATTGCGGCGATGGGCCAACACGCACGCCACGCACCACGCGGGCCGCGTAGCGGGGGCAAAGCTCGGGGTCATCAATGCGGATGCTGATTGCCGAGGCGGTTGGAGTATCCGATTCCAGAACTTCCGGATCGGGCCAGTGAATCGGGTTCCCGGTTAGGGCTGCAATCTCCCGGGCAAGCCCGAAGTGCCCCAAGCAATCGGCACGGTTGGGGGTGATATCAACGTCGTAGATCACTTCACCCAGCAGATCGGCAAGTGGCGCACCCACCGGAGCATCATCCGGAAGCACCAGAATGCCATCGTGCCCCTCGCCCAACCCCAACTCCTGTTCGCTGCAGATCATCCCCTGCGATTCGACACCACGGATTTTCCGCTTCTCAATCGTGAACCCAGCGGTTTGGATAAATGCACCGATTGGGGCAAAAGCAATTTTTTGCCCAGCCGCCACATTCGGCGCGCCGCAGACTACTTGGAAGGTTTCCGCCCCGGTACTGACGCTGCAGAGTGAAAGGCGGTCGGCGTTGGGGTGAGGTTCGCGGGTCAGCACATGGCCAACAACAAACGGAGCCAGCGATTCACGGCGATTTTCGGCCACGGTCACTTCAAGTCCAAGTTGAAGTAATCGGTCGCAGAGTTCGGTAGGTGAAAACTGATACGGCGTGATTGACTGCAACCACGATTCAGTAACACGACGAGTGGGCATAGAAACGTGCTATCCTAATCTGAAGATGAAGGTTCGGGTGGCAAATGTAGCGAAAGGCGGGCGTGAAGCAAGCAAGAAGGGAAGAAACCAACGCTATGAAACACGGTTTCCGTTCGGAACGGGGCGTTCAATATCCAGCAGAACAACTCCTTCGGGGGTTTCAATCCCCAGCACCAAGCATTGACTTTCCACCCCGGCAACATTGCGTGGCGGGAAGTTGACAACGGCCACGATTTGTCGAGAAATCAAGGTTTCGGGGGAGTAGAGCGCGACCAACTGGGCACTGCTGGTGCGCTGGCCAAGCGGGCCGAAATCAATGGTGAGTTTGAACGATGGCTTGCGAGCGCGGGGATTGAGTTGGCACTCTATCACCGTTCCAACCCGAAGGTCGCACGCAAAAAATTGCTCAACAGCAACCGGGTCGGCAGTCTGCGGGAGGCTTCCCCCCTCCTTTTGCACTTCGGTAAAGCTCATTATTTCCCCGATAGATTCAGTTTTTGGCGAATGGCGAACAGTGCACGGCGCGTGGGGTCGTCGCGCTCCTTCAGCGAATCAATGGTGGTGATGGCATGCATCACCGTCGTGTGATCGCGCCCGCCGAAGTGGTTGCCGATAGTTTTCAGCGAGGTGTTTGTCAGTTCGCGGATCAGTGCCATTGCAATCTGGCGGGCTTGTACAATCTCCTGTTTGCGGGTTTTCCCGGTCAGCAAGCTGATGGGAAGGCTGAAATGTTCGCACACAGCGTTTTGGATCTGCTCAATCGTGATAACCGGATCGGCCATCACGGCAATTCCGTTCACCACTTCGCGGGTGAGGTCTAGAGTGAGCGATAAGTTCCGCAGTGAGCTTTCGGCAAGCAGCGAGATTAGGCATCCCTCCATTTCGCGGACGGAGTTTGTGACATTGCGGGCGATGTACTCAATCACATCGGGGGGAAGATTGTAGCCTTCGCTGATGCTCATCTTCTGCAGGATCGCCACGCGGGTCTCGAAATCTGGAGGTTGGATGTCGGTGGTCAATCCCCACTGGAACCGGCTTACCAGCCGTTCATCAACGCCGCGCAACTGCTTTGGGGGAACGTCGCTGGTCAGCACAATCTGCTTGCCGGTGTGGTGCAGCGCGTTAAAGGTGTGGAAGAAGTTATCCTGCGTTTTTTCTTTGTCGCTGAAGAATTGGATGTCGTCCACCATCAGCACATCGGCATTGCGGTAGTAGTTGATGAACTCCTGCGATTTATTGTGCTGGATTGCGTTGACGAACTCTAGAGTAAACCGCTCGGAACTGATATACACCACCGAGCTTCCCGGGCGTTGCTGCATCACATGGTGGCCAATGGCCTGGACCAAGTGGGTTTTGCCAAGCCCCACCCCGCCATAAATCACCAGTGGGTTAAATCGGGTTCCGCCGGGGTTATCGGCCACGGCTTTTGCTGCGGCGTAGGCAAGCTGGTTGCACTCCCCCGTCACAAAATTCTCGAAGATGAACCGTGGGTTCAGGTAGGTTGATTCCGGTTTTGCCTGCTGCTGGATAGATGGAGTTGAGAACGGCAGCCCGGTTTGGGTTGTGGGATATTTCACGGTGGCCCCGGCGGCCGCTGCGGCCCGGTTTGGAACAGTGATAAACCGTGCCTCGGCAGGTTCGTTGGGATTATCCACAACGGTGTGGTAGCGCAGTTGGGCCTGATCGCCCAGAACCTGCACCATTGTTTTGCGGACAAGGGCGTAGTAGTGTTCCTCAATCCACTCGTAGAAAAATTGGCTGGGAACTTGGATTGTTAGGGTGGAGCCATCCAGCTGCAACGGCTTTGTGGGCTCGAACCATGTTTTGAACGCTTGATAGGTGACTTGATCTTTGATAAGCTCAAGGCATCGCGTCCAAACAATATGTGCGTCCTGTTGGCCAGGAGAATGTATCATGGATGTTTTGCCAGAAAAAAGGGAAACGTGCACGTCCAAGCCGCAGTGCCACAGGCGATTGCCGATGTTCTCTTCCCCAAACGGTGCGCGTTTGTGCGTGTGTAAACCAGCAGAGCAGAAGATTGGGAGGCAGCGGCGGGCAAATTACGCAATGGCAAAAACCTGATGCAACAGTTCCACAGTTTCACGCGGTTTCCCCCGCAAAGAAAATTTGTTAGGTACGGTAATCGGGCAAAAAAACGTGTGATGGATTGCCGGAGCAAGTGTATTTTTGGCGTTCTTCAAACAAAGCCTTTAACAACATCATAACCGGAATACCCTTATGAAACGGACCTATCAACCAAGCCGACGCAAGCGTCGCAACGCCCACGGGTTCCGCGCCCGCATGGCCAGCAAGAACGGGCGGAAGGTGCTGGCACGCCGCCGCGCCAAAGGCCGCCATCGCCTTACGGTCAGCGACGCAATGCCACAGGCATAAACTATACCGAAACAACAGCAACGCGGATTGTGATCGTTCGATAGTGATCGCAATCCGCGTTCCCATTGGCAACCTTCCGTTCCTTCGAACCCCCAACGACGCACCATGGATTCCCAGCAACCGCTCCCCAGTCCGGCAGGGCTGCCACGTGCGGCAATCCTTCGGGGAAAAGAGCCGATCCGCGCTCTGTTCCAAGAAGGGAAAGGATTCCGGCAAGGAAACGTTGTGGTGAAATACCGCATTGTGACTCCACTGAACTCAGGCTCGCTTCCCGAAACAACGGGGTTGCAGCCAACGGTCATTGCAGGGTTCATTGTTCGGAAAGGGAACGGCGGGGCAATCCGCCGCAACCGGATTCGGCGGCTTCTGCGCGAAAGCTATCGGCTTATTCGTCATCGCTTCCTGCAAGGGCTTCCGCCCGGGATTACGCTGCATCTGGCGTTGCTCTGGAGCGTGCCAAAGGAGCAATCGTTTCTTCCTCCCCCCCCGTTTGCCGATGTTCAAAATGACGTTCGCAGGGGTCTGGAACGCTTGCACCGCAAAGTGATGAAGGAATCGAACGAAGGCAATGAACCCACAATCACAGGCGACTGAGCAGGGCCCCGCCCCCTCTCCCAAAAAACAGCGAGGACCGATTGCTGTTGGGTTTCTTACGGCCATTCGGGGCTATCAGCGATTCCTTTCGCCGATGCTTCCGCCAAGCTGCCGGTTCCACCCAACCTGCTCGGAATACACCCGGCAAGCCATTGAAAAATATGGTGCTGTTCGGGGGACGTATCTGGGGGTTCGGCGCATTTTGAAATGCCACCCCTTTCACCCGGGCGGATACGACCCGGTGCCGTAGTGGTAGTTGACGGTATCACACACACACAGAAAAATCGCCCACGAATAAACCCGAAACAGAGATCACGCCAGCCAGTGTGCGCGATGTCGTTTTTCTTGATTTACAGCAACACACAGAATGGACAAACGGACTATCCTTGCATTCGTGCTGATCGGCGTGGTGATCGTTGGTTGGTCAATGTTCTTTGCACCAACCCCAGACGAGCAAACCACAAGCCGCCGCGACACCGTCGCAAAAACTACGGCACCCCAGCCAGCAACGCCGGCCCCGACGCCCCCGGTTGTTGCGCCGCCACAGCAACGCCTTCCCGAGCAGTACCAATCGCTAATCGCCACCAACAGCAAGCTGGTGACGGTAGAAACGCCAACCTACACGGCGGTGCTGAACACACGCGGTGGGCTGCTTTCGCGGTTCACCCTGAAAAATTACAAGGCATGGTACGGCGCGCCGGTTCAGCTGATTGCCGACAGCAGCGGGTTCCCCGGTGTGTTGGGGCTGGATTTCAAGGATGCCGCCGGAAAGGAGATCACCACCAGCGACTTGCAGTTCACGATTGATGGGCCGGAAACAATCACCCTGAAGGGGGGCGATTCGGCAGTAGTGACGGCGCGCTTGGCAATCCCTGATTCGGCGGGAACAGCCCGAACAATCGAGAAGCGGTTTGTCTTCCACGGGGACAACTACGGTATCGGGTTCAGCGTGGCGATGAACGGCATGGGCGATCAAGTTTCCGGTGGAAACTACACGCTGAGCTGGACCGGAGGGGTGAAATACCAAGAACACAACTCGGTGGATGAATCAAGCCGCGCAAAAGCTCACGCAAAGGTGAACGATGAACTCCATAACCTTGACCAAAGCGAAGCCGGGAAAGGGGCCAGCACCGACTACTCCGGCAGCGTGGAATGGGTTGGAACGCATGTGAAATACTTCGGCAGCGCGCTGATTCCGGCAACGCCAATCAGTGGGGCCAACGTCCGGCTAACGGGATTTGCGTTTCCGGTGGACTCCAGCGGCGTTGTGGAAACCTACAGTTGGGCGTTGCGGGTTCCGTTCAAGGCCAACGCCCCTGCACAGCAGTTTACGCTGTTCGTGGGTCCGCTTCAGTACGACGCGCTGAAGCAGTATGGCGTTTCCGATATGTTGGATTTCGGCTGGGCACCAATCCGCCCAATCGGTGAGTATGTTCTGCTGCCGATGTTCCGGTTCCTGCACAGCTTCATTCCGAACTATGGTTTCGTCATCATCATTTTCTCCATCCTGATCCGTTTGGCGTTGTGGCCTCTTTCGGTTCCGCAAATCCGCTCGGCCCGGAAGATGCAGCTGCTGAAACCGGTGATGGACGACCTTCGGAAAAAACACACCGGCGACCCACAACGCCAGCAGATGGAGACCATGAAGCTCTATCGTGAGTATGGGATCAACCCCATGGGGGGGTGCTTGCCGATGGTGCTTCAGCTTCCGATTCTCTACGCGCTGTATGCCACGCTCAGCAACTCGATTGATCTTCGCCAAGCTGGCTTCATGCTCTGGATCCACGACCTTTCCATCCCCGATGTTGTTCTTAGCCTCCCCTTCACCCTTCCACTGTTGGGACACACCATCAGCGGCATGGCGTTGGTGATGGGGATCAGCATGTTCTTCCAGAATAAGATGTTGATCACTGATCCGCAGCAGAAGATGCTGATCTATCTGATGCCGGTTCTGCTGACGCTCACCTTCAACTTCCTCCCGTCGGGGCTGAACTTGTACTACCTCACCTTCAACGTGTTGGCGATTGGCCAGCAGGTCTGGATGACCAAGTACAGCAAGACCAGCATGACGCTGGAGACGCTGCGGCGCGAGGCATCGCAGAAAAAGAAAGGGTGGCTATCGCAGAAGATGGAGGAAGCGCAGCGGATGGCCGAGATGCAACGGAACGGGCAAGCCGCCGGCGGCTCACGCAAGGTTGACGGAAGAACTCCAGTAGAGCCGAAGAAGAAATAACAACTCTGCAGGGGTGTGGCGTTGCTTCCACGCCCCTGCAAATGTTCATCATCGGCGTTATCTTGTGTCATCCCCAGCAATACGGGGGCGTTCCCCGAACAGAAGTGATATTGGATCTACACTGATGAACAGCACCATGCTTCGCGCTATCGGCCTTGCCACATTGTTTGTTGCTGGGTTGCTTCTTGGCTCCTGCTCCCCCGACGACCCTTTCACTCCAACCCCCAAGCCGGGCGACACCGTTATCAGCCTGAAAGGGAAAGCCTTCCTGCGGGTTGTTCACGCTTCCCCCGATGCCCCCGATGCCACCATCAGCCTTGCCGGGCAGCCGTTGTTTGGCAACGCGCCGCAGCGGTATCTGTTTTTCCAAAGCAATATCAACGAAGCCAAGTACTATCCGGTGGATACCACTGGGGCAAGCGGAAAGACGCTTGCGTTCATCAGCGGCGGAACGTTGGTGGCACAGCAAGCGGTGCGGCTGGATAGTGGCGCATACTACACTGCCTACTTGTACGGGATCTCGGGCGATTATCGCGTGCTGCTCACCAGCGATACGCTGTTCCCGAACCCAGCGGTTGATTCGGCACGCTACCGGATTGTCCACCTTTCTCCCGATGCCGGCGCGGTGGATGTGAAGGTGGGGGATACCAAAGAATCAGCCGCCCTTGTGCTGACCGACTTGCAGTATGGCCAGGCCAGCCAGTACGTTCGCAGCAAGTCGTACCTGCTTGGGCAGGGGACGGGGCTGTTTGTTCTGGATGCCGGGACTACCAACAGCTTGTTCGATTTGCCTGCCCCGTTTGTGAACCTTCCTGGCACCGCAGTCTTCACCATTGTGATGACCGGGAACGCAAAGCCAAAAGGGGAACAGCCGTTCTTGTTCTTCAACCTGTTCCAGGAAAACCGTGGCCCCGATAACAACACGATTTACGGTGGCCTCCCCTTCCGGATTGATTTCGGAGCGGTGCGGACGATTGACCTTGCAGCAATGGGTGATAGTGCCGTCACCACCACCTTCTACGACCCCAACCGGCTGGCAAAGTATGTGCAGAACGAGTACTACCGCAGGGATTTCACAGTAAGCCAATATGTGGTGTACAACCGCCCGCATTGGGAGCTTATAACCGATAGCATTGAGAAGCAAGGCTCCTACTTCCTGCTCAGCTTGCTCTTCCGGCGCAACTGGCCGTACCGAATTGAGATGCACCGATTCCACAACGACAACTTCAACTACAGCACCCCACTTGTTGATGGCCAACAACCGCTCAACATGGAGCCGAACAACCGCTACACCATCTACGTCAGCGGCCCGTTCGACACCACAAAGGCGCGCTCCACTGTTGTCCGCGATAACTTGCCAGCACCAACATCGGGGAGCGTGCGGCTGCGGTTCTTCCATGCAGGCTTCAAGGATTCCACCACGGCGTTGCAGCTTCGGGTACGCGGGATGAACACACCGCTGCAATCGTATGCGGTTGCCCCGGCCAACACCACAGCAGTCTCGGTGCAGATCCCCGCTGGAACCGTCACCGCCGAAGTGGTGGATGGTTCCGGGAACGTAGTGGCCACCCGTAACGGGGTCACGCTTCAAGCGGGCAACAACTACATGCTGGCCTACTCCAACGGACCCGACGGCAACAGCAAGGTGATCTCGGTCATCCCCGAAGAAGTCTTTATCCGCTGAATCTTTCCCCTTTCAATCAACTCTCCATGAGCTATTCCATTGCCGTTGTTGGCGCAACCGGGCTTGTTGGCCGCACCATGCTGCAAGTCCTTGAAGAACGGAACATTCCTGTTGGCCAGCTGACGCTGCTTGCCTCCAAAAACTCCGCCGGAAAAAAAGTGAAGTTCCGGGGGAAGAACCACACGGTCCAGGAACTCACTCCCGACTCGTTCGCCGGGGTGCAGATCGCGCTCTTCTCAGCCGGGGGAAGCGTCAGCCGCCACTACTGCCCGATAGCCGCCGCCGCCGGCGCGGTGGCAATTGACAACAGCAGCGCGTGGCGGATGGAGAAAAACGTCCCGCTGGTGGTCCCCGAAGTCAACCCCGATGCGGCAGTGAAGCACCGGGGGATTATCGCCAACCCGAACTGCTCCACTATCCAACTTGTTGTTGCGCTGAAGCCATTGCACGAAGCCTTCGGGCTGAAACGGGTGGTGGTCTCAACCTACCAAGCAATCTCTGGGGCCGGGCAAAGCGGGGTGGATCAGTTACTCGCCGAGCTGAAAGGGAAGCCGCCCGCAACACCGAAGTTCAGCCGTCCAGCGGCGTTCAATACCATCTTCCACAGCTTTTTGAACGGGGATGATTACACCGAGGAGGAGAACAAGATGATGAACGAGACGCGGAAAATTATGGGATTACCGAAGCTGGCAGCAACCATGACCTGCGTCCGAATCCCAACAATGGCGGCCCATGCCGAGTCGGTGAACATTGAGTTCGAAAAACCAGTCACGCCAGCCAAAGCGCGGAAGGTATTGCAGAAAGCGGAGGGGATTGTGGTGATGGATGCCCCCACCGACGACATCTACCCAACGGTGTTGGATGCTGGCGGGCGGGACGAAGTGTTTGTGGGCCGCATCCGCCGCGACGCTTCGCAGGCAAACACGCTGAACCTGTGGGTGGTGGCCGATAACGTCAGGAAGGGCGCGGCAACCAACGCGGTGCAGATTGCTGAGTTGTTGATGAAACAAGGGTTGGTGTAGATTGGCGAATGGTGGTGGATTCCCTCACCCCCCACCCCTCTCCCGATTCGCCGAACTGAGCTATGCTTCATTCCGGCGGGAGAGGGGGGCAAGAAAAAAATGGCGAATGCCCAATCCACCTCCCTCTTCCCGTTTCCCCCCAGGCTTGGGGGGAACGATCGGCTGCTTGCAGCACGATCAAGGGGGGCGCGATGAAATGACCAATGCTGGATTCCCCTTGCTACCAAACCCAGCCCTCCAACCATGCTGAGTCTCGGCTGCCGAGCAGACGCTCGGCGATCCCAGGGGGGGAAGCCGCCGAACAAGCAAGCTCCACATTTTACGCCACGCCCGCCGATGCCCGACTTAGCAGCCACAGATCGGCAAGGGTCATCAGGGTCATCGCCTCCACCACTGGCACGGCACGTACCACAATGGAGGGGTCGTGCCGCCCCTGAACTGCGTGCGTCACCACGTCCCCACCGCTGCTTCCGTGCTGTTGCGGAATTGCAATGGAGGATGGAGGTTTGAACGCCACCCGAAACCGCAGCGGCATCCCGTTGCTGATCCCCCCCTGCACACCACCAGAATTATTGGTTGCCGTCCGCAGCCGTCCCTCCGTTTCCACAAACTGATCGTTGTTGGCCGAGCCACGGCTGGTTCCAACAGCAAACCCTGCGCCCATCTCGAAGCCCATCGCGCCGTTGATGGAGATCATGGCAGCGGCAAGCCGGGCGTTCAATTTGTCGTAGATCGGCTCGCCAAGCCCGGCCGGCAAGCCATCAACATGGACGGAGATAATGCCCCCGGCTGAGTCGCCAGCGGCGCGTAGTTCTTCCAGCAAGGCAATCATTGCTTGTTCGGCTTGGTGGTCGGCACAGCGGACGGGGGAATCGTAGATGTGGTCGGGGTTCATTTCGGCAACATCACGCTGGGCAGTAATTCCCCCCAGGGTTGTGACGGCTGCGCGAACAACCAGCGGCAGTTGCGATTGCAGCAGCATCCGCGCCACCGCGCCGCCAACCACTCGCGCCAACGTCTCGCGCGCGGAAGCACGCCCGCCGCCACGGTGATCGCGCACACCATATTTTTTGGCATAGGTGAAATCCGCGTGCGAGGGGCGGTAGAGATCGGCAAGGGGAGCATAATCGTGCGAGCGTTGATCGCTGTTGCGCACAAGCACGGCAATCGGCGCGCCAGTGGTGGCCCCTTCAAACACTCCGCTTAGGATTTCCGGCTCGTCGGGTTCGTTCCGTTGGGTGGTCAGCGATTGCCCCGGGCGGCGGCGGGAAAGGTCGCGGCGAAGCATCTCTATATTAAACGGGACCCCGGCGGGGCAGCCATCAACCACCGCGCCAACCCCGGGGCCGTGCGATTCGCCAAAGGTTGTTAGCCGGAACAGTGTGCCAAACGTGTTCGCCATGGTGGTGTGGCCCTGTTAGTTGTTCGGTTGAAGGGCATCCAGCAGATACTCAACTGCCAGCCGGTAGCCGTTCCACCCCAGCCCCTCAATCCTGCCACGGCACGCCGCCGCCACAACGGAATGTTCGCGGAACGGCTCGCGCGCGTGGATGTTGGAAATATGGACCTCGATCACAGGAATTTGAATTGCAGCCACAGCATCGCGAATGGCGATGGAGTAATGGGTGTAGGCTCCCGGATTTATCACCACAGCATCGGCATTGTGGGCGTAGCGTGCGGCGTGCAACGCATCAATAATCGCCCCTTCGGAGTTTGATTGAAAGAAATGGAGGGCAACGTTTTTTTGTTCAAATATCTGCCGCATTTTTTTTTCAATATCACCCAACGTTTCGTGGCCGTATATTTCTGGCTGGCGCACGCCAAGCAGATTTAGATTGGGGCCATTAATGATGTGGATATTCATGGCCTATACTTCAAATTCATCAGGCACTTCAATTTCCATTCTTAGCATTGCCGAGGAGAGTGTTTTCCCCTGTGCATCTAATTTTAGCGAGACGGTTCCGCCACCGCCAAGCGTGTTGTGCAGCAGAAAATTTAATGCCCATAAATTCGGCAGTTCAAACCGTTCCACTGGGCCGTGGCAAATTCCGGTAAAATGCTCTTTCACCCGTTCAGTGGTTAATGCTTCGGCGATTATTGGATACCATTCGGCGCGGCGTGCAATTACGCCAACATTTCCGGCATCCCCTTTATCGCCCGAGCGTGCGTGGGCAAGTTTCAGCAGTTGGATTTTTTTCACGGGAATATCTTGTTGGTGAAAAATTGGTTAAAAAATGGTGTCTTCAGGTTGGTTATTGCCGGAATATTCCATCAAAAATGCTTTGATGAAATCATCTATTTCTCCATCCATCACGGCCTGGACATCGAACGTCTCGGTGTTGGTTCGTAAATCTTTCACCAGCGTGTATGGCTGGAACACGTAATTGCGAACTTGGCTTCCCCATTCAATTCGTTTTTTTGAGCCTTCGATTGCCGCTTTTCTTTCCTCCTCTTCACGCCGAAGAATTTCGTACACCTCCGATTTCAGCATTTTCATTGCCCGCTCGCGGTTCTGAAGTTGCGAGCGTTCTTCCTGGCAGCTTACAATCAACATATGCTCGGCACCGCGTGGGCTAACGTAGCGGTAGCGCAGCCGGACGGCGGTCTCCACTTTATTCACATTTTGCCCCCCTTTTCCGCCGGAGCGGAATGTTTCCAACTCAACATCGGCAGGGTTAATTTCAATCGGAACATCTTCATCCACCACAGGATAGACAAAGACGCTTGCGAACGATGTGTGGCGGCGTGCATTGGAGTCGAACGGCGAAATGCGAACGAGGCGATGGACACCATTTTCCGATTTTAATCTGCCGAACGAATATGCCCCGCTGATTTCAATGGAAGCCGATTTCAGCCCTGCGGCTTCCCCTTCCAACTCATCCAACAGCGCAATGTTGTAGCCTTTGCGTTCGGCCCAGCGCATGTACATCCGCAGCAGCATTTGCGTCCAATCTTGGGCTTCGGTTCCGCCGGCACCGGCTTGCACTTTCAGGATTGCATCGCGAACGTCATCCGGATCCGAGAGCATATTGCGGAACTCAAGGTCGGCAATTTGGGCCGCAAGCTGGTCTGATTCGTGGCGGATTTCTGTTTCCAGCGAATCATCCCCTGCTTCTTCCCCCAACTCAATCAGCGCGCCGATGTCGTTTGCGCGTTGGTTGGTGACGTTCCAAGCGTCCACCCACTCCTTGCGGGTGCTGATTTCGCGCATTGTTTTTTGCGCGGCGATGTTGTCGTTCCAGAAATCAGGCTGTTCGGTTCTTGCTTGAAGCTCGGCTATTTCCCGTTCTTTGCGGTCAAGGTCAAAGATACCTCCGGAGCAGGGTGATCCGTTCCCGTTGCTCGGCCAATGCTGATAAAAATCCTTCGTACATGATTGCTGATGTGTGCTGTTTTAGTGGGGAGCGGAAAAACCCGCTACGGTGGAAGTCGGCCATAAAAATACGGCCAGAACCGGAAGGTGGGAAAATGCAAAGGGTAAAGATGTGCCGGGTTGGGCAGAGCCGGAACATACGCCAAGCCATGAAACGACGCGGGGCGTTTCACTCCGATGACTCACCTCTGCACCGAGCAACCCCTCCCCCATTTCTGCCGCCATTTTGTTTGCTTTTCGTGTCAACGTGATACGTTGTGGGCAGGCCTTGCTGCCACTTCAATCTTTTCTCCCATTTTTGTGCGCTGCCATTTACAACTACCGATTCATTGTTGACTAACGCCGCTTAATGTCGATGATCTCCGAACAGACCCGCTTCCGCATTCTAAACTCGTGGTTCCTGATCGTTCATCTTGGTTGTTTACTCCCTATCTGGACTGGCGTAAGCTGGTTTGCCGTTGGGGTCTGCTGCTTCCTCTACTTCATCCGAATGTTCGGATTGACAGCAGGATACCACCGCTACTTCTCGCACCGCTCGTACAAAACTAGCCGCGTTTTCCAATTCCTGATGGCACTGCTTGGTGCCTCGGCAGGGCAGAACGGGCCGTTGTGGTGGGCAGCAAAGCACCGCCACCACCACCGCTATTCCGATACCGAGGAGGACGTTCACTCGCCGGTGACGGGGAGTTTCTGGTGGTCCCATATGGGCTGGATACTCTCCAAAAAATTCGTTGATTACGACGACAACAGCGTGCGTGACCTTGCCAAATATCCTGAGCTGCGGATGCTGGATTGGGGCCATGCAGTGGTGCTGACGCTTCTTGGTGTTGGGCTGTTTGGGCTGGGGGAATTGCTTGCCGTCCAGGCCCCAGGCTTGGGAACCGATGGTCCGCAGCTTCTGGCATGGGGATTCTTCATCAGCACCACGCTCCTGTACCACGGGGTGTTCACGGTGAACTCGCTGGCGCACGTTTGGGGAAGCCGCCGATTCAACACCACCGACCAAAGCCGCAACAATCTTTTTATTGCCCTGATTACCCTGGGCGAAGGGTGGCACAACAACCACCACCGCTACATGACCAGCGAACGGCAGGGGTTTTATTGGTGGGAGATTGACATCTCACACTACATCCTCACCATGTTTTCGTGGGTTGGGCTGGTTCACGATTTGCGCAAGCCGCCGCAGAAAATTTACGACGAAGCCCGCCAGAACAAGCACAGTATCCACCTGCCAGAGCTTCCTTCGCTTCCAGAAATTCAAGAGGGGATTAGCGAGGGGATCGAGGAGCTGACGGCGGCAATCAAGCAGCGCAAGCCGGCATCGGAAGGCGCGTAACGCCGCGCCAAGTCTATTGCGAACAATCAATCGGAAACAACGGCTGCCGAAGAGGAATCTTTGGTGGCCGTTTCTGTTATGCCGCCTGTTTTGCGGCGGCGTAGATAGCTGCGAAACCGTTCAATCAGCCACACCACGCAGATGGCGATCAGCACCCCTTCGATGCCGCCGCCGATCACATCCCCCGGGTAATGAACGCCCAGATAGACCCGCGAGAACGCAACAGTCCCCGCAAACCCAAACGCCACCCACCACCACCGCCGGAAGTACAACGCAATCACTGCCGCCGCCGCAAGGTTGTTGGCGGCATGGGAGGAAGGGAACGACTTCCCTTCGCCACACGGAGCCAGCGTGCGGACATCGGGCAATGCCCGGCAGGGGCGAACCCGCGCAACCGACTCCTTTATCACGCGGCTGTTTAGCGGGTCGCTGATTGCCACGGTTGCGGCCAACGCCAGCGCGCACCAGCGACCCGCCGCACCACCTTTCCACAGAAGCACCACAAACAGCAGCGCGTAGGGGATGTAGAAATACCGGACTTCGCTGATAAACGGCATCACCAGATCGAACACCGGGTTAGCCATTCCGTGATTGATACGGTAGAACAACCAGACATCGCACTGTTGAAAAAATTCGGGCATGGTAGCAGAACGGTTGATGGGAAGGGAATCAAGGTTCCGTTTGCGGATCTTTCACTTCGCGGTTCACCAGATGCTCAATCGGGTTATCCAGCGCGGAAAGGCGTGGCAGAAGGCAAGCTGGCACAATCGTGATCTGATCCAGCGCATCCAACGGCTGCCAACGGAACAGCAGACGTACCCCAAGCTCATCGCGGAACTCACGTTCTTCCATCGTGAGCAAGGGTGAGGTAGCCGGCAACGACATGGCAAAGTAGAGTCCAAGTTCATGGTAGCGGCGGCCGTTGTACTCAAAGAAATTCTCAACAAACCAGAGCAGATTGCCAACGTGAACGGGGGTTTGTAGCTCCTCCATCATCTCACGGCGCAGCGTGTCGGCAGCCGATTCCCCCATTTCGCCGCGCCCCCCAGGGAACGCCCAGAAATCATCCCCCGGCCCACGATGCACCAGCACCTTGCCGCCGTGGGTGGCAACCCCAGCAATGCGGTAGTTGAAAACATTCTCTCCGTCGTTAATGATAAGCATGGAGGCAAGTTACTTCGATTGCTGGAAAGCCTGGCTTTGTAGAAGACTCCTTGTCGAAGACCCCGATCATTCGGGGCAATGACAGAGGGGGGAGAACTCACTCCGCCTCGCAATGACGGAACGTGGAGACAGAACGTGGAGATGGGCTTTGCTGCTGCTTCGCGGTGCTTCGTCGCCGACATCTCGACATCCATCAATGAGTTCTGATGCCAGCATCTCTCCTCCCCGCCGTTTCCCTCTGCTTCTTTTCTATCTTTGCGTCCAGATATGAACAAAGTTCTGATTGTGGCCTACTACTTCCCCCCTTCTGGCGGCCCTGGGGTCCAGCGTGTGTTGAAGTTCGTGCAGTACTTGCGGCAGTTCAACTGGGAGCCGGTGGTGCTGACGGTCCGCGATGGCAATTTTCCGGCACGGGACGAATCGCTGCTTCGGGAGATTCCCGAAGGGGTGAAGGTGATCCGCACCGACATCTTCGAGCCATACGACCTGTACCGCAAACTGACCGGCAAGAAGAAGGGAACCGCCATTGACGTAAACACCATCCGAAAAGAAGGAACCAAGCTCCCGTTTTCCGAGCGGTTGTCGGAGTTTATCCGCGCCACGCTGTTTATTCCCGATGCCCGAATTGGCTGGCTGCGCCATGCGGTGAAAGCGGGAATGGAGGAGATCGGCAAAGGGGAGATTAAGGCGATTTACAGTTCATCCCCACCGTACACCTGCTCGCTGATTGCACGCGCACTGAAGCGGAAAAGCAAGCTCCCCTGGGTAGCTGGTTTCCGCGACCCCTGGACCGGATTTATCACAACCCCGGACCGTTGGGCAATCCCGGCGGCGATTGATCGGCGGCTGGAACGCTCGGTGTTTGCCGAAGCCGATGCGGTTGAGGTGGCGTGGCTGGGGATTATGAACGATGTGCTTGGGAAATATCCCGATCTACCCCGGCAGAAATTTCATCACCTTCCCAACGGCTACGACAGCGCGGATATTCCCGAAATCAATCCCGCCGAGCGGAGCGACCCGCGCTTCACCATCACCTACACCGGCTCGATGTATGGCCGCCGCAATCCCGATGCGTTTTTGAAGGCCGTGGAGTCGCTGGTGGCCAGCAATGCGGTGGACCCCGCAACGCTGCGGCTTCAATTTATCGGGCGGTTTGGCGATGAGGTGATGGAGATGTTCAGGGGAAGCAGCTTGGGGGGGGCGATTGAGGTTGTGGGATACATGCCCCACAAGGAGAGCATCCGCCGGTTGCTCCTTTCCGATGCTGTGCTGTTGGTGGTGGATGAGTATGAAGGGAGCGATGAAGTGGTTCCGGGGAAGGTGTATGAGTACATCGGGTCGGGCCGCCCGGTGCTTGCGGTTGCGCCGGAACGGAGCGCGATTGCCGAGTTAATTGCCGAAACCCAAAGCGGTTTTGTGGCGCACCAATCGAACATCCAGGGCATTGCTGCGGCGTTTGGGAAGCTCTACCAAGCATGGTCATCAGGGAACACAGCGCTGCATCCCAACCAGCACGCCATTGCCCGCTACGAGCGGAAGAACGTGACGGGGGAGTTGGCAGGGTTGTTGGGAAATCTGGTGAAATAGAATCAGCAGCCTCAAGCTCCGATAAACAAGCAAGCCCCGTGCAGTAATGCGCACGGGGCTTGATGTTGTTTATGCAAATACTCCGCTGTGATGCTGGCAAAAACTCCCGAATCTACCTCCCCAGCAGCACCAACCTCCCACTGGCGTATGGTCTGTTCCCGTGCTGGATCAGTACCTCATAGCTCCCTGCCGGAAGTTGCTCAATATCCTGAAGGCGAACCTCCTGTTGGCCGATGCCAAGATGGACGCTCTCCCGCCTCACCACTTCGCCCAGAGGTGAGATAAGCTCTATCGTGTACTCCCCCTCGGCATTGCTTCCGATGCCCAGCACGGCACTGCTCCACGCAGGGTTTGGCACCACGCTGATTGATGCCAAACCTGCGGTTGGCTCTGCTTGGAGAGGGACATCGGACGTACCATATCCAAGTTTTACGATCCAGTAATCAGTATCTCCATGGTTTCCGGTAACATCGCCATCTGTGGATTTACTTCCTCCTGCAATGATGTACTCACCGTCGCTGACCTGTTCGATGGAGTTAACCCAATCATCTCCACTTCCACCAAGCGATACTTGCCATACGGTTTTCCCTGTACTTGTCAGCCTCACGATCCAGCAATCAGAACCTCCATGATTGCCAGTTATGTCACCATCAGTAGAAGCACTCAATCCTGCAAGTATGTATTCGCCGCCTGTAGTCTGTTTGATAGAAGTAGCTCCATCGTATCTCTTTCCACCAAGTGATTTCTGCCACTCGACTCCCCCTGTGCTTGCCAGTTTCACAATCCAGTAATCAGGGAAACTTGAAGCTCCATGGCGGCCAGTAACATCACCATCGGTGGAAGCACTTGTGCCTGCAACTATGTATCCACCATCTGCGGTTTGTTGGATGGACGCGGCATAATCATCGCCACTTCCACCCAGCGACTTCTGCCATTCGATCACACCCGTACTCGTCAGCTTTACAACCCAGTAATCGTGCCCTCCATGGTGGTCAGTAATATCGCCATTCGTCGAAGCACTCCATCCTGCAACTATGTAGCCACTGTCGGTGGTCTGTTTGATGGAAGTAGCCACATCATTGCCATTTCCACCGAGCGACGTTTGCCAGTCCACTTGCCCCGTACTTTTCAGCTTCATGATCCAGTAATCAAATTCTCCATGGTGTTTGGTTACATCGCCATCAGTGGAAGAACTATAACCTGCAACTATATATCCACTATCAGCAGTTTGTTCGATAGCAATCGCACGCTCATGGCCACTTCCACCAAGCGTCTGTTGCCATTCTATCAGGCCACTGCTCGAAATCTTCACAACCCAGGAATCCGATGCTCCATGATGTCCTGTAACATCACCATCATTGGAGTAGGTATAGCCTGCAACTATGTATCCGCCGTCACCAGTCTGGGCAATGGAATTGGCTTCATCATCTCTACTTCCACCCAGCGACTTCCGCCACTCGATCTCCCTTGTGCTTGTCAACTTCACGATCCAGTAGTCACTGTAATTCGATGATCCATGATGCCCGGTAACATCGCCATCTGTGGATTCACTCCATCCTGCAACTATGTATCCACCGTCGCTGGTTGGGGCAATGGAATAGGCTTCATCATCGTTGCTTCCACCGAGCGACTTCTGCCACTGGATTGCTGGTGGGGGCTGTTGCGCTGGCATGGCTTGCGAGAACAGAAGCATGGCAAGCAATGCTGATGCCAGTTGGCGAACTTGGTGAACCTGTTGAACGTGTCTCATGTGTACGGTTTTAAATGAATGATGAATGAAAGCCTCTCCTCTCCTACTCCCCCAGCAGCACCAACCTCCCTCGGGCAAACGGCTGACTTCCGCGTGTGGCTACTACCTCGTAGCTCCCTGCCGGAAGTTGCTCAATATCCTGAAGGTGAACCTCCTGTTGGCCGATGCCAAGATGGACGCTCTGCCGTTTCACCACTTCGCCGGCTGCCGACACAAGTTCGATCAGATACTCCCCCTCGGCATCGCTTCCGATCCGCAGCACGGCACTGCTCCGCGCAGGGTTTGGCAGGATGGTGATTGCAGCTATGGTTGCCGTTTGCTCCGGCTGGACATCGGACGTGATGGGGCCAAGTTTTACGATCCAGTAGTCGGAGGAATCCGATGATCCATGATGACCGGTGACATCGCCATCATTGGAAAGGCTCCACCCTGCAACTACGCACCCACCGTCGCTGGTCTGGGTAATGGCGTTGGCGATATCATGGTTTACTCCGCCCAACGACCGCTGCCATTGGATCGCTCCCGTATCGGTCAGCTTCGTGATCCAATAATCAGCGTATCCATGATTTCCACTCGCATCTCCATCGGTGGAATAACTGTACCCCGCAACTATGTATCCACCATCGGTGGTCTGTTCGATGGATGTAGCATTATCGTAGCCACTTCCACCCAGCGATTTCTCCCACTGAATCCCCCCTGCACCTGTCAGCTTCACGATCCAGTAATCTGATGATCCATGATTTTCGCTTGCATCGCCATCTGCAGAATAGCTGGAACCCGCAACTATGTATCCACCATCGCCGGTCTGTTCGATGGACGTGGCCTCATCATGGTCACTTCCCCCCAGCGACTTTTCCCATTCGGTCATCCCCATATCCGTCAACTTCACTATCCCAACATTGAAATCATCAGAACCATCCGTGGAAGTACGGGTCCCCACAGCTATGTACCCACCATCGCTGCCCTGGATAATGGAGGCGGCATAATCATTGCGGCTGTCACCATGCGACCGCTTCCACTGGATGACCCCGGTGCTTGTCAGCTTCACAATCCAGTAATCATACCCTCCATGGTTTCCACTCACATCACCATCACGGGAATTACTCGATCCTGCAACTATGTACCCGCCGTCGCTGGTCTGCTGGATGGAGCTGGCCTCATCATCACCCGATCCACCCAACGACCGCTGCCACTGAATGACTCCGGTGCTTGTCAGCTTCACAATCCAGTAATCATACCCTCCATGATTTCCACTCACATCGCCATCGGTGGAACCACTCCCTCCGGCAACAATGTACCCACCGTCGCTGGTCTGCTGGATGGAATTAGCACCATCATAATCACTTCCGCCAAGCGATTGCTGCCATTGGATCGCCCCCTTGCTGGTGAGCTTCACAATCCAGACATCAGCAGAATCGGAGACTCCATGGTTTTCGGTGACATCGCCATTACTGGAGAAACTAGAGCCTGCAACAATGTACCCGCCATCACTGGTTTGCTGGATGGAGTTCGCTGCATCATGGCCGCTTCCACCAAGTGATGTTTGCCACTCAATCGCTGGCGGGGATTGTTGGGCAGACATTGGTTGGGAGACGATGAGCAGTGCGGCCAATGCCAGTACGGCTCTCATACGATGCTGAAGATGATCCATAGCTGTTGCTTGTGATTATTGAATGAGTGAGTACAAATATGGGAAGGGTGCTACCCCAGAAGCTACGGGAATTGCCCTCCCACAAAAAAATGACCCGACGATATTGAGCGGTTTGCTTCCACAAGCCGAGCAGAAGCGGAAACAGGAGCGGTGGGTGTAGTTATACAAAAGCCCCGTGCATTGCTGCACGGGGCTTGATGGTTGTTGCTTACTTCGCTGCAAACCGGGTTACTTCGAGTCGCACCCCTTCTGCACCACTACGGTGATGCGGCGGTTCTTCTTGCGTGCGGCCTCCAATTCTTCTTTGGGGATACCCTTCCCTTTTGGCTCGGTTACGGCTGGCCGGCTTGAGCCGTATCCAACTGCGCCCATCAACTTCTTCGGGTTCACCCCTTGCTCAATCAGCCACTGCACAACTTTCTTGGCACGCAGATCGGAAAGCTCCTGGTTCCGTTTCGGATTGCCTTCGCTTGAAGCATGGCCTTCGATCATCACACCAAGATTGTCGCACTGGTTGACGTAGGCCAACAGCTTGGCAAGGTTGCCAGCGGTCTCTGGCGTGTCGAAGTTGAATTGATCGGTGTTGACGATGAAGAGGATTTCTGGGAAGTCCACCTTCGTGCCAATTTTTGGCGCTGGTGGGCAACCGTTTCTTCCTTTCTCACTGCTTTTCACCCCTTTAATCAGCGGGCAATCGTCCTCGCCGTCAATCACGCCATCGCCGTCGGTGTCGGGATTGACTGGGTTGGTTCTCACGCGGTTCACCTCATCGGCATCGGTCAGCTTATCGCTGTCGGTGTCCATCTTGGTTGGGTCGGTCTTGTAGGTGCGGACTTCGACACCATCGCTTAGGCTGTCGCCGTCGGTATCCACTTTTGTTGGGTCGGTGCGGTGCTGGTTCACTTCCTCACCGTCGTTCAGGCCGTCGCCATCGCTATCTGGCTTGTTCGGATCGGTTTGATGGTTGTTAACTTCCGCGCCGTCGGTCAGTCCATCACCGTCGGTGTCGGGCTTGGTTGCGTCGGTTTTGTGCAGGTCAACTTCCTTGCCGTCGGTCAGCTGATCGCCGTCGCTGTCTTGTTTGTTCGGGTTGGTCTTGTAGCGGCGGACCTCATCGCCATCGCTTAGGCCATCTTCATCGCTGTCGATGTTCAGCGGGTTGGTTATCGTGGTTTTCACTTCCTCCCCATCGTTCAAGCTATCGCCATCGCTGTCGGCTTTCAGTGGGTCGGTTTTGTGGGTGTCAACCTCATCTCCATCGGTCAGGCCGTCGCCGTCGGTATCGGGCTTCAGCGGATCGGTTTTGTGGTTGCGAACTTCCGCGCCATCACGCAGGCCATCGCCGTCGGTGTCGGGGTTGTTCGGGTCGGTGCCGATTTCACGTTCTTCGGCGTTTTTCAGCCCATCGCCATCGCTGTCGCTGGAACCGAAGACGTACATCACCCCAAGCCCAACCGAAAGGAAGGCATCGTTCGGGGTTTTCAGTTCGGCAGTGGTTGCGGTGGCATCGCGGTTTTGGCTGAAGTCATCCAGCGAATCGGTGAAGGTGACGTGCATCCGCCCGTAGGCATGGAACTGAAGATTGTCCGAGAAGCGGAACAACAACCCCGCGCCAACGGGAATGGAAATGGCAGAGTTATCGTAGCGTTTTGCGGCGAAGTTGGGAAGGTCCTCCCCTTCGCTGGATTGTGGGGTCCAGGTGATATACTCCAACCCACCGAACACGTACGGGTTGATGGAACCATCCGGGACCAAATTCACCACGGCATCCAAACCGAAATTCAGTGTTGTGGCGTTGTTGTCCTCGCGCACAAGCTGGCCGCTTGGGGAAGTCAACGAATCGAACGGGCGATTGATCCCGCCGCGTGTTGGCGGAAGCCCAAAGTAACGATCGTAGGCAGCAAAGTTATCGGGATTGAACGACCAATTCAGTTTGTTGTAGCCTGCCGCCGCCTGAAGGCCGAAGTTGGGGATGATGTTATACCGCAGCAGAAGCTCGGCTCCGAAGCCGAACCGTGGCTCCTTGAACTCACCGAAGTATTTGTTTCCCATCCCTGCAATCCCGACGCTCATGGTTCCCCCTTCCCCCACTTGAGCCTGTAACGGGCTAAGCACCGCCATGAAAGCCATAGTTATGGCTAACAATGCAATCTGTTGGACTGTGCGCATGAAACTCCTGTAGTTTGGTTATTGATACCTGCCGATGACCCGCAGGCAAACGATGGTTGGTAAAGCCAGCAATGAGCAGAAGATGGAAGCTGGCTGAGCAGTGTTGATGCTGAGTTGAAGCGTCGGTAAAAGTAGCCTAAATGCGGCTACTTCCGCAACAAGAACGAAGAAGAAGTTTTGGGGTTAGCGTCGTGAGAAAAATGGACAAAAAAAAGGCGACCACGCACCACCGTGGCCGCCCCTCCTGTACCTCACACGGCCCATGAAGAACCGAGCAAGATTGTCCGAAAATGGACAAAAAATTCTTCGCTTAAGCAGTTGGGAAATAAAAGGCGACCACGCACCACCGTGGCCGCCCCTCCTGTACCTCGCACGGCCCATGAAGAACCGAGCAAGATTGTCAATCGAAGCGAATGTGCGGTTCACTTCGTGGCGTATGCTACCCCTCAGTATCATACGCGGTACAAAAGCTGGATGTGGGACTAAAATTGAGGAAGCCCCACACCCAAAAGACACGCCCAACATGCCGTTGGGTACAGGAACAGGCAGTGTTTTGAGCGAGTCAAGATACCGTTACTGCGTGCTGGTACGCAGTTGCCTATTCTGTTGATGCAAGAACACGATTAGCCCAAAAAGCGTTCCCTCGCAGCTTCGGAAAAGGATTTTGCTACTGCCCAACCACGGGAGCCACTGGGGGTTTTTCGTAGTAGATGCTGGAGCGCAATTTTTTCACTTCTTCCTTCAGTGCATCCAACTCTTTTTTCAAGTTGGTTACGTCCTGGCGGCTAACGGTATTGTTGATTTTTGCGAAGCTTTCAAAGAACACGGAAATTTTCACGTGCCTTGCGCCATCCAGCGATGGGTCGCCTTCGATCTTGGACCAATCAATTTTTTCGGCGGCACGCGCCACCACGTAACTGGTGTCGTAGATGCCGTTGTCGCGCATGGCATGGCCGGGGATTGTTGAGGTTATCAGATAATCGCCGGGGTTGATGTCGCCCCCTTGGTCTGTAACCCAGATGTCGCCGTTGCCGACGGCCATAATCAGCTGTGGGTTGGTTGAGCTTTGCGGCTGGTCTGGTTCGGATAACGCCAGATACCCACCAAGCACAGCAGGATCGTTCGGGCGGGTTGTTGGCCGAACTCCATACATAATTTCTGACTCGGCTCTATCGTTCAAGTGGCGATTATCTCCGGTCATTGAGACCAGCAAGCCACGCTCCACAGGTTGGTCAGTCCAGGCATAGTGTGCGCCGGTAAAGCCAGAGAAGGTAACCATGCTACCGCTGACGCTGATGCTTCCTTCTTCGCTTCCATTCTGTTGAAGGCTTACTATTTTGCCATCATTTCCAGTGCGATTAAACACTGCAACGGTTCCTTTATCCTGTTTCACATCCAACCGTGCATCAGGCGACGATTCGTTGATCCCCATCTTCCCACTTGATTTGATATACACGGTTCCGTCAGGCATTTGGAATTCGAACCGTGTGGGGACATCTCCACTGGATACGCTGCCGTCCACCAAAACGTCGAACTGTGCGCCAGCTGAGAAGTTTGAGCCATCGTAGCCAAAGAACTTCATTCCGCCAAGGTCATCATCTGATGCTACTGCCGAGCGTGATGAAGTGGTCCCGCGTGCGCGGCGGGTAACGAACTCGCCACCATCACTTGCATCGGTGGAGTTCACCGCCTCGATGATAACATCGTTGCTTTCGTCGGACCCACCATTCACAAAATGGAGTTGTGAGATTGGGGAGGTTGTCCCCCACCCCATCAGCCCCGTTCCAGTAATCCGGAACCGCTCGCTGTTGCCAGTCATAAACTGGATTGGCTGGGCGGTTGTGGTGTTGGTTGTGGCAATCACCAACGGTTGGGTGTTGGTGGTTCCCATAAAGTTGCCAGTGCTTCCGTTGTAAGCTGCCGATGGCGCGTTGCCGCTAAGAGTCCAAGCGTTGCTGCCGAACAAGGAAGAGACCGAAGTCCAGCTAAGTGTGCCGCTGCCAGTGGCATCGGTAAGGATATAGTTGGAGCCACCAGTACCCAGCGCAGTTGGCAGGGTGTAGGTGATGTTGGCCGACTGCGTGCCAGCTTTGAATGCCGAGTAGTTGGTGCCGGAATAGGTGAAGCTGGTATTTGGTTCGTAGAACCGGAGCTCACGCGCGGTTCCATTCACGTTCCCCAGCCACATATTCACATCACCGAAGTACGCCACCTGATCCGAGCCACTGATGTTTGTGGTCATCGAGGTGCTGGTTTGGCCGTTGTAGCCAACGCTGCGTGGGCCAAGCCGCAAGCGGGAACCACCAAGGATGGAGGCATAATCGCCGGAAGCAACATTGTACTCACCATTGGCCACAAAGGCATATTTGCCCGACGCGCTATCGGCGTAGCCGCCAACTACCGTGCCGAACTCACCAGTTGCACGGTTGCTTGCGCCGCCAACCACAACCGAAGCTGCGCCGCTTGCAGTGTTGCCAGGTGCGCCGCCGAAGTCAGCAGTGTTGTTTCCGCCGCCGCCAACAAACGATCCAACGCCAGTTGCTTTGTTGTTAGCACCACCGCCGACGGTTGAGAATTTGGATTCGAAATTGGTACCAGCAGTATTGCGGTATCCGCCGCCAACAAGGGAGAACTCACCGTTGGTGACGTGTCCTTCGCCGCCGCCAATTGTTGAGTGCCCACCCAATGCTTGGTTGTAATATCCACCGCTAACGGTGGCGTAGTGGTCGGTCACGAAATCGCCATCGTTGCGGCCAACTTTGTTGCCGATACCGCCGCTGATTACACCGCCGACATCGTTGATTTCGTTGATGTTCGTGATGGATGGATACCCTTCGGATGTGCCTGTGCCGGTTGCGCCTCCACCGGCGATTACGGCGGCAGTAACTGAAGCACTCACCACTTTGTTGCCGTTGAATCCACCAATGATATTTGCGCTGAAGCTATTCGGCTCAAACCGCATCACGCGGCGATGCCCGCCAGTGGCCGAGCCAGTTTCATTCACATGAATTTCGAAGGCTTTGTTGTCGGTAGTTCCAACAAAATTTGTCCCTGGGGTTGTGCCGCTGTTGCCGGAAAGTTTCCAAGCCAGCGTGTTCAACTCAGGAAGATCGGCAGCAACAAGCTCACGGAAACTTGGCGCGCCAGCCCCACCGCTTGATGGTCCGGCAAACACCGTGTTGGCGTTTTGATTGACAAATGCCCCGGTCAGCGTTCCGGTTCCGGTCACAGGCGAATTGGAGATTGTGAAGACCGAAGCTGGCAACGCAAGCCCAACGCTGGTGACGGTTCCGGTTGCTGGCGATGCCCAACTCATCACCCCAGCAGCCGTTGAACTCAGCACCATGCCGTTCGATGTAGGGGAGCTGCTTGGCAGCGTGTACGTGATGTCAACGCCTTGCGCCTGTGCCTTGAACGCAGTGTAGTTCGTCCCGCTAAGGCTTGGCTCAGCAAAGCGAATTTCGGCTGCGGTCCCAGCATTGGAGAGGAGCAGATTCCCCCCTTTCACTTCCAGCAGTTGCCCGGGGTTATTGGTGCCAATGCCGACTTTGCCATCGGCTGCAACGCGCATCCGCTCAAGGCTGGTGGTTTTAATTACCAGTGGCTGGGCATCGGTGGTGCCAAGGAAATTCAGCAGTGGATTGGTAAGAGCATTCCCCGTAAGTGACCAACCTAACGAGCCAAAAATCTGCGTACGGGGTTGCCAAACCGGAAGCCCGGTAATTGGATCAACCGTAAGAACATCGTTGATACCACCGGGGGAGATCCAACTCATTAGACCGCTTCCCGTACTGTCCACAAAGAAGAACGCGCCCCGCGCCGGAGGTGCAGTTTTTGGGAATTGCAATGTGTAGTTGGTGACCGGGTTATACGGAGCAGAGAGCGTGATCTTATTGAAATTGCTTCCGCACTGCAGAACAATTTTGGCAGTAGAGGTCACCTGCGCCATCACCGGAGCCGCAAGCACCAACGATGCAATGGCGGCGGAAAGAAGAGCTGCACGCTGTATGGTATTCATGGCAATCAACTGGTTGCTCAGTTATTTAACAAGGCTAACTAGGCGCGAACGACGCACACCAGGTGCGTCAAGGACAACGTGATAATTGCCGGATGATAGATCCGACAAGTCAATTTTCATGGTATAACGCCCCGATGGAATGTTCGGATACTCGGCAACGGTGCGGATTTCTAAGCCACGCTCGTTGTACAAGGTAATGCGAACCCAGGGGTAGCTTTTATCGGGGTCAATGGTGAAGCTCACCAAGGTGGTTAAGCCATTTTTGGCGATCACCGGATTGGGGTATGCCCCACCCAGGCGAAGCCCCGATTCGGTTTCCCGCTCGGCAATCACCGAGGGGTCGTTACGGAGGTAGGAGGAGTCAATGTAATCCGTTGATAGGTCGGCGATTAACTCACCTTCCACTTGCAGGTTTTCGGTATTGGTGGCCACCACTTGCGAGACCTGATAGACATAGCCGTAGGGGAGGATAATCGGGTGTTCGATCAGCACGCGAACCTGCTTCAGCGACGGGCATCCGGGGAACTGGCCGGGGAGCAATGGTGTCCACGCCGCCCCGTTCCAACGTTCCCAGATATCTGGGTTATCCCAGCGTCCGGGCTTGATTGTTCGCACCTCCCGCATCGTCTCACCCTGTGCCATGGCACTGCTGCCCGGCACAATGGCCGACAACAGAAGAAGCACACAGATGGGAAGAAAGTTCTTCATCGTACGTAGCAAAGGGATATGGCACTGCCAACGGAAACGGCAAGCACCGTCATCAAAGGAAGAGGAGGAAATGGTTGTGAACGTCGTGTGGTATATGCCAGTGAAAGGATGCTGGGAAAGGGATCGTTTAGATCCCCTTCCCCAATTTCATCCTTCACATTACTCATTCTCTCTCCGGACTGTACCAAGCGGAGAGAGAACAGCATTACGGAATTACGGATTCTGCCAGAGTACGATGATGCGTCCACCGGCAACGTCACCAGCTTGTGGTGTACCGCTCAAGTGGATATTGGCATCAGTTCCGTCAACATCTTGAACAGTTCCGATAAAGCCGTTGTTTTGTGAATCGCGAACCGTTACCAACAACCGGGAGGTTGCGCTGGGAGTAAAGCCGGCTGGTGGGAGAATGGTGTAGTCCTGCTGGCCAGCAACGAAGTCGGTAGTGGTTGTGATGCCAAGTTGGTTGGCGTTGATGTTGCTGGCGATGGTGATAGTGCCAGCACCGTTAGTGATGCTGATGCCAGCACCAGCGGTCAATGTTGTTTTAGCTGGGATACCGTCGCCATCACCAATCAGAAGCTGGCCGTTGGTAAGATTTCCCAAGCCAGTAATGGCTGTTCCACCAGCATTGCCGATAAGGATTTGGTCTGCAGGAAGGCTGTTTGTGCCGGTACCACCGTTGGTGGTTGGCAGTGTGTTGCTAACGTTGGTGGTGCTGCTAAGATCAACCGTTCCGTTGCTGATGGCGTTTGGCGAGCCTGGTGCAACTTTCACAATGCCACCAGTTCCGGTGAACTGATTCCACTGCATGGTCTGGTTTGCCGTTGCGTTGCTGGTGTGTGCTGTGCGGAAGGTGCTGTTGGTGATGCGAACTTCGCTGGTGGTCACCTGTGCGTTGGCGGTGCTAAAACCGATCACGGCAATGGCGGCCGTGGCGCTTACAAGCATTGTAAGCTTCTTCATGGACTGTACCTCCTAAGGTTTTTGGATATGCTTCCGAACCCTCCTCAAGGCCCGAAGCACACTGTTGATATGTGTTGACTGAACTGAGTTTCCTCTTTAACTCCCGGTGATGTTGTTTAGCGACGGATTACCGGTTCCGTCTTGCACCGTTTGTGGTTTGGCTCCTCAACCTTCCCACACGGCAGTGGTGCGTTTGGGCTTCCTCTAAAAAGCCCAGTTCTTGGTTCTGGATTAGCGACGACACCAAGATTTTCGTCGGGCATTACCAGTGGCGATGCTCCTCAACACCGCCACCGGTATGCGCTCTTTTCAGGGCTTCCTCAAACCCCGTGCCATTTTTTTGGCTGACGGTTAGGCTTCCGTCGTTTGCTTGAACTGTCTGCTCCTCAACAGCAGCTCAAGTGCCTGTACCTCATCAATTTTCAAGATTCCTTGCTGTTTACGGGTTAATTACCACGTAGTCAAGGGTTCCGGTTGTACCCGGATAAGCGCTTGCAAAATGGACAGTAAATCCTATTCCTGGATTTTTCTCTGTCGTGGTTGTCACCACCCCAGGGAACGTTGGGTCGCTGATGGAGACCACAACCACGGCGTTTGCCTGAAGCCCCGGATATGCGATGTCAAGATCTATTGTACCATCGGGAATTGGGATTGCGCCGGCAAATTTGTTGACCCCTGCCCCGCCAAGCTGGTTAGCGATTACAATCCCCGTGCCAGTCGGCTGAAGCACCGACCCATTCCCCACATTTAACGTCTGCCCCTGATTTGTCCCAGTGCCGATTTTGTTGAACCCGATAATAGAGTTCGTTGTTAGAAACGGAACCCAATGTGGGTTCACCGGCGTGCTGTCGTTGTACTCAAACTGGAACGATGTCTGATTGAAAATCAGCAGCGTTGTTGCCGGCAGATAGATGGAGTCACGCTGCGCTTGTGTTAAACGCGGAATCAGTAACCCTGCATGAGCCGATGAAATGTCAATTGCTGCGGAGATGTCTGGCTGCAGAGTTCCAACCCCCATGTGCCCGTACACATCTATCATCGGTGCAGTGCTTACCCCGGGCGATGGTGGTGTCACCCCCATCAGTTGAATACCCGAGCCTTTACCAGAAATTTCCGGACGTGCCACCTGTGCTTCAGTTGCCGATACCAGACGCTCTTGTTCGTTTGTCTGGGCAAATGCTACTGTTCCGATCATTAGCGCCACCAGAACCAACACAGGCATTGGCCGGCTACGCATCTTGAAAACGTCCACTGTTGCTCTCCCGTCTGTTTCTACGATGTACGACATACGCCGAGACAGAGGGCCGTACTATAGCTTGGCACCAGACGTTGATGTCGTTTTTGGCAAGCTCAGTAAAGTCTTGCACGTGGGTTGCATCAACTATTGTGCCATTCTTAAAACCGCTCATTTTGCCGATGATATTGACCTTGGATGGCTACTTTTGAGACCCCTAAAAAAAACTTTGCAGTTTCTTCTGTTTGACCTCAAAAACCTCAACATCATGTTCATTGATTCATGCGGAATTTGCTCAACAGCAGCCCTCCTCAAGGCTGCAACCTGCAACACCGCAAGAAGCAAGAATATCTGTCCCGTGATTCCGACCGAAGGGAGCAATGAAGGGATATTCAGTGGCAATGTGCGATTTTTGCAAAAAAACAGCGATTGCACTTTGGATGTTTGATAATGCTGGCAGCACTATCCATCCACTGCTTCGCTCTGTTTTGTGAACACACTTGCTGACGTGGTTTCTTGCTCCTGTACCTTGCTGGCAAACTTACAACGCTGGTACTACTATTGTCAACTAATTTCCCCTTTGCAAGCAGCAGAAGGCAGATAAAACTCCCCGTTTTTTTATCAATTTGAGCGTTTTTTGATTAAATAGTTTTCGTCTGATTGCTGTTTGATTTCACAACAATATCCAGATATTGCACACAGATTTCTGCAATAAAAACGGGGGTGCGGCCCCTTGCCACACCCCCGTTTCTTGCGATTGTGCTTGTGTTATCGAACCACTACTACTCGCTGGGTAATCGGCGGAGTTGTGCGCCCTTCGTCAAGGCTCAGGTAGTAAATGCCTGACGGTATATCGGTTGTGGAAATTTGCACTTGTGATGCTGTCCGAGAATCTGACACCACCACAGACCGATGTAGCACCGTTCCACCAGTAGCATCACGGAGATAGAGGTTAATCACCCCTGATGTTGGCCAACGATAGCTCACAATCATTGTGTGCGTTGCAGGGTTTGGGGTAATGTTCAACCACCGTTCGCTCCTTGCTTCACCTAACGGGGCATCCGTTGTTGGTGGCTGGCAGGAGATGGTAAACGGAGTTGCGCAAAGTGGCGTTCCATCCAGCAACGTCACGGCCTCTATTCGGATCGGGTCGCCATCGCTGGAATCCACAACCACAGTGAAGTTGCTTAACTCCCCTCCGGCAGGAATCGTCCCTCCAGTAAATTGAACTTCGTTCCGCTCCACTGTTCGGGTCCATCCTCCGCTTCCTGGATCAGCATCGGCAAAACCCCCTTTCCCCCCGGTAATCCGCAGGCGGAACCGATTGATCGCCCCAGCCGGATTGTTATGCCGATTTTTGATGCTGATTGCGTAGGTGCACTTCCCCTGTTCTGGGTCGGTGGCAGTGTTGGCAATGCTGATGGTATCGCAAACCGGATCCACCTGTTTGCCACGGTACACCATCCGCAAGGTGTCCTGGCAGATTAGCGTTGTCCCGTTGTAGGTCGTCCAGACCACTGGGATCGTAAACGGCGGCTTGCCAAGCTGCGAGACGTTCAAGCAGACATCGGTGGAGACGGATCCACCGATTGGCAAATTCCCATCGTTAAAATCAAGATCGAACAGCGGGAAAGCATCGTCGGCCAACCGCCAGCCGGTTGGCGTGGTTGCGCTGGTAAAGATGACATTGGTTCCCGGAATCGCAATGCTAAACCGCGTTACTGGCTTGTTGAATTGATTGGCTGCGTTCAATTTCACCGTAAAGCACGCGCTTTGCGGCTCGGTTCCTGGTAACTCCTCGGCGGTGATGTTATCACACTCGCGGGTGATAATGGCGTTCACCTTGATGGTGTCGTCGCAGATTTCCCTGGTTGTGTTCAAGGTTTTCCAGTAGATGTTCAGCGGATCCTTGGTTGTGCTATCCCCCAGCGATAAGCAAACGCTGAACCCGGATAACTTCTCACCTGGGAAAACAATGCTGCCGGAAAAGAGAACGGTGTTCCCATTCACCGCAGCCTGCCAGCCCGGGGGGCCCGAAGCAGAAAGCACCGCACGCGCCTTCCCCAGATTGCTGAACCGGAAGATCACTTGCTCAATCTCATCGCTGCGGGAATTGCTGTTGTTCACCGCAAAACGGATGCAGCGGGTGGCCGATGGATACGTGGAGTCTACCGTTGCTGTGATGCTGTCGCAGAAAACAATTTTCCGCTCGCAGTATAATTGCCCCGTCCCTTTTGTGACACTGATGCCATCATTGAAGGTCTCCACACGGAAACGGACGGTGTCGGTAGCAGCAAGGTTATTATCGAAACAGATGCCACGGAACAACGCTGAAAGTTTTGTGGCAAGCCCGGGGGTGGAGAAATAGATGGAGTCGCCCGCAGCGTTGGCCCCATTGGTTGTCCAATTTTGTGGCAAGGTTGGGGTGCTGCTAAACCGCGTTTTTGGGGTAAGAATTTTCACGGCAAAGCCGGTCAAGGGGGATTGTGGCCGATGGGTGTTCCGTAGCTGCATATCCAAACAGCAGCTATCACCATTCACCGGAATACGGCCAAACTGCACACTATCGGGAGCCGTTACACCACACTGCAACGTGTCGAAGCCGCGGCAGAGCACCTCGCCAAAGTTTGTTGTCCACCACTCAATAATAATCGCCGAATCAGGCTTGACATCCAAGAAAAAGCGGAACCCTTCGGTGAACTGCGGCTGCGTTAGCCCGTTGTTGATGGTTCGCCAGCTTAGTGAGTCCGTTTTGGTTTTGAAGCGAGTCCACCCCGCTGGCTGTTTCCCCTGGGCAACAACTTGGGAGGTGTTAAAGGTCACTCCGCCGCTGGCAATGCGAACGTGGAAATCGTTGACGACGCGTTGCTCCGGGTTTCCGGCAATCAGGTCAGCATCGAACGCGCAAATCGAGCCGCTGGGAATTGTGCGGAAGAAGGGCTCATCACAACCAGTGCGCCCGATGCACATCACACGGATGGTATCGCGCGAACGGAGCTCCCCCAACAGATAGGTTTCCCAGACCATCACCATCACCCCAGCATGGCGGGCGCAGACATTGAACCCTTGCGCAATCTGCCCGCTATCCAACTCGGCGGAAGCAGTGCTGGCAAACCACTGGACGCTATCGTAGCTCTGGAACACATTCCACCGAAATGGCGAGCTTGACTGGCCACTAAGGAACACCCCTCTTCCCTCAATAATCTTCACTCGGAACTCATCAATCTTGTTCCCTTTGGGTTGGCGGCTTTGCAGGATAAACCCGTAGCAGCACTCGTAGGGGTTCAGCCCCAGCTGCTCGATCACATAGACAGAATCCTTGGTTTGCGCCCGCACGGCCGATGACGGTATCACGAACATGGTGATCAACAAGCCAAGAAAAAGGAAGAAGCAAGGTTTCATGGTTCTCTGTTGGAGAGTATCAGGTTTTACGGTCAAGGGTAGGAAGATAGTGCCGCCGGAAGGACGTGGCAAGACCTTCCCAGAGTTCAGCTCCGGCAAAATTGGCGTAGCTTACCAGCAGAACACAAGCAAGAGCAATAAGGGTAACGGAATGACCTCACTCAAGAACAAAATTGTCTTTATCACCGGCGCAACCTCCGGAATTGGATTGGCTTGCGCCCGCCAATTTGCCCAGCAAGGGGCGCGATTGCTAATTGCCGCCCGCCGCGAAGAACGATTGCAGGAACTGGCTCTGGAATTTCACACTGCTGGCATTGATGTGCTATCGCTAACGCTGGATGTTCGCAATCAACCCGCTGTACAGCAAGCGGTTGACGCGCTCCCAGAAGAATGGAAAGCCATTGACGTGCTGGTAAATAACGCAGGACTAAGCCGTGGGCTGGATACGATTCAGGAAGGGAAGCTGCAAGATTGGGAGGAGATGATTGACACGAACGTGAAGGGGCTTCTCTATATCAGCCGGGCAGTGCTGCCGGGGATGGTGTCGCGCGGGAGCGGGCAGGTGATCAACATTGGCTCGGTAGCCGGACACGAAGTCTATCCAAAGGGGAACGTTTACTGCGCCACAAAGCACGCCGTGGCAGCCTTAACCACCGGAATGCGGCTGGATCTGTTGGGAACCGGAGTTCGCGTCACCACGATTGACCCGGGGATGGTGGAGACGGAGTTCTCGGTTGTCCGTTTCCATGGCGATGCCGAGCGCGCAGCAGCGGTCTATCGTGGCCTAACCGCACTCACCCCAGATGACGTTGCCGATGCCGCCATCTACTGCGCAACCCGCCCCCCTCACGTGAGCATTGCTGAGATGCTTCTATTCCCAACTGCTCAGGCCTCGGCAACGCAGGTGGTGCGGGGGTGAGGTTCTCCCCCCCCCCCAAAAAATCGCCAGCAAACATCAACGTGGTGTGCAGCAGTGACCCAGTGGCAACTGCTACACACCACATTTTGCGTGGCTCAACTCTTCCCCCCCCCCCCTCTTCCCCGCCTACAAGTTTACCGAGAATCCCAATTCAAACGCCAGCGTGTTGTAGCCATTCCGCTCGCGGTCGTTATCACCGTTCAACGTCACCTGAAGATATTGGAGAGAAGCGTTCAGCAACGCGCCGCTTGCTATCTCATACTTCACCCCGCCACGCCCACCGAACGAAAGCCCGTTGCGAGAATCGGACGATGAGCCTCCAAAACTGGACTGATAGCTTGCTTGCTGAATTGCAAACCCGAACAACCCCTCGATAAATGGATGCACCCCATTAGCGGTTGTACCATTGTAGGAAAACGACATCAGTGAATGGACCGTTGTCAGGCTGACAGACTCCGTAGAAATCACCGAGATTGACAATGGGTTAAGCCCAATTTCAACGCCATCGCTGATGAAATAGCCAACATGAGGTGCTATCAGAAATGTTGAGATAGCATCATCCGTACTGCCGTTCTCAACTTGACTGCTGCTGCTGTACCCCACGCTCCCACCAAGTTCTACACTCCCTTTTTTGGCAAATGCAGGACGTAGCGGCGTTGTGGATTCTTCCGGTAACGGCGCGGGTGGCGGCTGCTCGCCAAGCTCCACCGATTGCGCCAGTGTGGCCGCGGTGGCCACAACAACAGCTACAACCACCGATGCGATACCGCGAATAAAAAAGGCTTTCATAACTGCTCCGTAATGTGATGGTTTGTTTTTTGTAAGCACCAAACAACCCACAGAACCAGTGTGATTGTTTAACCGCTACAAAATTGGCGCGCCCAAACCCGGCCAGCGTCACGGAATTGTCAAGGTATTATGGACTTTTCCCGTTGTACCTCAGTTGTTCCCCCTCTGTTCCTCTCCCCTGCTCGATCCCTTCTTGTTGTTCACCACTTCGGCCACAAAATGTCCGGTTTTCTTCCCCTCAGTATCGAACTTTGCACCGTCAACAACAAGAACTCAATCATCAACAAGAGAAAAAAAACATTATGGGAAAGAATCAACAGCTTGGGTTAATCGGTGCAGCATTATTGATAGCTGGCGTGTTTCTGCCAGTGGTCAGCGTGCCAATTATTGGCAGCATGAGCCTTACAGAGTTGGTAGCCCGCACACTTGGTAAAGCCTATAAAGGTGTGGATGGCTACATTATTATTGGATTAGCAGTAGTCTCAATAATAATAGTGCTGTTAAATACAACGAAATGGTTATGGTTGACGGCGTTGGGATCGTTAGGGATAATGATCGTTGATTTCGTCAATATCAAAAGCAAGCTGGCGGGAATTTCCGGGCGTGGCGGCAGGTTTGGCGAAGCAATCGCAGCATCATTTTCCATGCAATGGGGATGGGTTGTGCTGGCACTGGGCGTAATCGTGCTGATAATTGCCGCAATGCAAAAGGCTTTGCCCAAAACAATAGTGCCTGCCGAACAGGTAGCGAACGAATAACGAATTGCCTATTTCACGCACAACAGAGCAAACACGCTCAGGCCGGACATCCAATGTCCGGTCTGGGCAATCGCTCACCATACTTTTGTTCAGCAACCGAATCATCCACCGCATATCCCACTCCACGTTCCACAAAAGATATTTCTATATTTTTTTGTGGGGTGGGATTGGTTAGGTTCTGGTAACTTCGGTAGAGTACTGCCCCGCAATCGTAATCACCGCTGTTTAGCGATAGAGCAACCAATTCTCATACTACCGCAATGAGCAACGAACTTCTGTACCGGCTTTGGGGAAAAACCAACGAGCGCGAAAAAGGCCACAACGAAAACGACTGGAACTACCATCCAGCAATCTGCCACATGGTAGATGTGGCCTACGTGGCCGAAACATGGCTTCAACGCAATCCACGCCTGCTTGATCGCTTCTGCCAGTTAGCACCCGGCATCCATCGTGATATCCTTTCCAACATTATTGTCTTTGTGGTGGCCTTGCATGATTTGGGGAAATTTCACAAGAATTTTCAGGCTAAATCACCAAAAGGATGGGAGGTTGGATATGGCTCCATTCAGAAAAAACGCCCTAATGATGGGGGACGAGGATTCGACCACGGGCTGGGAACTGCAAAAATAATGCGCGAATTATTCAAGGAAAACAATGCTTTGGAATGGGAGCGATGGGAGTCTGTTATTGATGCCGTTGCAGCACACCACGGAACGTTGTTTAATGATGAATTGGGATCCCCGAATAACAGTTACTATTCATCTATCAATTTCGAACATGAAAATATCCTTGAAGCACTTACGGTGCTATCAGCGTTATTTTCAATTCCCAAAGACCTTCCTCATCCACCCAAAAATTCAGCATTTTTAATGCTGATTGCTGGCTTTTGCTCCGTTGCTGATTGGTTCGGCTCCGATTCCAACTCCTTCGTGTTTAGGCCAGATATTTCTTCGTTTGAGAATATCAAAGATTATCTGGAGCAATTACGCAAAAACAACATTGCCGACAGATTACTGAGCGATGCTGGCCTTCTATCGGATTTGCGAAACGATTGTAACAGCTACCAGGATTTATTCAATTTCATCACTTCCGAACAAGATTTGCGCCCGCTGCAAAAAATTTCCCAGGCCATTCCATTTGGCAACGATCATGGAGCGGAAATCCTTGTGGTTGAAGCACCAATGGGGAGCGGAAAAACTGAGCTTGCGCTGTACCATACGGCTTGCGCAATCAGCAACAACACCGCCGACGGGCTGTATTTTGCCTTGCCGACACAGGCTTCCTCGAACGCCATGCTGGAGCGGATTGAAGCCTTTGCGCAAACGATCACTACCCCAGGACAGCCTATCAGCTTGGCACTTGCCCACGGTGGCCGAAAATTCAACGAGCCTTACCAGAAATTGCGGGAATCGCTCTACCGCTCGCGCGAGCATGGCAGCCGTTATGGGAGCAAGCAGGATGAGGAGCGAAGTGCACCATCGGAGGTTGTTGCGCCTTCGTGGTTGCAGTCATCCAAACGCACGTTATTGGCAACGATTGGCGTTGGAACCATTGACCAAACATTGCTTGGTGCGCTATCTGCACGGCATTCTTTTGTTCGGCTTTTTGCGCTTGCCGGAAAGGTTGTGGTATTCGATGAAATTCATGCTTATGATATGTACATGAATCAAATTATCGAACGTTTGCTGACTTGGCTGGGTGCAATGGGCTGCAAAGTGATTTTATTATCGGCAACGCTTCCAACAACATTGCGAAATCAATTAATTACGGCATTTGGTTGCCGGCCGCTACAATCCCAACAGCCCCCGGAACATACTCCCTACCCGCTGATGGTATATGCCGCTGGCAATACCACCGTTGCGCACGACACCACAGCAAATGGCGAGGATCAGCAGCAAGAAAATACTTTCCCTGAGAAGGTGATAGAGATTAATTGCATTCCAGAAAAAATAGATAATCGCACATATCATGGAGCCAAATTAGCAATACAACTGGCAGAACAGGGCGGGTGCGTGGCATGGATTCGCAATACCGTTCGGGAAGCACAAGAAGCGTGGGAAATGGTGCGTGGATTATTAGCTGGGCAAGGGAATAATGATATTGAGGTCATTATTCTGCACTCGCGATTTACCCGCCACGACCGCAATAAGATTGAACAAAACCTTGTTGGCGCGCTGGGGAAGAAAAAAGATGCCCCACGCCCCAAGCGGTTAATTGCCATTGCCACGCAAGTGATTGAACAATCGGTGGATGTGGATTTTGACGCAATGATTAGCGACCTTGCTCCGATTGATTTACTGCTGCAACGTTCGGGGCGATTATGGCGGCATGAACACCGCCCAACAGAACAACGCCACGCCCACCGCAGCCCTGTGCTGCATATTCTTGTTCCTAACAAGAATGATCTAAGCAAACTCGAATTCGGCTCCAGCTCCTACGTGTACGATGCCGAAACGCTGGCACGCTCGGCGTATTTGCTACGCCAGGAACAACACCAGCGATGGGAAATCCCCGCTGCCTGCCGCACACTGGTGGCGAAGCTGTACGACACCCCCGCATCGGAATGGACGGCAGAGCGATTGGAAGTAGATGCCGAACGGTTGCAGGACGCACGCCAAAAACTGAAAGTGCTGCAAAGCACCATGAAAACATGTGCCCAGAAATTATTGGTGATGAAACCCGCTAACGGCCCATTGCTGGGAAAATCCAGTGTTCTGCTTAGCGACAACGAGGCCGACTCCAATATCGCTGTGACCACACGCTACGGCGGTGGCGGCGCGTCGCTGGCGTTACTGGTGCAACAGGGGGACGATTACGCCCCCTACGGCTCGCCCGATTGCCGACTGACAGCATTGCCCACCGGCGACAACTACCGCCAGATGATCGCGCTGGAGGAAGCCGTGGAGAAAGCAACGGTCTCCTTCCCCTGGTATGCAACAATGGGATCGGCTCCGTTGCCAGAAACCCTTGCACCATTTCAGAAATGGTGGAGCGACCGGCGGCGGTATGATACCCGCGTTTTCGTGCTGCTGCATCCCGATGGCTCCATCCAGCACCCAGATATCGCAGCCGTCTATCCGTTCGATTCCGAAGGGAATCCAACATCGGGCTTATCGGTGCGGCCACTGTCGCAATCGTCCAAGTTCGTTGCATTCGAGGAGTTGTGATGCAGTTGCAGTTGCCCACCATCAAAGCGTATGTTTGCACGTTGGCCACCAAAACAGCCTGGAATCTTCGGGTTCTGGTGGCCGGGGTTCCTCATATGCATGGGGATGATCCATTATTTACTCAATTTTCAGAACTGATCCTTGCACACGCGGGGCAGTGGGGGATTGTGCGATTTTTTCGCACAATCCCCTTGTTTTTCTTCCTATCTCCCCATTTCCCTCTTGACTTCCCCAGTTTGGAAACCGTATATTTGCACGGCAAGAAGTTATTAACTCAACTTTCTTGAGAATAACAATCTTGCTAAAAAAACGCCCGTAGCGGCAACTACGGACGGGATTCCAACAAGCAGCTGTTGAGAGATTCCGATTGCGTCCGGGTATCCAAAGCATAACCCCGCGGCCAAGCGTAACCAGAATTGCGCCATCTGCTGCGCACCACACTCCCTTTTTGGGAACAGTGGAATCCTGCTGTGCAATCACCGCCAGCGGCGTTTTCGGCATATCCAAATATTAATCTCTATGAGGTTCACCATGAATGTCTTTGAGCACCAATCCTTCCTTTTGCGCCGCCCGCCGGATGCCAAGCATCCGTTAGGTGAGCGCGTCCGCCGGACGTATCGTGAGATTATGACCGGCCCCGACGAAGAGCTCCAGTTCGACTATCCGCTGGAGTACCTGAACGTTGCAGCGCTTGGGCTATGTGCCGCGCTGACGCAAACAGCATTCGAGCCAGCAGACGCGGAAGCATTGCAGGAGCGACTTGCCACCCCAATCGCTGCCGACGAGTTCGAGCAGGCCATTGCTCCGTTTCGCGAGCCGTTTAGCATTGATGGCCCAATCCGCTTTATGCAAGGCCGGGCGTTGGAAAGCGATCCCAAAAAAGAAGCAGCATTGCTGCAGGACAAAGTCAGTCTCACTGTCAGTGCTTTTATGAACCGCCCCGACAACAACTGGGTGGTGGCTCCGGATCAAATACCACTGTTGTTGTTTTCACGCGCCACGTTCTTTGAAAAAACTGCTGGGCGTGGCTACAAAGGAGGCACGTCGGGGGATTTGGAGGTGCGAACCTTCCTGACCCACTCCCTTTCTGTACGGAAAACGATTTGGCTGAACGTCCTTGCTTGCGACCAACAACAGGGGCGGTACGAAGGCGATTTTACCGAGGCTGGTTCGGGCGAAGGGTACGACCAATGGATGTGGATTGCACCGCCAACCGAGGACGTACCGCAAGGCGAGGTCTCCCTTCGGGCTGGGCTGTTCTGGTTGGCGGCAACCAACGTGATCTGGATCCAAGAATTGGAGCAACCACGCACTTGCATCGTCACGGGCGAAGTAGTCACCGGGCACGCCGGCGTACGTGTGGTGACGAAACCAACAGGCATCGCTTATGGAGTAAGGGTTAGCCGCGCAAAAGGGCCAGATGTTCGGCTCAGTTTTTTCCGCCACCCCAATGGCCCCTACGCAGTTCGCAAGAACAAAGAGGGGGAGATTTTCCACCAGCACCTTGCTGTTGATGAGGTTTCCGGATTGCTTGGCAACATGGGGGGGCTGTTCTTTTCAGGGGGGGGCGGAAAGGAGGATGGCTACCACATAGCACCGGCCCTTAGCCAGTACGGCAAGCTCCCAGGATTCATCAAGAAACAGTTGCCGATCACCCTCCATTGCTTTGGCTTCCACATGCTGAGTTCGCACAAGAACATCCATGGTGGATGCGAAAGCGAGCGGTTCCGCTACCCGGTGATTGAAGACCCATCCGGAACCTTGATGAGCGACTTGCAAGGGCTGATGAGCGGCGCGGCAACCGAAGCCGAAGAGATCAGAAAGCTGCTGACGCGCGCGGTCCAGATTTGCACGATGGTGCAGGTTGGGGTTTCCGAGAAGGACGGGCGATTCCAGTTCAAGCAAACCGCCAACCTGCAAAACGGCAGCGACTACAAGGGCTTCGTGCGCGACATCGGCAGGGAGTACTGGGGGGTGCTATCGGCCAGCGTGGGGGAGTTGTTGGCGCGGGTGGAAGTTGCCCCGAACCAGATGGAAGAAGCAGAGCCGGCAATCAAACAATGGTGGGCAAAGGAAGCCGCCACCATTGCCAAAGGGATTTTTGACCGCTACTTCGATGATTACAGCCAATCGGCCGACCACTTAGCCGCAGCGCACATGGCGCGGAATATCTTCTACGCCGGATTACGCCAGCAGGGCATCCAATTCTATGAACAAGAACAACCAGAACAGACACCACAACAACCCGTGGAGGAACCAGCATGAGCCAATCGTTGTATGACACGGCCCGCAAATTAGCGGCCGCAGCAGTACGCTACCTTCCAGAGCGTTGGGGCGATACGAAGGTAAACCGCAGTGGGCTGCGTTCAACATTCCGCCGCTGGCGGCCCGATGCAAGCGGGGTCCCAAGCATCGAAATGCGCGCAGCAATCTGGGGGGATAACTACCTGTACGCTTGCCTGCCCGAACCCGCCACCGACGAATCCGCCGACGACCAACGCAATCGCGAATGGCATACCCAGCGGATGATTGACCAAGCGGCAATTCTTGTTTCGCTGCGCGCTGTTGCTGGCGATCATGCCGGCGCGCCGGCCCCCTTTGGCAAGGCATTGCTGCAATCGGGGTTAAGCGATACCCGATTTGCCCGGTTTGTCACAACCCCTCCATCGGGCCGATTGGAGGCATTGCGCCGCGCCCTGCAAACCACCGAACACGAGGGGGCCGTGGTGGATTGGACCAAAGAAACTTACCGATTCCATCACTTCCTGTTCGGAACGCCAGACCAAGCAAAAAATGCCGTTGATGCTTGGGCCGCCGACTTCTTCCGCGCTCGCGGAAAAGCCGCGAAGGATGCTGCCGATGGCAAAGCCGATACCGAGAACACCACAGACGATGCCGAAAACAACTAACCAATACTTCCCTTCAAGGAGAATACAATCATGATCATCGAGCTTCATTCACTGACTTCGCACTCCCCCGCCAACTTGAACCGCGACGATTTGGGCCGCCCAAAATCGGCGGTGTTCGGCGGGGTTAATCGCGCCCGCATCTCTTCGCAGGCTATCAAACGCTCCATCCGAACCTCCAACTTCGTTGAAGAACATCTCCGCGAAGCTATCTCCACTCGCTCCCGCCAGATCCCCAAAATGATCTATCAGCAACTGC